>NZ_CP031841.1:4266428-4577500 GCF_003432385.1 Breoghania sp. L-A4 | reverse complement strand
ATTTGCAGTCCTCGAGTAGGGCGGGACACGTGAAATCCTGTCTGAACATGGGGGGACCACCCTCCAAGCCTAAGTACTCCTTGTCGACCGATAGTGAACCAGTACCGTGAGGGAAAGGTGAAAAGCACCCCGACGAGGGGAGTGAAATAGATCCTGAAACCGAACGCCTACAAACAGTTGGAGCCCAAGGTTCGTCCTGGGTGACAGCGTACCTTTTGTATAATGGGTCAGCGACTTAGTCTAACTAGCAAGCTTAAGCCGATAGGTGTAGGCGCAGCGAAAGCGAGTCTTAATAGGGCGTCTTAGTTAGTTGGACTAGACCCGAAACCAGGTGATCTAGCCATGAGCAGGCTGAAGGTGCGGTAACACGCACTGGAGGGCCGAACCCACGAATGTTGAAAAATTCGGGGATGACTTGTGGCTAGGGGTGAAAGGCCAATCAAACCTGGAAATAGCTGGTTCTCCGCGAAAACTATTTAGGTAGTGCGTTGGACGAATACTCTCGGGGTAGAGCACTGGATGGGCTAGGGGTCCTCACCGGATTACCAAACCTAACCAAACTCCGAATACCGAGAAGTACTATCCAGCAGACACACGGCGGGTGCTAACGTCCGTCGTGAAGAGGGAAACAACCCTGACCGCCGATTAAGGTCCCCAAGTCATGGCTAAGTGGGAAAGGATGTAGAACTCCCAAAACAACCAGGATGTTGGCTTAGAAGCAGCCATCATTTAAAGAAAGCGTAACAGCTCACTGGTCTAATTAAGGGGTTCCGCGCCGACAATGTAACGGGGCTCAAGCCATGCACCGAAATCGCGGGCTCAGCAATGAGCGGTAGCGGAGCGTTCTGTAAGTCTGCGAAGGGAGACCCGCGAGGGCTCCTGGAGATATCAGAAGTGCGAATGCTGACATGAGTAACGATAAAGGGTGTGAGAGACACCCTCGCCGAAAGTCCAAGGGTTCCTGCGCAACGCTAATCGGCGCAGGGTTAGCCGGCTCCTAAGGCGAGGCCGAAAGGCGTAGTCGATGGGAATGCAGTCAATATTCTGCAGCCAGCGGGTAGTGACGAATGCCGTGTGCTGTATCTCCTTACTGGATTGGAGATGCTTCGAAGGTGTTCCAGGAAATAGCTCCCGCACTAATGACCGTACCCGAAACCGACACAGGTGGACTGGTAGAGCATACCAAGGCGCTTGAGAGAACTATGCTGAAGGAACTCGGCAAATTGCTCCCGTAAGTTCGCGAGAAGGGAGCCCAGTGTCTAGGCAACTAGGCATTGGGGGCACAGACCAGGGGGTTGCGACTGTTTATCAAAAACACAGGGCTCTGCGAAGCCGTAAGGCGACGTATAGGGTCTGACGCCTGCCCGGTGCCGGAAGGTTAAAAGGAGGGGTGAGAGCTCCGAATTGAAGCCCCGGTAAACGGCGGCCGTAACTATAACGGTCCTAAGGTAGCGAAATTCCTTGTCGGGTAAGTTCCGACCTGCACGAATGGCGTAACGACTTCCCCGCTGTCTCCAGCATAGACTCAGTGAAATTGAATTCCCCGTGAAGATGCGGGGTTCCTGCGGTCAGACGGAAAGACCCCGTGCACCTTTACTACAGCTTCACACTGGCATTCGTCACGACATGTGTAGGATAGGTGGTAGGCTTTGAAGCTCGGGCGCCAGCTCGGGTGGAGCCATCCTTGAAATACCACCCTTATCGTTATGGATGTCTAACCGCGGTATTACAGTACCCGGGACCGTGTGTGGCGGGTAGTTTGACTGGGGCGGTCGCCTCCCAAAGAGTAACGGAGGCGCGCGATGGTGGGCTCAGAGCGGTCGGAAATCGCTCGTTGAGTGCAATGGCATAAGCCTGCCTGACTGCGAGACTGACAAGTCGAGCAGAGTCGAAAGACGGCCATAGTGATCCGGTGGTCCCACGTGGAAGGGCCATCGCTCAACGGATAAAAGGTACGCCGGGGATAACAGGCTGATGATCTCCAAGAGTCCATATCGACGAGATCGTTTGGCACCTCGATGTCGACTCATCACATCCTGGGGCTGGAGCAGGTCCCAAGGGTTCGGCTGTTCGCCGATTAAAGTGGTACGTGAGTTGGGTTCAGAACGTCGCGAGACAGTTCGGTCCCTATCTGCCGTGGGTGTAGGAGAATTGAGAGGATCTGTCCCTAGTACGAGAGGACCGGGATGGACGTATCTCTGGTGGACCTGTTGTCGCGCCAGCGGCATAGCAGGGTAGCTATATACGGACGGGATAACCGCTGAAAGCATCTAAGCGGGAAACCCACCTCAAAACGAGTTCTCCCTTGAGAGTCGTGGAAGACCACCACGTTGATAGGCCGGGTGTGGAAGTGCAGCAATGCATGCAGCTTACCGGTACTAATAACTCGATTGGCTTGATCACTCTCATTAATCAATATCCATCTTCTCAGCGCGAAAGCGCTGAGAAATCTTCTCCCTCACGGACGCACCGCGCTTGCGCGCTGTCCTCCGGGTGGGCGCGGCGTCAGCCGCGGCGGCCGGTCGGCCTTGCGACACCTGTGGTGTCGGAAGAACGATATGGCGGCGATGAAACCAAGCGATGACGGTATCCAATTCCAGTTTCTTCGAACAGTTGTGTCCTTTGCCGGCCTGGTGGCTATTGCGGGGAGCCTGCACCCGATCCCATTCCGAACTCGGCCGTGAAACTCCCCAGCGCCGATGGTACTTCGTCTTAAGACGCGGGAGAGTAGGACACTGCCAGGCCTGCAAAGCACACAACATTCCTCTCAACGATTCCTCCACTCACAAAACACTCCCGGGTGGAGCAAAGCGCCAAAGCAATCCATGCTTGCGGCGCTTTTTGCGTCTGAAAACAAGACTTTCCGCGGGGTGGAGCAGCCCGGTAGCTCGTCAGGCTCATAACCTGAAGGTCGCAGGTTCAAATCCTGCCCCGCAACCAGAACGACAAAACCCCCGGTCTCCATGGCCGGGGTTTTGTCGTTCGGGAGCCGGGTCGAGAATTTTGACCTCCCCAGGGGCCCGCAAGAAGGGCCACGCCCGACGCCGCGGGACAAATAACCCAAATCCTGCCCCGCAACCCAATCAAAAAGCCCCCAACGGTGAAAACCGCTGGGGTTTTTTTGTCGTAAAAGTCCCGGAAAAGACGCCGAAACGCGCAACTCGTCATGGGACGGCATCTGCTTCCGGGCGGGGCGGGACGCAGATCAGCAGCGCCATGACAATCCCGGACATGACGATGTCTTGAGCATTTGCCGCTGCCAATCCATCGCCCCAGGCAGCCGCAGCGACATTTGCCGCGATTACGGGCAGGACCGCCATGCGATAGCGGCTGCGGGTCTGGACGAGCGACTGCAGCGCGATCATCACCGCGACCAGCGCGACGGTGGCCGCGGGCATCTGCCGACCATAAAGAACGAACGCTCCGCAGAGGACCGGAAACCACAGGCGGAGATTGGTGTCGATCAGCTGGGCGACCAGGCGCGACGCGATCGGCGCGTATCCGGCCGCAGACATCTGTATCAGCGTGTGGCGGACAAATGTCTCCTGGCCGGTCAGGGTGATCAGCCGCCGAAACCAAAGTCCGGGAACGAGCCGGGCGCGGCGGCACGGCGGGGCGAGGGGCGCTCCCGCAGCAGTGTCGGGACCTCGGCTTCCCAGGCGGTCGGCATGGGATTTGACCGTCATCCGCATGAGGGCGCCGGTGGATGCCTGCGGGTGGCGCAGTTCCGTTGCCGCCACGCGCAGGTTGAACAGGACCGTCGTGTCCGGCGCCCAGATACCATGGCGTCTCCCGTTGACCACGCTCAGCAGCGCGGCGACCGCGACAGTCGGCCCGATGACACCGGCGCTCACGGTCACGGGATCAGCGCCCTGCGCAATCCAATAGACCGCGCCAAACAGGGGCAAGGCCGCGAAATCCACGCGGGTGGCAAAGCCTAGCGCCGCGATTGTCCCCAGACAGACTATGTCGGCGGGTGTGCCCGTCCGCTGCAGGATCACGGAAAACAGCAGCAGCCAGAAGCCCAGAAGGATATCGGGCCACAGGTGCATGGACAGGATCGCCCGTTCCGCGCAGAGAATGAGCAGCAGGCCCGCCGTAAACGCGGCTGGGAGTCCCCCGACTGGTGCGCGCACCAGACAGCGAGGCCGACGGTCAGCGCGGATATCAGCGCCATGAGCAAGCGGGAGGTGCGGATCTGATCACCGCGACACAGCCGCGCCGCCACCCAGGGCACCAGGCTGAACAGCGGCACGCGGAGCCAGCGCTCGTGGTCCGGCAGGCCATTGGCGGTGTTCCGGTATTCCTGCTCGTCCCCGACCAGACGCTGAGGATCAAGGCGCCTCAAGACGAGGATCTGCAGCCCCATTGTGAGCGCGCCCATGCCTGTGGCGAGAAGAATGCCCGCATGCTCCGCAGATGCCTGAAGCGCTGTTGTCACGAGCGCCCCTCAAAGCCCCAGACGGCTCAACACCGTCCGGGGCAAATGTCTGACGACGAGCATGATACACCGCCATCGGCCGGGGACGTAGGCGACGGGCCTTTGACTGCGGACGGCCTCGACGATGGATCGGGCGACATCGTCCGGCGTGGACCACAACGAACCGTCCTTGCTCATCGCCTGGGTCATCGGCGTGTCGACCAGGCCTGGTTTGACCAGGGTGCACCAAAGCTCGGTGTTGCGGTGAAAGCGGAGGCTCAGCCC
The DNA here is from genome assembly GCF_003432385.1 of Breoghania sp. L-A4. Taxonomy (NCBI): domain Bacteria; kingdom Pseudomonadati; phylum Pseudomonadota; class Alphaproteobacteria; order Hyphomicrobiales; family Stappiaceae; genus Breoghania; species Breoghania sp. L-A4. The sequence continues at coordinate 4,572,795 of NZ_CP031841.1, read as the reverse complement.
TTCGGCGACGCGCTCGAGTCCCGCTTTGCTCGCGCCATACAAGGAGTTGGACGTCCGTCCGCGGTCACCCGCGACCGATCCGATGATCACAATGTGCCCGTGGCCCTGGCGTTCAAGGGCCCGGGCGCCGCCCTCGGCCCAGAGCGCCATCGCCACCAAATTCACCTGCAGCATGTGCGCGATTTCCAAAAGGCCGGCGCCGTTCGGGGTCATCGTGCCGCAGGCGATGAAGATTTCGTCGATGGAACCCTCAAGGCTCAGAATGTCGGTCAACAGGGCCGGAACCGCGTCGGGACTGCCGATGTCGCCGGGGTAACATGCCACCGACACCGCGCCCCGCGTGCCGAGATCCTTTGCCACCAATGCGAGACGGTCCGGATTTCTGCCGGACAGGATGAGCCGGACAGGACCGCCAGCGACCCGGAGCCGTGCATAGGCGAGGGCGATGGACGAGGTCGCGCCAATGATCAGGAGTGTCTTCTCGCCGCCGCTCATCGAAGGGCGCCTGCGTTGCCGGCGACACGCCGCCAGAAGGAGGATGAAAAGGCGGGATCGCGCCCGGCCTGAAGCTCAACCCACCGCGGAAAGAACCGCTGGAACGCCCGGGCCGGCATGCGCCCGTCCTTGGCCGGATACACGCGGCCGCCGTGACGGAGGACAATAGCATCAAGAGCGTCCAGCAGCCGCAGCGTGCCGGGTCCGCGGTTCGCGAAATCCAGCGCGAGGCTCGCGCCCTCGCGGCAGAACGACATCAGGCCGGGCGATCCTGTCTCTCCGTGCAGCTTAAGAACCGCGAGCGTCGGCCGTTGGGTGCCCGCAAAGACGAGATTAAGCAGGTCAGCCACCGCATCCTCCGCCGGAACCAGCGCCTGATACTGAAAGAACCCGCATCGCCCATAGAGCCTGTTCCAATGCGTGACACGATCCAGCGGATGAAGGATGTCCTGATAGGGGCGCACGGATCGCGGGCCGCGTTGCGCCAAGTGAAATTGCAGCCTGTTGAAGGCCGAAAGACTGAACCGGTTGATCAGCCCGCCCGGAGTGCCGGCGGGTGCCAGCACGGGTCTGCTCGGTGAGCTTGCTCCCGGTTGCGCTGGCGATGTTGGGCGGGCGCGCGAAAACACGCCCCGGAAGCCGGGCATCGCGTCGACCAGCCCGTCGATCCACGCAACCTTGTGCGGCCAGCCGGGGCTGTCGCGGAACAAGGAAAAGAGCTCGGGCAGAGCGGTGACGGCCAATCTCTCCTCCTCCATGAGGGGCGACGCGCAGGGGGCCAGCTGCAGCTCGACCCATTCGATCAGTCCCGTCAGTCCGAGGCCGCCAAGCGTCAGGGCAAACAGCTGCCGGTTCTTGTCGCGATCGCAGACCAGCGCCTCGCCGGAGGAGCGCCTGAGTTGCAGGCGGATTACATGCGCCCCGAAGCTGCCCGCGTCCGGGTGGTTCTTTCCATGCACATCATTGGCGACACAGCCGCCCAGCGAGGCGAACGCGGTTCCGGGAACGACTGCCGAGATCCAGCCGCGCGGGACGGAGAGTGCGTGCAGGGCTTTCAGCGTTAGACCGGTCCCGGCGACGATGCGCCCGGTATTCCAGTCCGCGTCGATCAGGAAATCGAGCTGCTTCGTCAGCAGCAGATGGTTGTTCTGGTTCAAAGCGACGTCGCCGTAGGACCGGCCCATGCCGTGCGCCAGCAAGCTTTTTCCCGACCCGGAGATGGCTGGCAACAGCGTCTCGTCGAGTTCATATGTCGACAGGACCCGGACGTCGTGGTCATACCGCCGGACGCGCCCCCAGCTTTCGATCTGACCGCTCAAACCGGAGCCGCCACGGCGACGGCGACGCCGAGCGACACGGCAAGGAGGCCGCCGGCGATCAGCGGGTCCTGCACCGCGAGGCGGATCGGGTCGCCGTCGAATCCCGGATTGCGGGCGCCGACCCAGACTCGCCAGAACAAGCCGAGTTGAAGAGCGCTGCTCAGAATAATCAGTGCTGGATTCCGGAAATGTTCATCGACAAAGGAACCGCCAAAAATCGCGAGGCACAGGACGGAGAGCGCCGCGCTGCAGATCCCGGCCACCGGCAGGATAGATGCATGTCCCGGTCTGTAACCGCGCCCCGCCACCGTGAGGACGCTGCCGCAGCCAATGAGTTCGGCGTAGCGTTTGGCAAGGCCCAGGTTGAGGGCCGTCAGCGCAACGCAGGCCAGGAACGGGACCGGGACGGCCGTGCCGGCCAGCAGGCATCCGGCGATCGCGCGCAGGCAGAAGAGAGCGGCGATCGCGCCGACGTCCAGGGCTACGATGCGCTTCAGGCAGATGGAATAGGCGAGCGACAAAAGGGCATAGGCGGACAGGCACGCGCCGAACCCCGGGTTCAGCGCAACGGCCGCGGCGATCGACGCGCTGACGAGCAGGGCGGCCAGAACAGCGGCGTGAGAGGTGTCGAGGAGGCCCGCGGCGAGGGGCGGTTACGCTTGCGGGTGTGTTTTTGATCCGCGGATATGTCCAGCAGATCATTCAAGATGTAGGTCCCGCTGGCCAACGCGCAAAACAGGATGAACCCTTGCGCCAGCACCGGCATGGCGAGGAGCGCGCCGGAGGTATCGAGCAGCAGGGGCGCTGCGACCAGAAGCAGGTTCTTCACCCAATCCAGCGGCCGCAGCGACTGCCAGACCGCCGAGACCTGTGGCGACTGCCCTGCCGTTTGCACCCGCGCCGGACCGGGATCCCGGAATGGTGTTCGCCCAGTCTTCGACAAGAAACTCTCCGGTATCTGCACCGCCTGGCGCGACGCTGCGCCGACTGTATCAGCGGCTGGTGCGATACCAAGAACTTTTCCCGAGCGAGAATGTCGGCCGTGGGACAATTCCTCAGCAATGCCCTGATCCCGCGGCTGCAGTTCATGTGGAGGGATTTGCGGTTGTGGACATGAAAGTGTCCCGTTGCCGGTGGCGTTGTTTCAGGCGCGGGTTTTTACACCGGCCGCCTATACCTCGCGATCCAGGACCTGCGTGTTGAGCATCTGCCAATAGCGCCCCCGCCCGCATCGCAGACGCTACAGCGTCGAGGACGGACAAGGCCAAGGCGAGCAGCTCGTCAGGCTCATAACCTGAAGGTCGCAGGCTCAAATCCTGCCCCCGCAACCAGAACGACAAAACCCCCATCGGTGAAAACCGCTGGGGTTTTTTTGTGTCCAGCGCCAGGTGTCGGCGCGCCACGAGCGCATGGGGAAAGCCGCCAATGCAGGAGGAGCCGCGGATGCCCTCACCCGCCTGCCAGAGGCCCCGCGCCGGACGGGTCGACGGTTTCTGCGCCCGGCGCCGTTCTCCTCACAAGATCGAGAAAGGCGCGGGCGGCCGGAGACTGGGCGTGGCCGGTGCGCCAGATAACGCCAACGCGACGGACGAGTTTCAGTGGTGCGGGCTATCGCTTGCTCAGCCGAGATTCGCAGTGGCGCGATCGAAGATGGCCGGATCGCCCTGTGCACTGGCCATCAGGATTGCACCTTCGAGCGTCGCGAACACCTGCTCCGCACGCTCCTCGGCGAGTCCGCCAGCGACCAGGCTGGCGATACCCGCGTCGAAGAACCGTCGCACCTCTTGCGCAACTTCCGGTGTCAGATCGCCGACGGTGGCGCCGAGCGAGCCGCACAGACACATCTTCGCACCGTCATCGAGCGCGCTGCGGAACACTGCCTTCCAGGCCTGAACCACATCCTGTCCGGCAGCGACTGCGGTATCGGCCGCCTCAACGATGCGAGCATTGTAGCGGCGGGCCACAGCGGCCGCGAGTATGCTCTTGGTCGGGAAGTGGTAGTGGATGCTGGCGCTTTTCACGCCGACGTCGGCGGCGATCTCGCGGAAACTGAAGCCGCTATAGCCGGCCTCCCTGATGCGACGCTCCGTTGCGTCCATGATTGCCTTTACCGTATCGCTCACGTCATTTCATCCGTTCGTACTGCAGTTTACCTATCTTTCGATAGATAGGCCTTGCAATCGTGCCTGGCAAGCCGTAAAGAAGGCCATAATCTATCTATCGGCAGGTAAAAAAACGAAGATGGCGAGATCTGAAGGCAGGGTGGTCGCGATTACCAAAGCCGGCTGGGGGATCGGCAAGGAAATCGCGGCGTGTTTTATCGCCGAGGGCGCCAGGGTCGCAATCAACGGCCGGGATCCGGCGAAGCTTGAAGCGTCGGCGCGCGAGATCGACCCGAGCGGTCAGAGGGTGGCCGTCTCGGCGGGCGGTATCGCCGGTCCGGCGATGGGCGCGGCTCTTGTCGATCTCGCGGTCTCCCGCTTCGGCAAGCTCGATATCCTTGTGAACAACGCGGGCGGTTTCAATCCGAAGCTGTTCCTTGATCTGACCGATGCTGACTGCGACTGCTATCTGGACACGATCCTGAAGAGCAAGTTCTTCACCGCGCAGGCTGCTGCCAAGGCGATGAAAAACATGGGCGGCGCGATCGTCCAGACCGGCTCCATGTGGGCGATCCAGGCGATCGGTGCGACACCGTCGGCGGCCAATGCGGGCGTCCACGCGATGGTGCGCAACCGCGCGATCGAACTTGCGCGGCACAATACACGAATCACTGCGCAGGCCCCGGCCGTTGTCGAGACCCCGGTCCACAACACCTTTCCCGCCTCCGATCTGGCGTCGTGGATCACGGGCACTGTCCTGCCGGTCGACGGCGGCGTGACCGCCGGTCGGCAGTAATCGACGACAGAGGCGCGAATGGTGCGCCGGCGTCGCTATCCCGCACTTGAAGGGCCAGCCTTGAACCATCCTGCCCTCATCATCGGAGGCGGCCTTGCCGGACTGACCGCAGCCCGAATTCTTCACCGGGCCGGCGTCGGCTTTCTCCTGCTGGAAGCCCGCGATCGGCTCGGGGGTCGCATCCTGTCGGTCGACGCCTCCGGCCATGCGTCGGATGACGGCTTCGATCTGGGACCGTCTTGGTTCTGGCCCGCCATGCAGCCGGCGATGGGCGAATTCGTCCGTGACCTCGGGCTTGCCGTCTTTCCGCAGAACAGCGACGGCGATGTCGTCTTCCAGCGGATGTCGGGCGAAGCCCCGCGGCGTTATGCCGGATACCGGCAGGAGCCGGAATCGATGCGGCTTGCCGGAGGCGCCGGCGCCATCATCGCCGCCCTTGCCGCCGGCCTTCCGAATGAAAGCATCCGGCTCGGCGCGCGGGTCACGCGCGTCGCGCTCAGTGGGTCGGGGATCGAGGTTGGTTTCGTCGACGCAGACGGCGCCGAACACAACGCAATGGCGGCTCACATCATCTTCGCGTTGCCGCCGCGGCTTCTCGAAGCGACGGTCTCGTTCTCGCCGGCTCTCGATGCCGCAACGGCCCGGCGCTGGCGCGACACGCCAACCTGGATGGCGCCGCACGCAAAGTTCGTCGCCCTCTACGACCGGCCGTTCTGGCGGGGGCGGGCCTTTCCGGCACGGCCCAGAGCATGGTCGGCCCTCTCGTGGAAATTCACGACGCGACCACTGCTTCGGGAAAGGCGGCACTTTTCGGATTCGTCGGCCTGTCCGCAGAGCAGCGTGACGCGGCCGGCCGCGACGCAGTCGTCGGGGCCGCCATCCAGCAACTCGCCCAATTGTTCGGACCGGAGGCCGGAAGACCGTGCGCGACCCTGTTCAAGGACTGGACCGACGATCCGCTCACCGCGACGCCTGACGATCGGCTGGCCGACGTCCATCGGGTTGCGACGAAACAGCCGTGGGTCGGGGCGAGTGGCGAGGGCGCATCTCGCTGGCCGGCAGCGAAACCAGCGAGACCGAACCGGGCTACCTCGCCGGCGCGATTGACGCCGCGCGCCGCGCCGCGAGCGAGACGACAGCAAGAATCAAATCCGCCGAATCCAGGAGACAATGAGGTGTTGAACGGAATGACCGCATTAGTGACCGGCGGTAATACCGGGATTGAACTTGCCACCGCCACGCGCCTGCACGCCGACGGATCGCGCATCGCTCGCGGCATCAAGTGAACTGCAGCGCAGGGGTACTGAACCATAAACCGCTGCCACACACCCAGAATCAGGTCGCGAAAGCTAACTCATGCTAACATTCTACGATTCCAAAGGTTTACCCAACCCAGACCGCGTGCGCATTGCGCTCGAAGAAAAGCGCGTGATGGATCAGGTGATCGTGAAACAGGTCGACCTGTGGAAGGGCGAACACCGCACCGAGGCGTTCAAGGCGCTCAACCCCAGCGTGACCATCCCGCTGATCGTCCTGGATGACGGCACCGCGATCTCCGAGACGACCGCGATTACCGAATATATTGATCACACCTATCCCGGCATCAGCCTGACTGGGCGGACACCGAAAGAGCGCGCGGTCATCCACATGATGCAACGTCGCGGCGAGCAACAGATCGTCGATGCCATCGGCGCCTATTTCCACCACGCGACACCCGGTTTTGGTCCGGAGATCGAGCTGAACCAGAACAAGGCCTGGGGTGAAGCCCATCTGGCGAAGACGCTGGAGGGGATGCGCTATTTCAACGACGTTCTGGAACAGCAACCCTTCATAGCCGGTGACGGCTTTTCCATGGCCGACATAACGGTCTTCACCGGCCTCGAATTCTCCGAGACTTATCCGAAGGTCATGGTCCCGGTGGAGTGCACAGCGCTTCTCGCCTGGCGTGCCCGCATCGGCGCGCGTCAGTCCTGTCAGGGCCTGACCCGCTGACAGTCTGCCCTACGGCAGCGGGCCTCACGGGATTGTGACCATGCTTGCGGGAAATGCCATGGACGATAAATCTATCTACTGATAGATAGTTTGTATCAAGATCAACGAAAGTGCACTGCCATGAAGATTTACGATGCCGAAGGTTTCCCAAATCCCGCTCGCGTCCGCATTGCGCTGGCCGAGAAAGGCGCGACGGACAAGGTGCAATTCATTCCCGTCGACGTGATGGGGGGCGAGCATCGCACGGATGCATTCAGGGCCAAGAACCCCGATGCTGTCGTGCCTTGCCTCGAACTCGACGATGGTATGCATATCTCGCAGTGCGATGCGATCATCGAATATATCGACGGTTCCTTTGACGGTCCCTCCCTGACCGGCAAGGCGCCAAAGGACCGCGCGCGCATCGCGATGATGAACCTGCGGGCCGAAAACGGTCTGCTGAACGCCGTGGGCGCTTACTTCCACCACGCGACGCCCGGCCTGGGGCCGGATCTGGAAACCGACCAATGCGTCGAATGGGGCAACCGTCAAAAGAGGGTCGCGGGCGACACGATGGCCTATCTGGACAAGGTTCTGGAGAAGGACGAGTTTCTGGCCGGCGAAGCGTTTTCCGTCGCGGACATCACCGCCTTTGCAGGCTTGGCCTTTGCCGATTTTGCCAAGGTCGATATTCCCGAAAGCCTGACACATCTCAGAGCCTGGCGAGATCGGATCGCTGAGCGTCCCTCGGTTGCGGACTGAGCCCTTCCCCTCAATCGAACAAGAAGCGGAGCAAAATCATGGATCTCAATTCCGACTTTTCGCAGCGCGTCGTTGTCCACACGGACCAGCTGGACTGGCAGCCTTCGCCGATAAAGGGCGTCGATCGGCGCATGCTCGACCGCATCGGCGACGAGGTGGCGCGCGCCACTACGATTGTGCGCTATGCGCCCGGCAGCCGGTTTTCGGCTCACACACACACAGGCGGAGAGGAATTCATCGTGTTGGACGGTGTGTTTCAGGATGAGTATGGCGACTTTCCTGCTGGCACCTACGTGCGCAACCCGCCCACCACTAGCCACACTCCTGGTTCCGATGAGGGCTGCACGATCTTTGTGAAGCTCTGGCAATTTGACCTTGAGGATCGCACACAGTTCCACAAATCCATGGCCGATGAGCTGCCTGCCCCGTCGACGGGGTCGCCACTGCGACCCTGCATCGGGATAGTCGCGAGCATGTGACCTACAGCCACCTCGAAGCGCGAGCGATCCTGACATCTCAGGATCCGGGCGGAATCGAGCTTCTTGTTATCGGGGGGAGCGTGAGGGAGAGCGGCGTCACGATCGAAAAGAACGGCTGGCTGCGCCTGCCGGAAGGCGAAACGCTGTCGCTCACGGCGGGGCCCGAGGGTGCCAAGATCTGGATGAAGACGGGTCACCTTCCCTCCGCCGCGGCCCCCAAGGTCTAGAGCGTTTCCTCGCGGATCGAACCGGTTTGGACCAACAGAATTGATTCAATCTAACAAGGAAACGCTCCAGTTTATGGACAAGCCATGGGCGCTGGATGTTTAGTCCCGGAGTGTGACGGATTATCAGTGTGCCGCCACACGCAGGAGAGATTATGGGCCAGCTGCTTCATGGATGCGCGCAACCGGTGTCGCAGTCCGCCCATTCCCGGGCTGGTGGTGACATGCTCCTCGTGTCAGTCAAGCGCGAGGCGCAGCGAGCGCGATAAATGATCGAGGCTGAAGGGTTTGTTCAGCAAGGTCATTTTCGTCAGAGGCGCGATCTCCAGGTTGATGTGCTCGGCGCTGTAGCCGGACATCAGGACCACCTTCAGCTCTGGATGGCTGTGTGCCAGATCGGCGGCGAACGCGGCGCCGCTGACGCCACCGGGCAGCATGACGTCGGAAAGCACGAGGTCGATCTGGGAGCCGCGTGACAGCACGCGGCCGGCCTCGGCCACGTCGCCGACGCTGATGACGCGATAGTGCAGACGTTCCAGCATGACGCGCACCATGGTGCGCACGTCCGGATCGTCCTCGATCAGCAGGATATGCTCATTTCTGCCAATCTCACGATGCATGGTGCCAAGGGCCGCGGCCGGCACGGCGGCGGCTTCGGCGCGTGGCAGGTAGATGCTGACTGTGGTTCCCACGCCCAGCGCGCTTTCGATGGTCATGCCGCCGCCGGATTGGTTGGCGAAGCCATAGACCATCGAGAGTCCCAGGCCACTGCCCTCGCCAACGCTCTTGGTGGTGAAAAACGGCTCCATGGCGTGTTCCATGACGTAGGGCGGCATGCCATTGCCGGTATCGCTCACGGACAGGACCGCATAGTCGCCCGCCGGCATATTCGGATGCTGGGGCGCGTTGTCCGTGTCCAGATGCAGATTGCGGCAGGCAATGGTCAGCAACCCGCCCGTGGGCATGGCATCGCGGGAGTTGATCGCCAGGTTCAGCAGGGTGTTTTCAACCTGTCCCGGATCCGCCTTCGCCGTCCACAGCGCGTCCTCGCTCATCACCTTGATACTGATGGTCTCCCCAAGGCTTCGTTGCAGCAGGTCAAGCAGTCCGTCGGCCAGGTGAGCGAGGTTCACCGCCTGGGGGTGGAGGGACTGCCGGCGGGAGAACGCCAGCAGCCGCTGGGTCAGTTCCGCGCCGCGGCGCGCGGCGCGCTGTATCGCCTGGGCCAGCGCGTTGTCGTCTCCCACGTCCTCGCACAACAGCTCGATATTGCCCTGAATGATGGCCAGGAGATTGTTGAAGTCATGGGCGATGCCACCGGTCAGCTGGCCCGTGGCCTCCATTTTCTGGGCCTGCAGCAATTGCTCCTGGGCGAGTTTCTGCTCCGAGATGTCGATGGCGACCGCCTGGACCGCCGGCGCGCCCTCCCACTCGATCCGCCGGTTTGCGTTCTGGAGCCAGACTTCCGAGCCGTCCCGCCGGATGCCCTTGAATTCGAATATGGGCAAGGGGCGCTCACGTGCGATTTCCTGATCGTAAAGAGTTTGCAGCCTCTGGCGGTCTTCGGTGGCGATCATGCTGTGGATCGACTCCAGTGCGAGGATCTCCGCGGGGCCCGTGTAGCCGAACATGTCGCACCAGGCCTGATTGACGTAGAGAGGCCGGAAATCGCGATGGATCAGCACGCCCTGGATCGAGCCTTCGATCAGGTCTCGGAAATGCTTCTCGCTGCGCACCACGGCCGCCTGGGCGCTGAAGCGCGCCTGTTCCTCGCGAACGATGGTTCTGCGCATCGTCTCGTAGGCTTGGATGACCTCACCGATCTCGTCGCGGGCGGACCAGGTGACCGGCGTCAGAGCATCGAGACCTCTGGAACTTCGAATCGCGAGAAGCAGATGCGTCAGCGGCCTGAATATGATGAAGCGGAAGGTGATCAGGGAGCCGAGAGACAGGCAGCCCACGAGAACGAGCACGAGCACGAATTCGATGAGAATCTCGGTCTCGAGCACACTCTGGATCTTCAGGTTGCTGAAACGGACCGTCAGGGTCCCGATGGTCTCGGTCGCTCCGTTGTTCTTGTACTCGACGGGCCTGGTGGCGTGGAACAGGATCTGCTCCGCGCCGAGATCGCTGTCGCCCACTTGCGCGAGGGTCTCCCCGTTCATGTTCGAGAGAACCGCCTGGCCGACATCGGGATCCAAGGTGAGCGTCCTCAATGTCCGCTCGACGCTTTCCAGATCATAGTTCCAAAGCGGTGACGACAGGGCCGTGGCGTAGAACCGGGTCAGCCGGTCGCCGCGCAGGGTCAGATCGGCGCGCAGTTTTTCGACGGTCAGCCAGCCAAAGACGCTTACCGTGGCAAGCGTCGCCAACAGGACGATCGGCAGGAGGATCAGAAGGAACTTGCTCGTGATGTTGGCGTGCCAGCGCCGGCCGCCGGCCTGATTCAATGGAGCGCTGTTCTCGTCAGTTGAGTCAGGAATTTCCACCCGTCGGTACCCTCAATAGGCCGGAAACGAGGTGACGTCGGCGTTTCGATACGTCTGATGTTGCATCCGGATGGCCGCCGCTTCGAGCGGCGCGGACAGAAATGGTTTGCGGATCACACCGGGTCTACTCCAGATAGGTAACCAGCAAACGTGCAAAAAACCCTTCCTGGTTCAATTGTTCCATGACGTCTTCGATCTTGGCCTTCTTCTTGATCAAATTCGATTTTCTGGAAATCGTTATAAATGACGGCGTTCCGGGAACCCGGAAGGAGGAGGCCGTGAAAGACCAGCCGAACTGGCGCAGCAGATACTTGCCCTGCCTTTCGGGAATAATCACCACATCGACCCTGCCTTGCCGTGCCGCGACAAAGGCGGAGCGGTAGGTGTCGAAGGTGATCTTCTGGATCGTGTCGTCGGAGTCGAATGGCTCGAAATAGCGTGCCGCCCGAAGGACGCCGACGCGCAAGCTCTTCAGGTCCTGATAGGACTCGACATCGCTGCCTCCATCGGGCGCAAAGAAGACCTTGGTCTCCGCGGGAAACGACGCGTCGAGATAGACCATGTACGCGGCGCGTTCAACGCTCCAGTTCGGCCCCAGCATGATGTCCGCGGCGCCGTTTTCCATCATCGCCAACGCCCTGGCGAAAGGAACATGGCGAAACTCAAGCGGAATGCCGGTACGCCGCTGGATCTCGAAAATCGTGTCGATATAGGCGCCCGCGTAGCCGGAATCGCCGCCCCAGTTCTCGATGATCCGGAACGGGGGCGCATCGTTCACCACGACCAGATAGGGCTCATCCGCGCGGGCTGGCGCAAGACCCGCCGGCAGCGCGGTCACGATCGCCGCCGCCAGAGCAAGTGTTGCCAACCCGCTGCGGCGCCTGGCACAGCGAGCGCCGGCCCGGAAAAAATTCCGCACGTTCTTAGCTCCTGCCGTCCAGCCCTTGAACCTGGTCCGGTCGCCGCGGCCGCCGGACAAGATCGTGTTTCAGAATCGTAACATAGAAATTTGAAAATATTGAATTATTCTGGTCTTGTTTTATTCGGGACGGTTTCGGTGCCAGACAGCATCCTGACCCGCAAGACCCAAGGAAATCAGCCGCGTATTTCTGAACAGTGCAATCAAAAAGGGCGATGGTCAAATGCACCTGCGTGACAGATTGATGCGTTGTTTCCCGGCGTGGCGGCGCATCTCCAGACGTCTTTATCCGGTTGTCCTGGCGCTGATGATCGGGCCGCTTCCGGCCGGCCCGCTCAAGGCCGATGACGCGATCCTGGTGCGCGGCGGATCGATCAGCGGTCTGTACTACCGTCTCGCAGGCGAGATTTGCGCGGTTTGGAATGACGCCGCGAGCACTGCCAGTTGCACGGCCCGGCCGGGGCTTGGCTCGGTCTTCAACATCAATGCCATTGGCCGCGGCCTGCAGATGTTCGCCTTCGCCCAGTCCGACCGGAGCTGGCAGGCCTGGTACGGCGAGGATGAGTGGCGCAATCTCGGCCCGGTCGGCAATCTGCGCAGTCTCTTTGGGGCGCATGACGAAACCGTGCTGCTGGTCGTGCGCAAGGACGCGGGCATCCGCCAGCCATCCGATCTGGTCGGCAAGCGGGTCAACATCGGCAATCCGGCGTCCGGCCAGCGCGGCAATGCCGAACTTGTCCTGAGCACATTCGGCATCGATGCCGACACCGATATCATGGCCGAGGCCCTGCAGCAAAGCGCTGCGGCGAAAGCCCTGATTGCGGGGGACATAGACGCGCTTTTCTACACGGTCGGAAACCCGTCGGAGGCGATTTCCGCTCCGGCCGATTCTGCCGATATCGATATTCTCGATCTCGATTCCGATGCGATCAGGGCAATGGTTGACACGCACCCCTACCTGTCCCTGCAGTCGGTTCCCGCCGGCACCTATCATGGCGTCGATCACAAGGTCACGACCTTTGGCCTGAAGGCGATGATGCTGACCAGCACGGAGGTTCCCGACGACCTGGCCTATCGGATGGTGAAGACCGTGTTTGACAATCTCGACCGCGTCAAAGCCGCGCATCCGGCCTTTCGGACGCTCAACGCTCCGGACATGGTGCGCGATCTCACGCCGCCCCTGCATGAGGGCGCGAAGCGCTACTACCGTGAACGGGGCTGGATCGGAGCGGAGTGAGCCAGGACCGTGTCGCGGTCCGTTGCACCGCGGAGGGTCAGGCTGCCGCGGATACCCTCGTGGCGCGCGCTGAAGACCAGTGCCAGCCCAGATAGGCTACGGTGAATGCCAGCGCCGGCAGGGCGAGCAGCGGATCGCGCATCAGGATCATCACGGCGAGGCCGAGGCGCAGAAGCGTTTCCCATTTGCTCATCGCGCGCATGTCGAAGCGCGCCAGCGCGCCGGTGATGAGGTAGAGCGCCACCACCAGCCGCGCAACGATGTACCCGAGCGCCGCCCAGTCGATGCCCGCGCCATAGCCTTCGATGAAGATCGCGGCGCCGCTCGCTGTGGGGTCCAGCTTCGCCGCGTCGATCAGCAGCAGCTCGGGATAGAATGCGAAGACAAACGGCAGGATGAACATCACCACGCCCGAGCGCACGGCGGAGAAGCCCGTCGCCATCGGATCCGCCCGGGTGAGCGAGGCGGCCGCAAACGCCGCGATCGCCACCGGCGGCGTGATCGCCGAGGCCACGGCGAAGAAGAAGATGAACATATGCGCGGTGAAGGTCGCGATCCCCAGCCCGACGATCATCGGCCCCATCAGCAGCGCGACATTGATGTAGGCCGGCACGGTGGGCATGCCCATGCCCAGCAGGATGGCCAGGATCATGGTCACCATCAGCGCCAGGAACAGAAACACGCCGCCGGATTGCAATTCGGGCGCGAAGCTGCGCAGCACGTTGAGCATGTCGCGGGCGATGAAGCCCGACAGGCCTGTGAAATTGAGGCTGAAGTCGATCACCGAGACGGCGAGGAACATCAGATAAAGCGTGCTGATCAGGATGCCGGCGGTGGCGAAGGCCCCGAGCAGCTTGCGCGGATTGGACCGGATGTCCTTGTCCAGGAAGAACAGGGCCGCGAGCAGCGCGGTCGCCCACCAGCCGGCGGATCCCGCGTCTCCGGCGGAATTCTGAACGAGCTGGAACAGCCACGGCAGGGTCTCGGTCCGGCAGGCGCCGTTCTGGATGATCGTCTCCACGCCGAGAAGCGCCGCGATCGGGCCGCAGCCGATGGCCTCCTTCGGCGTCACCAGCAGGAACAGGATCAGCAGGATTGGCGCGACGATCATGACCAGATGCAGCCAGTCCGCGCCGGTCAGCCGCATGTCGTCGGACACGTCGCCGACCGCCTGGATGCCCTGTTTGCGTGCCTGGAACACCACCGAGAGGAACAGGCAGCCGAAATAGGCGAGCGCCGGGATGACGGCGGCGATGATTACCTCGCGATAGGGCACCACGGTCATGGCCGAGAGCACGAAGGCGGCGACGCCCATCACCGGCGGCATGATCTGCCCGCCGCTCGACGCCGCGGCTTCCACGCCGCCGGCGAAAACCCGCGAGAATCCGCGCTTGAGCATCATCGGGATGGTCAGTACGCCGGTGGAGAGCACGTTGACGACCGGGCCGCCGGAGATCGTGCCGAACAGGGCCGAGGAGACGATGGCCGCATGCGCCGGCCCGCCGCGCAGGCGGCGGGTCCACAGGAAGGCGATCTTGATCAGCGAGCGGCCGCCGGCGGATATGCCGAACAGCGAGCCCAGCACGATATAGGGGAACACGGTGTTGAGCAGGATGCCCATGAAACGGCCGAGCAGGCCTTGCGCGTTGTTGACGAGGATGTCCTCGACGTTGGGGCGCCCGTCCAGCAGCAGCCTCGGTTCGCCGCCGAGCTTGGTGATCAGGTATTTGTTCATGCTCTCGTCGGCGCCGAAGACGTACCACACCAGCACGGTGAGCATGGCGTAGGCGGCGATCAGGATGGCGACGGCGACGAGCGGAAAGCCCCAGACCTTCACGTTGTAGCCGAGGAAAACCGCGATCGCGCCGCCGACCACCGCGAAGATCCAGACGCCGAGGGTGTTGATGCAGGCCGGGTCGTCGACGCTGGCGGGCGCGGGCAGGCCATAAAGCTCGGCGAACTCACGTTCCTCCTGCAGCGCCCGGGCGATCAGCGCCTGACGCTCGCCGGTGAACTGGTCGATCAGGCAGACGGAATCGATCTCGATCAGATAGGAGAGCGCGATGACGATGGCCATGGCCACCAGGGCGATGTCCATTCCGGCCGAGAGGATGCGGGCGCGCCGGCTCTTGCCCGCCGCATCGCGGTAAAACGAATGCTTGAGCGCCACGATCGTCATCATCAGCACGAAGGCGAGCGGATAGAGATATTCGTAGGAGAATTTTCGAACGACGAAATTGGGGTCGCCGGCCAGATCCTGGACAAAGCCGTCCAGGCCCGGGATCGACGGGATCGTGTTCAACAGGCCGATGATCACCAGAATGAGGCCGAGAAGGGTGGCCAGCCGCTCCGCCCTGTGCGGGCGCGTCGCTTCCAAAGGATCGTTCATCGTCCGGCCCGGCTCCATGCGGCGCGCCGGACCGCAGGCGCGGTCACGGGCGGCGTCGGCGTTCGAAGGTTCTGTGTTCGGTGGCGGTTTGTCTCCGCCAGCGGCCGGGCGGCCGAAGCTGCCCGGCGCAACGCGTCACTTCGCGCAGTCGGGGACCGTGTAGCCGGCCTCTTCCCAGGCAGCGACCGCGCCGGGATGGTATTTCATCGACAGCGGGCCGCAGAAACCCGACGCGTCGGGGTCGAGATTGCCGACGCCGATGTTCCTTGCATAAGGCGCCTTGGCCTTCAGGTCGTCGATATGCTTGATGTAGGCGGCGGTGATCGCCTTGGCCAATTCCGTGCTCATATCCTTGTGCACGATATCGGCAAACGCGGTGCCCATGCCGCGGAATATCCCGTCCTCGGAGATCAGGGTCACGCCCTGTCCCTCGCCGTAGCCCATGTCTTCGGCCTTGACCACGATCGGAATGTTGCCCGGGGCCTTGAGCAGCTTGCCGAACGCCTCGCCTTCGAAGATGTGCTTTGGCGTGGAGACGATGTTCACATTGCCGGCGGACAGCGCGATGATCACCCGCTCGGAGGGAAACGTCAGCGGTACCACGAAGGCGTCGGCGGAGCCGTCGACGAGGATGTTCGCGAGCTGCCCCCAGTTGGCCTGATAGCCCTTGTAGTCCTCGCCATCCTTGAAGCCCGCGGCCATCTGGATCGCCTGACGGGCGTTGACCAGCGCCGCGCCGCGCGGCGGACCGTTGAACACCGTCTTGCCCTTGATGTCCTCCCACTTGGTGATGTTGCTGCTCTCATGCGCGATGAGGCCGAAGGCGCCGGCGTTGTAGGGATAGAGCGCGCGCAGATTGGCGGCCAGTTTCGCGCCGTTCTCGCCCTGTTTGGAGAACGGCCCTCGGCCCTTTTCCAGCAGGAAGCGGAGGATCAGCGGCAGCGCCGCCACGTCCGTCTTGCCCTCGGCCACGTTGATGATCGAGTTGGTCAGCGTCTGGCCTTCCTGGACTTGCAGCGACGCGATGCCCTCCTCACTCAGCACATCGGCCATGTGGGTGATCGAAAGATGCGGCGAATTGCCCGCGCTGGATGTCTCGGCGGTCAGATTGGCCTGCGCGAAAGCGCCTGCCGAACTCAACGCCATGCCTGTGGCGCATGCGAGGGCGCCGAATACCCGTCTTGTCATAATCATCTGTTTTTCCTCCCTGCGGCGATCGCTGGATCGCCGATCCATTCTTGATGGCGGCGATTATTCGCCGGCCTTGGCGTCGTTCCCCCGACGGTCGGTGGCCTTGCGGCCGCGGTAGTGAACCGTGAGTTCCAGCGGCACGTCGTTTTCGTCGTAGACGCCGATCATGACGCCGCGCCGGCGCGTCTGTGTGCGCATTTCCTCCAGTTGGGCGGTCGAGCGGGTCGTGCGCTGTGACGGCCGCCGCGCCCAGGTGAAAAGCTTTTCGTACATCGCTGCGATGACGTCGGCATGGTCCTCGCGGTCGCCAAGATCCACGAGCTCGTCCGGATCGGCCTCCAGGTCGAACAGGATCGGGCGGAAGCCGCCCTCGCAGTGAACCAGCTTCCACTTGGTGTCCGCCACCATGAACATCACCGCCTCGCGGGCGTTCACGCCGAGCCGGTCGGCCAGCGGCGAGGCCGAGTAGTCGTATTCGCAGATCACGTAGTCGCGCAGCGGCCCGTCCTGTTTGCCGTGCAGGATCGGCATCAGCGAGCGGCCTTCGAGAATATGGTTCACCGACGCCGGATCGGTGCCTGCGACCTCCAGGAAGGTGGGCGCCAGGTCGATGCATTCCACCAGCTCATTGCAGACCGTGCCGCGGGTGGCGTCGGCCTCCGGCGAGGGATCGTAGATGATCAGCGGAACTTTGGTCGATGTGTCGTGGAAAAAGGTCTTCTCGCCCATCCAGTGGTCGCCGAGGAAATCGCCGTGATCGGATGTGACCACGATCATCGTGTCGTCCATCCGGCCGGTGTCCTCCAGCCATTGGAAGAGCACGCCCATCTGGTCGTCGCACTGTTTGATCAATCCCATGTAGGCGGGGATCACCGCGTCGCGGACCTCCTGGCGCGAGAAGGCTTCACCCACGGGATTGGTCATGAAGCCCTTCAGCACCGGATGGGCATCGGCGAACTCGGCGTCCGAGCGCACCACGGGCTTGATGTGCTGGCGGCCGTACATGTCGTGATAGGGCGCGGGCACAACATAGGGCCAGTGCGGCTTGATGTAGGACAGGTGGCAGCACCACGGCCTGTCGCCCTGCGCCGCGATGAACTCCATGCCGCGGCGGGTCATGTAGGGCGTCTCGGAATCGCTCTCCTCGATATTGGCGGGCTCGGTCGAGTTCTTGAGAAACCACCCCGAGAGCACATTGCCGGCCGCGTCGATCCCCGAGTTGGCATGGTCGTGCCAGGGGTTGTCGCTTTCGTAGCCTCGATCGCGCAGGTAGTCGTTGTATTTCAGCGCGCCGGCTGCGTCGTATACGCCGTCCGGACCCTCCGAACGCATGCCGTCGTCGCGCTCGAAAACGTCGAAGCCGCATTCGGCGACCCGCGCGCCGATGAGACTGTCGGGTTCCAGGCCCAGGCGTGCCATGCCATCCGCGTCGGCGCGCATGTGCGTCTTGCCGACCAGCCAGCAGTCCATGCCCGCTTTGCGCAGGTGGTCGCCCATGGTGATTTCGCCAACCTTGAGCGGAATGCCGTTCCACGAGGCGCCGTGGCTGTGCACATAGCGGCCGGTGTAGGTGGACATGCGCGAGGAGCCGCAGATCGGCGACTGGATGCGGGCGCGGTCGAAGCGAACGCCCTTTTGCGCCAGCTTGTCGATGTTCGGCGTATGCAGATGCGGGTGACCATAGCAACTGAGGTAGTCCCAGCGCAGTTGGTCGAACATGATGAACAGGACGTTCTTTGCCTTCCGCATGAATCCTCCAGGCCTCGGCGCGACCGGCCGGGCAGTAGCGTATGAACCATGGGAGGGTACGGACGATGCGCGCGTGCGCAGGCCCCGCGATTCCCGCGTGCGGCCGATACTGCGCAGTCTCCTCCCGGCAGGCTTTTGTCAGCCCATTGGAAAGAAGCCTAGCGCGGGCAGGGGTGTCCGGGAAATAGAGATACGGTTGGCGCTATAACAAAACTGCTATGCGTAGGCGCGGGCCTCATCACGCACCAGATCCGCCAGCTGGGCCGCCGCAGGCGACAGCTCGCGTCCGGCCACGAACGACAGGCCGACCGAGCCCATCAGCTCCTCGCCGTGGATGTCGAGCTGCACCAGTTGGCCCGACGCAAGTTCCTGCCGCACCGCGCCCATCGGAATGCAGGCGACGGCGTCATTGCTGGCGAGAAAGCTGCGGATGAACTCGAACGACACCGTCTCGATCTTGTTGGAAAACTCCACAAGCCCGCGGGCGAAGGTGAACCGGTCGAGCTCGCGCCTGATGATCGTGTCGGCCACGGGGATGATGACGAGCTGGCGGTCGATATCGTCGATGGTGAGGTTTCGCTCGCGCGTTATCGGATGGTCCCTGCGCGCGACGAACAGGAGCGGCTCCGAATAGAGCTGCTCGAAGCTGATGCCGGTCAGATGCTCCAGCGACATCAGCCTGCCGACGACGAAGTCGATCTTGCCGGTGCGCAGATGCTGTAGCATCTGGCGGGCGGTCGTCGAGTGCAGGCGCATGTCGATGCCCGGCGAGAGCGCCTTGAGCCGTGCGACCGCCGGGGGCAGGAGCGTGCGGGCGACGTTGGGCAGAATGCCGACGTTGACCGCCGGCGCGTTGGCGAAGCCACGCGCCTGCTGGATGCCGCGATCGATCTGCGACATGCCGGCGAGCGCGTGTCTGCGGAAGTTTTCCCCCGCAGGCGTCAGGATCAGGCCCTGGCCGGTGCGCTCGAACAGCGTTTGGCCGAGTTCGCTCTCCAGTTCACGCAATGTGCGCGACAGGGCCGGCTGCACCGTGTTGAGCGATGCGGCCGCCTTGGTGATCGAGCCGTGTTCGGCCACTTCGAGAAAGCAGCGGATGTGGCGCAGGCGGATGCGGGTGGTTGTCTTCATGCCCCTACATCAATCCCAACACGCCGGTTTGGTCAAACGGGATTGTCGGAAATCGCTATCCCTCCGCTCAGAAGGACGCGATGAAATTACCGATGTTCTCCTCGCAGAAGGCGAGGATGGTCTCATCCGTGAGCAGCCCGTCGGAGACTTTCGCGTTTGCCTGCGGGATGACGATTTCCGGGCCCACGAACAGTTTCGCGAGCATACCGTTGAGCACGTATTTCAGCTGCGCCTGGGCGCGGACCCCGCCCAGCGCGCCGCCGGAGACCGAGATCACCATGCACGGCTTGTGCGTCAGCGGCGCCGCAAAGGCGGGGCGCGAGGCCCAGTCGATGGCGTTCTTCAGTACGCCGGGAATGCCGAAATTGTATTCCGGCGTCACGAAGACCACGCCGTCGGCCGCAGCGATCTGGGCGTTGAGACGGGCGACGGCGGGATCATTCTCGATGTCCGCGTTGTAGTGCGGCAGGGCGCCGGGATCGGCGACGTCACATGCCACCTCCGGCGTCAGACGGTCGGCCAGCGCGCGCACGGTCGCGCGGGACGAGGATGCGGCGCGAAGGCTGCCGGGGATGAAGAGCAAGGTGGTCATGCGGTTTCAAGCTTCAGGTTTTGACCGGGCCGCGCGCTATAGGCGCGCGAGCCAGGTCGCGATGGGAGGGAAGGCGACGATGAGCGCGATACAGACGAACATCGCGAGCACGAAGGGAAACGCGCCGCGAAAGATCTCGCCGATCCGCAGGTCGGGATCGTTCATGGCTGACTTGATGATGTAGACCGACAGCCCGAAGGGCGGCGTCAGCAGGCCCACCTCGACGGCAACCACGGTCAGCACGCCGAACCAGATCAGGTCGAAACCGGCCGCACTCGCCACCGGCAGGGCGATCGGCAGCAGGATCAGCATGATCGAGATGGAATCGATCAGGCAGCCCAGGGCGATGACCAGCAGGAGGAACACCGCGAGGAAACCGTAGGATCCGATCGGGCCGGTGAGAAAGAATTCGGCCAGCGCGCGCGGCACGCCGGACAGCGCCAGCATTCGGCTGAAGAACGTCGCCGCCAGGATCAGGAAAAGCACCGAGACGGTGATCTGGCCGGCATCCACCAACAGGTTCCAGAACAGCCTCAGCGTCAGCGAGCGGCGCAGAAGCGCGATCACCAGGGCGCCGAGCGCGCCAGCGGCACCCGCTTCCGTCGGGTTGAGAAAGCCGCCGTAGAGGCCGCCGAGCACCACCAGCATCAGGCTGGCGATGGGCACGGACTTGCGCAGCATGTCCAGGCCCGAGACCTCCTGGTTTGCGCTGTGATCGGTGTCGGTCTCGAAGACGAAGTCCGGGCGCAGGCGGGCCAGCAGCAGGATCGTCACCGTGAAGGCCAGCGACAGCAGGATGCCCGGGCCGACCCCGGCGAGGAACATGCGGCCGACGGATTCCTCGGCCAGCACCGCGTAGACGATCATCAGCAGCGACGGCGGGATCAGCATGCCGAGCACCGAGGATCCGGCGACGACGCCGGTGGCGAATTTCTTGGTGTAGCCGTGCCGCGTCATCTCCGGAACGGCGACGCGGCTGAACACGGTCGCCGAGGCGATGGAAATGCCGGTGATCGACGCGAAGACCGCGTTGGCGAAGACCGTGGCGATGCCCAGACCCGCGGTAACGCGGCGCAGCAGGCGCTGGAACACGTCGAACGTATCCTTGCCCACCTGGGAGATCGTGACGAGCAGTCCCATCAGCACGAACAGCGGCACGACCGCGAAGAGATACTCGCGCAGGGAATCGTTGGCCACGGCGCCGAGCATCCGCAAGGAGACGGCCTCGCCGCGAATTCCGGCAACCGCCAGGTAGGAGACGAACAGCATGCCGATGCCGATGGGCATGCCGATGTAGATCAGCACGAGCAGCGCGACGATCGCGAGATATCCGATTTCGATCGGGCTCATGAGGAAACCTTGTGTGTCATCGCCGCCTTCAGATCCTGGAATGCGAGAACGAGAAACTGGACGGCCGCGACGCTCATGCCGAGCAGGATCAGCGCGCGGAAGGGCCATGTGGGCAGGGTGGCGATTCCAGTGACGCCGATGTATTCGCCCGCGGTCCAGTCCTTGCCGAGGATGCGAATGCTCGACCAGGCGATGCCGCCGATGATTCCGGCGCCGACCAGATTGAAGACCACAGACAACAGGGCTCCCGCGCGCGGGCGTGCCTGGCGAAAGCCGATGTAGAAGATTTCCGTGCGTGCGAGCCTGTCGGCCCGCACGGTGGTGGCGAGCTGCAGGGCGACGATCATGACCAGAAGCAGGGCGCCCAGCTCGGAGACGAGCGGCAGGGAGGATCCCAGGATGTTACGCGCGACGATGTCCGCGCAGATGATGAGCATGAGGACGCAAATGAGGCCGGTGCCGACGGCGGCCAGGCCATCGACGAGCCAGAGCCAGATGCGGTCGGCTGTGGAGGCGAGAAGCCCCCGCCTTGCGGGGGCCTCCGTCTTTTGCTGCTTCGATGGCATCGGTTCGGGGCCTACTTGTCCCAGTCACGCACCGGCTTTTCGCCGCGGGCGCGCAGGCCGTCCATGTAGGCGGAGAGGAAGGCGTTGGCCGGAGTACCCTGGCTCTCGAGTTCCGCCGCCCACTCGCCGGCGATGTTCGGCAGCTTGTTCACCCAGGCCGCGCGTTCTTCGGCGGGCATAGTGACGATCGTCACGGGCGGTTCCTGTTCCGCGCCGAGTTCGACCATCTTGTTGAGCGCGAATTCGTGCCGCTTCAGCAGATCCTCGCCATGGGCCTTGGTGTAGTATTCCCCAGCCCGGCTCATCGCGACCTGGACTTCGGCAGGCAGATCGTTCCAGACGTCGGCGTTGATGGCGACGGCACCTGAGAAGGCGACGCCGGCATCGAAGCGGTTGATGTAGGGCGCCACCTCATAGAGCTTGGTCGGCAGGGCACCGAGCGCAAGCGTCAGCACGCCGTCGGAGACGCCGGTCTGAATGTCGGTGTAGAAGGTGGTCAGCGCACCGTCGACGGCATTCGCCCCGGTGCCGCGCAGCCACGTGCCGAGTACGCCCGGCGCCGACAGCTTCATGCCGTCGATGTCGTCGATGCCCGTCAGCGGGGTCTTGGTGTAGATGTCGTACATGTCCGTGCCGGTGAGGCCGAGCACCTTGAGATTGTACTGCTCCCACTCGTCGCGGAACGCCTTGTTCTTCGCCATCAGCTCCCGCATCACCTCGAGCTGCACCGGCGGATTGGCGGTGGCGAACGGCGCGTAGCTCGACGCCTGGCTGAGCGGCAGCTTGGCGGCCTCGAGGAAGGAGAACACCCAGCCGATGTCGGTGATGCCTTCCTCGACCGACGTCAGCGTTGCGTTGGCCTTGTAGAGCTGGCCGCCGAAAGCCTCGTTCCATTCGATCTTGTAGTTGCCGGTCTCGGCAAGCAGTTCGTCCGTGCGCGCCATGAAGTGCGTCTTGATCATGCCGACCCACGGGATCACCGTCGGGTGGCTCGACGCCACGGTCAGATTGATTGTTTCCTGCGCCGAAAGCGCGGTGGGCATGGCGATCATGCCGGCGGTCAGAAGTCCGTATAGAATGCGCATTGGTTTCCTCCCTTGAAGTTTCTCAGGCAATCGAGAATGTCTGCGTCGAATAGTCGAGCTTGACCGTCACGGAGCCCTCGTTGACGAGCCAGGGCCGTACGTGAAAGCTGCGGGCGCCGGCCTTGTGCATCGGGTCCCGCTCCGCAATGGCGATGGCCGCGTCGCGCGACGCCGCACGCACGACCACCATTCCTTCTCCCTCCCAGCGCTGCTCGTCGTCGGTCCACATCGGACCTGCGGCGAACATCACACCCTCGCGCTCCAAGTCGACCTGAAACGCCAGATGCGCCTCGATGTTGGCGAAGACCGGCCCCAATCCGTTCACCGGTTTGGTGAAGATGGCGTAGAGCTGCTTTTGCAGCATCGCCCCGCTGGCGGCGAGAACGTCGGCGGCGGGAACCGCCGCAAGCGTGTCGTCTGGGTTCATTGGATTCCTCCCCAATTCCCGCCGTGCTGGTCTCAGCCGGCTTTGCGTTTCTTGAGCGCGGCGCGGATGTCCGCTCCGTGCTGGTCCAGCGTTGGCGGCGGCAGAATGTCGAAATCCGCCTCTCCATCGAAGCTGTAGGGCGCGCGCACGGTGGTGCTTTCGCCCATCTCCGGGTGCACTGTCGGCACCGCGATTCTCAGATGCTTGGCTTGCGGGTCTTCCAGAGCCTCGTTGGAATCGTAGGCCGGGGAATGCGGCACCTCGCATGCGAGGAGCTTGTCGCACCAGGCGTCGCGGGTTTCGGATTTGAAGATCGGCGTGAAAATCTCGATCAGATCGTCCTGATGCTGGATGCGCTCCAGACGCTCGGAGAACCGCGGGTCGCTGTTAAGCGCTTCCTGGCCGGTGGCCCGAAGCAGGCCTTCCCAGAATTTGGTCGGCGAGGACATGTGGATCGCGACCCACTTACCGTCGCTGCATTCGAAGGTGTAGCTCTGGGAGACGACCGGGCGTGACAGCGGGCCCATGATCTCTCCCACTGAGTAGTAGTGGGTGAAACTGTCGAGGTTGAAGTGGGTCATCGCCTCCAGCATGGAGATGTCGAGGCGTCGGCCCTTGCCGGTCTTGCCGCGCTCCAGAAGGGCGGCGAGAATTCCCATGGCCGCGTATTGGCCAGTCACCGAGTCCGCGATCGCCGGGCCTATGACGCGCGGATTGGTCGGCGGCGTGAGCAGCCGCAAATATCCGCTGGCGGCCTGGGCGACCGTGTCGAAGGCCGGCCGGTCGCGCGACGGGCCGCTTTGGCCGAAGCCGGAGATCGCGCAGTAGATCAGATCCGGCTTCACCTTGCGCAAATCGTCCTCGCCCACGCCGAGCTTCTCGGCAACGCCCGGCCGGAAGTTCTGGATGAACACGTCGGCTCCGGCGATCAGCTCATGCAGCACCGCGAGGTCGTCAGGATCCTTGGTGTCGAGCGCGATGGAGCGCTTGTTGCGGTTGTAGGTCTGATAATGCGGCGAATAGAGCCCGCCCTTGAACGCGCGGAACGGATCGCCCGTTCCCGGCCTTTCGACCTTGATCACGTCGGCGCCGAGGTCGGCGAGGTGCATGCCCGCCGCCGGCCCGGTGATGTAGGTGCCGAGTTCGATGACGCGGACGTCTTTCAGGATCTTGACCATGGCGCCGTCCTCAAGCCGGTTTGTGTTGTTTGGATGCGGCGGCCGGGCCGTCGTAGGAGATCGCGAGATCCGCCTTGTGCGACATGATGAAGCCGATGGACCGTGCGGATTCCTCGAACAGATGGGCCGACAGTCCGGCGGCGCGCGCCAGAAGCGGCACGGCCTTCATGGCCTCTGCCGGCCAGCCGGCATCAAGGATCGTCGCCGGAATGGCGCCTGAGACATTGATGGGCAGCGGGCGGTTGATGATGCCGGGTGCGTGTTTTGCGAGCAGGCGCAGGGTCTCGATGTGCTTGCCGCTGATGCCGAGCTCGTCGGCGATCTCAAGCAGACGGTCGGCGCGCGGGTCGCCGGCGCTGTGCTGCGGGTGTCCGAGACCGGGGACCTTCTTGCGCGCGGCCTTGAGCGCCTTCAGGCTTTCGATGGCCGCGGTCTCCAGGTCGGTGCCGTCGGCCTGCGCCTTGTCCAGGACCTCGACCAGATAGAGCCCCGCGGTCTCCGAGCTGCCGGCCACCACGCTGCCCATGCCGAGGAGGCCGGCGGCCATGGCGCCCTGCCAGGCGTCGGGGCCGGCGGCAAGCGTCATGCGGGCGGCCTGCACGCTGGGCACCAGGCCGTGTTCGGCGATGGCGACAAGGCAGGCATCCATCATCGCGCGCTGTTCCCGGCTCGGGCGCTCGCCCAGAACCAGAAGCCAGAAATAATCGGTGAAGTCGATCTTGCCGATCAGGTCATTGCACAGATCGTAGCCACGAACCGTGATGCTTTCGTCGTCCGATGTCGCGATGGCGGTATAGGCCTGCTCTTGCTTGCCAATTCGCATTATGATCCTCATTTTCGGTAGGCGAAAATATTTGCTCTTGCCGAAAATCTACTGGCCGCCTAATCTTCCGTCAAGTGGAATCCCCAATGGTGCCGGCGCAACCCGCGCCGTGGCGCCCAATTGCTGCTATTCGGAGGTGAGATGACTGCATTCCAACTGCGCCCGATCCATCAGATCCAGCGCGCGCCCCACGACGCTGCGGCTTGGCCGTGCGGCGCGGAATGCGGTGTTTGACGCCGGATGTGGTCGCGAGGGATGACGGACGTGCAGGACATGCAATTGGATCCGGAGGCGCCGGAGCGCCCGTTGAGTTCGTGGAGGCGCTTGCCAAGGGGCTGGCGATCCTGGAATCGTTTGATCCTTCTCACCCGGACATGACGCTCAGCGAGGTCGCCCGGCGTGTCGGCCTTTCGCCGGCCGCGGCGCGGCGCAGCCTGATCACGCTGCAGACGCTGGGATACGTCGGCCAGCGGCAGAAGCGGTTCCACCTGCGCCCCAAGATCATGACGCTGGGCTCAGCCTTCTATTTCACAGCCCGGATCGACGAGGTGCTGCAGCCCAACCTGCGGGAACTGGTCGAGCGTTTCGGCGACGCCTCCTCGGTGGGAACGCTCGACGGCGGCGATGTCATCTATATCGCGCATGTGTCATTGCAGCGCGCGCGCCGCGCGGCGGCGGTCGTCGGTGCGCGGTATCAGGCCTGCGCAACGTCGCTGGGCCGGGTGCTGCTGGCCGGGCTGAGCGACGCGGAGCTCGACCGCTATATCGCGACCGTGCAGCCCGAGCCGCTGACCTCCAAGACAATCACGGATCCGCAGGTACTTCGCCGCGAAATTCTCGCCGTTCGCGAAGCCGGATACGCGACCACGGTGGATCAGCTCGACTACGGAATCACCGCGCTCGCCGTACCCATCCGCGACCTGCAGGGACGGACCATCGCCGCGCTGAACACATCTGGATACACAGGGAAGGTTACGCCGGACTCGCTTGTCGCCGAACGTCTTCCCGAATTGCGCGAAGCCGCGTCGCATATTTCGCACGCGATCGCACGCTACCCGATCCTGAATTCGATTATCGGAACCTGACCCACCACCGTTACCGGAGGAAAAGCCATGTGCAGATTGTGCGATCCAAAGATCCATGAGGCGCCGTGCCCGAGCCGGCGCGATTTCTTCAAGGTCGGCGCCGTTGCAGGCGCCGTGGCAACAACGGGAATCGCCCTGCCAGGGGCCGCCGCCGCACAGGAGAGCGCTGCGAGCGCCCTGCCGGAGGGCCTTGGTGCGCCGGGCCGCCGGATCCTGATCAAGGGCGGTGTCGTGTTGTCGATGGATCCGGCCGTCGGCAATTTTGAGAGCGGTGACGTGCTTATCGACGGCGCGCGGATCGTCGAGGTCGGCGCCAATATCGACGCAAGCGACGCGGTGGTGGTTGACGCGTCCGGCAAGATCGTCATGCCCGGCTTCGTCGACACCCATCACCATCAATTCGAAACGGCCCTGCGGAGCCAATTGGCCGACGGTATCCTGATCAATGACGGCCGTCCGGCCAACGCACAGAACTATTACGACACGATCCTGCAGAAGTTCTCGATGGCCTACCGGCCCCAGGATGTCTACATCAACGAGCTCTTCGGATCGATCGCGCAACTCGACGCCGGCGTGACGACGGTCATGGACGTCAGCCAGATCCACCATTCACCGGAGCATTCCGACGCGGCGGTCGACGCGCTGCGCGACGCCGGGCGCCGGGCGGTGTTCGGTTACTTCGAAGGCTGGGGTGACAGGGCGAAATATCCTGGCGATGCGGCGCGGTTGAAGGAGCAATATTTCTCTTCGGATGACCAGCTTCTCACCATGGCCATGGGCGGGGAAATCTACCTGCCGGGCTATGAGGAGGCTTGGCGGATCGGCCGCGAGCTCGATCTGCCGATCGCGTTGCACGTGGTCGGCACCTTCGGCATGCAGCCGACGTTCGACGAGCTCGGCGCGGCGGGGAAGTTCGGGCCCGACAACATCTTCATTCATATGACCGGGATGTCGGAAGACGGCTGGAAATATGCCTCCGACGCCGGCGCCCACGTGTCCTTCGCGGTGCCGATAGAAATGCACATGCGTCACGGCACGCCGCCGATCCAGACGGCCCTCGACCTCGGCATGAGCATCTCGCTTTCGACCGACGTGGAATGCACCATGACGGCCGACTTCTTCACCCAGATGCGCAGCCTCGTCACGCTGCAGCGCATGTTCGTGAACGAAAAGGCGCTCGCCGGCGAGGACTATCCGGAACTCATGACAACGATGGAGGCGGTTCGCACCGCGACCATGGGCGGCGCACAGGGGTTGCGGCTTGACAGCAAGACCGGCTCGCTGACGCCGGGCAAGGAGGCGGACATCATCCTTCTGGATGCCGAGGCGATCAACGTCGCCCCGCTGAACAATGCTGCCGGCGCCGTCGTCACCCTGATGGAGCGTTCCAACGTGGATACGGTCTTTGTCGCGGGGCAGGTGAAGAAGTGGAAGGGGCGGTTGCTCGGCTTCGATATTGAGCGATTGAAGGCGGAGCTGGCAGCCAGCCGCGACTATCTGTTCGAGGCGGCGGGCATCGAACGCGACCTCTTCGCGGGGTAATCGGGATTGGGGGATGCGGGCCGGGCCCGCATCCCGGGGAGGCGCGCCTTCGCGGCGCGTCCTATCGGAAGGAGAAAAACATGGCCAAACTTGTTGCCACGCTGGCGTCGACGCATCACCCGTTCTACCTGAAGGCCACCACCGCTCCGCCCGAGCAGCAGATGCCGCAGGCGCCGGAATGGAAGCGCAAGATCGAGGCCTATCGCGAGACGCTGGCGCGCACCAAGCCGGACATCCTGGTGATGATCGGCTCGGATCATTTCCACCAGATCTTCCTGGACAATTGCCCGCAGTTCCTGATCGGCAAGGCGGAGCGCTACGACGCGACCTTCTACAACGAGGAGCGCGAATTCGGCATTCCGAAGTATGTGCTGGAGGGCGACGAGGACATGTCGCGCTTCATGCACCAGAACCTGATGGACCAGAACTTCGATTTCGCGTTTTCCAACGAGCTGAAGATCGATCACTCCATCATCTGCCCGATCATCACGGTGCGCCCCGAGAACGATCTGCCGGTGGTGCCGATCTACACCAACATCTTCGCGCCGCCGCTGCACACGCCAAAGCGTTTCTATGATCTGGGCCGGGCGATCCGCAAGGCGATCGACGCCTATCCGTCCGACAAGCGCGTGGCCGCCATCGGCACTGGCCATCTGTCGCTGGAACTGGGCGGCCCGCGCCAGTTTATGGAGACCGGACCAGATCCGGAGTTCGACCGCCAGGCGATCGAATGGCTGAAGGCGGGCGACATCGACGCGATTCTGGACAATGTCAGCCACGAGAGCATGGCAGCCAGCGGCAACGCCACGCACGGTTTCCTGAACTTCATCCTGATGCTCGGCGTCGCCGGTCCCGAGGGCGCCGACTATGTCGACAACCTCGATCTCTTCCACACCATGGAGGCCTATTTCACCTGGTATCCGAAGGAGCAGGCGGCATGAGCAAGTACTACGTCAACAAGTTCCTCTACACCGTCGACCGCGACCCGGAGTATCTGAAGCGCTACACGGAGGACCCGCGCAGCTTCGTCGCCACCTGGGAGCAGTCCATCGGGCCGAAGCTTCTGGGCAACGATGTGGAAGCCTCCACGGTGCACGGGTTTACGGACGCCGAGCGCGCGGCGCTGGTTGGGCACGATTATGTGGCGCTGTTTGAAATGGGCGCGCACTTCTTCCTCAACCTGACGATCTTCATCGGCATCTACGACGAGCCCTACATGGCCAAGAATGGACCGCTTTCCTTCCAGAGGGAGTTCGCCGCGAACCTCCAGCACTGGAAAGGCAAGGATTATCCCACGGTCGAGACCTGAGCGTTTCGCGGAGTGAGAAGGGAAAAGGCTCCGGGAACTGTCCGGGGCCGGGCTGCTCACAAAGCCGAACGATCTCTCATTCGTCATGGTCGGGCTTGTCCCGACCATCCATAAGTCATTGAAAACATGGATCCTCGGCACAAGGCCGAGGATGACGAACGAGAGACCTTCGCGTGAGACCGGATCCGGTCAGGCGCCCCGCGCCTTGAGCCAGGCGTCGAAGGCCTCGCGGTTGGCGGGATCTGTCGGCGGATACAGCCCCAGGATCGACTGGCCGTCCATCACGCGTTCGGAGACGAAGTTTTCAAACAGCGTCATGGCGGCGGCCTCGGTCGCGATCTCGTCGGCGATGCCCGCGGGGATGACCACCACGCCTTCGTCGTCACCGACGATAATGTCGCCGGGAAACACCGCCACGCCGGCGCAGCCGATCGCGCAGTTGATCTCGATCGCCTGGTGCTTGACCAGGTTCGTCGGCACGGCGGGCCGGTTGTGATAGGCGGGCATGTCGAGGCCGCCGATCTTCGGGCTGTCGCGAAAGCCGCCGTCGGAGACGATGCCGGCCGCGCCGCGCACCATCAGCCGTGTCACCAGAATGTCGCCGGCCGACGCCGCGCTCGGATCCTGGCGGCTGTCCATCACCAGCACGTGGCCCTCGGGGCAGGTCTCGATCGCCACTCGTTGCGGATGCTCGCGGCTTTCAAACACCGCGATGGTGTTGAGATCCTCGCGCGCCGGAATGTAGCGCAGGGTGAAGGCCGGGCCGACCATGTTGCGGCCTTTCGGCGTGATCGGGTGCACGTCCTGCAGGAAGACGTTGCGCAGGCCGCGCTTGAACAGCGCGGTGGTCAGCGTCGCGCAGGACACGTGGCTGAGCTTTTCGCGGGTTTCGGGAGACAGAGTCATGGAAATCGATCCTTGAATGAGCGTCAGTAGATGTCGGGTTCGGGAACGCCGGGCCGTCCGTCGTTTCGAGGAAGTCGAAGTCGCACCCGTCGTTGGCCTGGGACACGTGGCGGGCGAACATCTTGCCGTAGCCGCGCGGGTAATAGGGTTCGGGCCGCTGCCATTGCGCCGCGCGGACCGCCAGTTCCTCGTCGGAGACCAGCATGTCGATGCTCCGGGCGGGCACGTCGACGCGGACGATGTCGCCGGTTTTCAGCAAGGCCAGCGGGCCGCCGATGAAGGCTTCCGGCGCCACATGCAGGATGCAGGCGCCGTAGGATGTGCCGCTCATGCGTGCGTCCGAAATGCGGATCATGTCGCGCACGCCCGCGCGCAGCAGCTTGCGCGGCAGCGGCAGCATGCCCCATTCCGGCATGCCGGGGCCGCCTTGCGGGCCGGCGTTGCGCAGCACCAGCACGTCGGTTTCGGTGATGTCCAGCGTGTCGTCCTCCATCGCCGCCTTGAGGTCCGGGTAGCTGTCGTAGACGAAGGCGCGGCCCTCGGTCTGAAGCAGATGCGGCGCGCAGGCGGAGGGCTTGATGACGCAGCCGTCCGGCGCCAGATTGCCGGTAAGCACGGCCAGCGCGCCCTCGGGATAGACGGGATTGTCGAGGGGGCGGATGACGTCGTCGTTGATGACCGCGGCGCCTTGCAGGGTCTCGCCCAGCGTCACGCCCGTGACCGTCCGCACCGTCAGGTCGAGCTTGTCTCCGAGCTGCGCCATCAGCGCGCGCAAGCCTCCGGCGTAGAAGAAGTCTTCCATCAGGTATTCCGGCCCGTTGGGCCGGATGTTGGCGATTACCGGGGTCGTGCGCCCCAGCGCGTCGAGATCCTGCAGCGTGAAGGGAATCCCCGCGCGCCGGGCCATGGCGAGCAGATGCACCACCGCGTTGGTCGAACAACCCGAGGCCATCGCCACGGTCCCGGCGTTGATCACCGCCGCCCGCGTGATGATCTGGTCCGGCGTCAGATCCTCCCACACCATGTCGACGATGCGCCGGCCGCAAGCGGCCGACATGCGGATGTGGTTAGAATCGGCTGCCGGAATCGAGCTGGCGCCGGGCAGGGTCAGGCCCATCGCCTCGGCGATCGCCGTCATGGTGCTGGCGGTGCCCATGGTCATGCAATGGCCGTAGGAGCGCGCGATTCCGCCCTCCAGCCCGGTCCAGTCCTCGTCGCTGAGGTTGCCGGCGCGGCGCTCGTCCCAGTACTTCCAGGCGTCGGAGCCTGAGCCCAGGTGCTGTCCCTTGAAGTTGCCGCGCAGCATGGGCCCCGCCGGCAGATAGATCATCGGCAGTCCGGCGCTGATCGCGCCCATGACGAGGCCGGGCGTGGTCTTGTCGCAACCGCCCATCAAGACGGCGCCGTCGACGGGGTGCGAGCGCAGCAGCTCCTCGGTCTCCATCGCCAGCATGTTGCGGTAGAGCATGGTCGTCGGCTTGACGAAGCTCTCCGACAGCGACAGCGCCGGCAGTTCCATCGGCAGCCCGCCGGCCTGCAGGATGCCGCGCTTCACGTCTTCCGCGCGGGCGCGGAAATGCATGTGGCACGGCTGCGCCTCGGACCAGGTGTTGACGACGGCGATGACGGGACGGTCCGTCCAGTCCTCGGATGCCAGTCCCATCTGCATCATCCGGGAACGGTGTCCGAACGAGCGCAGGTCATCGGCGGCGAACCAGCGCGCGCTGCGCAAGGTTCCCGGCTGCTTCTTGCGAGTGTTCTTCGCCAAGCGTTTCTCCCCGTCTTCAGTCAGCGCTTGCCCGCGCTGTTTTGTGTGTTCCAAGGACCGTCGGCGCGCGGCCAGGCGGTCCCGATGTCACGCGATGTTCCAGTGGTGGGCAGGATGCCCGGCGCATTTTCTCTCGTCCGATGCCTGGCCGATCGCCAGGTGGCCGCCCGAAGCGGCGTCGCGCTTGGAGGTCACGAGGACCGTATCCAGATTGGCGCCGCAAAAGGCGGGCTTTGTGGGCAGGTCAAAGGGCGTTTCATGGGTGGCGAGAAGCATGCCTTGAGGCGAGAAGACGTGCAGGCAGCCGCCGCCCACGGCCGCGATCCAATAGTTGCCGTCCGCGTCGAGCGCCGCACCGTCCGGCCGTCCCGCCAGGTCGTGGAAGCGTGCGAAGGTGGTCCTTCCGCTCAGCGCGCCGGTGGCGGGGTCGCAATGAAAGCGCCACACCGTCTGCACGGACGGATGGCAGTCCGATACGTAAAGCCGCGCCCGCGTCTGGTCGGCGGCAAGCCCGTTGATCGTCAGCGGGCCCACGATCACTTCGTGCGCGCTCCGGTCCGCGCCGATGCGATAGAGCGCGCCCGGCGCCGAACCCACGTCGATCGCCATGGTGCCGGCCCACAGCCGCCCCGCGGCGTCGACGGTCGCGTCGTTGAAGCGCATGCCCGGCGCGTCGAGCGTCACGATCCGCTCCAGTCCGCCCGTCGCCGTATCGAGCAGGAAGATGCCGCTCTGCATGCCGACGGCCGGTTTCCCCGGGGCTGTCAGCACCACGAAGCCGGCCATTTCAGGCGTGCTCCACGCGGTGGTCTCGCCGCCCGGCAGCCGGGTGCGCAGCACGCGGCATCCCTCGATATCGACCCACCAGACACACTGCTCCTGCGCGCACCAGAGAGGGCTTTCGCCCAGGTCCGCGCGCATTTCGCCCAGAAGCGAGAAGGCGATGTCGTGTCGTCTTGCGTCGCCGGCAGCCACCTGCGTCATGCGTTCCTCGTGTCGGAGAGCCTCGGTTCGAGGCGTCTTGATGGGGCCATTGGGTCACGATGCGTCCGATGGCGCCAGAATCCTGTTGACATGCAATTGATGGCGCAATTAGGATTTCAACACAACTAAAATATCAATTCTAGGGAAATGGCGGCCAACCCGGCCGCATCGAGGGAGGAAAGCATGATGATCAAATCAACGACACTCGGAGTCTGTCTGGCGGTAGCCTTGACAGCAGGTCTTTCGCTGCCGGCGGCCGCGGAGACGACGCTCCGCATCGGCACGGTGCTCGCGCCCAACGACCCGATGGGCCAGGGGCTCGACAAGTTCAAGGCGGACGTGGAGAAGGCCACCAACGGGGAGGTGGTGATCGAGGTGTTCCACAACTCGCAGCTCGGCGACACCACCGAGATGCTCGATCAGGCGCGCGCCGGCGGCAATGTCGGCACGGTGACGGATGTGGCGCGGCTGTCGAGCTTCGTGCCGTCGCTGGCCATCATGTCCGCGCCGTTCCTGTTCGACACCTACGAGGAAGCCGACAAGTTCGCGCTGTCGGACGCCTATCTCGGCTGGGGCGAGGAGCTGAAGCAGAAGGCCGGCCTCGTGATGCTGGCGTCCAACTGGTACCAGGGCGCGCGGCACGCGCTGACCCAGAAGCCGATTTCCTCGCCGGCCGATCTCAAGGGCGTGCGGATGCGCACCATCGGCGCGCCCGTATGGATCGAGACCATCCGCGCCATGGGCGCCGAACCGACGCCGATCGCCTGGGGCGAGGTTTATTCCGCGCTGCAGCTCGGCACCATCGATGCCGCCGAGGCCCAGCCCACCGCGATCAAGGGCGCCAAGCTCTATGAGGTGATCAAGAACGTCACCCTGACCGGCCACATCCAGCTCGTCACCGCCCTTGTCGTGGGCGCCGATGCCTGGGATCAGATCTCGCCCGAAAACCAGAAGATCGTGCGCGATCTCGCGGTGGAAGACGGCCGCTATGCCTCGGGCCTGACGATCGAGCTTGGCGAAAAGGCGCTTGCGGATGTCGCCGCAGCGGGCGTGACTGTCAGCGAGGTCGATCTGGCGCCCTTCAAGGAAGCGGTCAAGTCCGTCTACTCCATGCTCGAGCTGAAGAGCGAAGCGGCGATCGTGAACAAGGTTCTGGGACGCTGACACTTCTGATTGCTTTGGTCATGCGCAGGCACGGAGATCCGCAATGACAACGTACAAGCGGGTCGAATTCGCCTGCGCATGTCTGCTGCTGGCAGTCATCGTCATCCTCGTCGCTCTGGCGTCGGTGTCGAGGGCTGCCGGAAGCCCGGTAATCTGGTCGATCGAAATCGCCCAGCTGCTGTTCGTCTGGCTGTGCATGCTCGCCGCCGACCTGGCCATGCAGGAACGCCGTCATTTCGGCCTGATGCTGCTGCTCGACAGTCTGCCGCCGCCGCTGCGGCGCTGGATGGACGTGGTCAATCACGCAATCCTGTCGGGCCTGCTTATATTCCTGCTGTTTTATGCGTGGCGGAACATGGTCCTGATGCACCCGCGCCTGATCGGCGCGACGCAAATGCATGGCTCGATTGTACACGCCTCGATGGTCGTGGGATTGGCGCTCATGCTGCGCACCATGATCGCACAGCTCGTCTCCAGCCTTTATTCCAAGGACGCCGTCTGATGCTTCTCCTGATTGCCGCGCTCTTCGCGGTGTTTCTGGTGATCGGTATGCCGGTGGCCTTCGCCCTGGCGCTGGCCGCCATTCCGGTCTTCGTGCTCACCGGCACCATGCCGCCCACCGTCGCGGTGCAGAAGATGGTCACCGCCACGCAGAATTTCCCGATCCTGGCGGTGCCCTTCTTCATCTTTGCCGGCAACCTGATGAACGTGACCGGCATCACCGTGCGGCTGGTGAAGTTCGCCCGCCTGCTCACCGGCTGGATGGCAGGGGGACTGGCCCAGGTGTCCATCGTGCTGAGCTTCATGATGGGCGGGATTTCAGGCTCCGCCGTCGCCGACGCCTCGATGGAGGCGCGGCTGCTCGGCCCCAGCATGATCGCCCAGGGTTATTCCAAGGCGACGACCGCGGCCATTCTGGCTTTCGGGTCGATCATCACCGCGACCATCCCGCCGAGCATCGGGTTGATCCTCTTCGGCTTCATCAACGAGGTCTCCATCGGCCGGCTGTTTCTCGCGGGCATCGTGCCCGGCATGGTGCTGACCGTCATTCTCATGGCTGCGACATGGGCGGTGGCCAAATGGCGCGGCTATGCGCCCGACATGCCGCGTCCGCCCAGCGCGCGCGAATTGCGCGACAGCTTCTTCGAGAGCGTCTGGGCTTTGGCCTTTCCGGTGATCCTGATCGTCGGCTTCCGTTTCGGCCTGTTCACGGCGACGGAGGCGGGCGCGTTTCTCGTCTTCTACGCGCTGTTCATCGGCGTGTTCATCTATGGCGAGCTGACGCTTGCGAAACTATACGAGGCGGCGCGCGATTCCGTGTCCGATCTCGGCATGATCATGCTGCTGATCATGATGGCCGCCGTCCTCGGCTACGCCGTGACGATTGAGCGCGGGCCGCAGCAGATCACCGAATTCGTCACCTCGCTGACCAGCGATCCCCTGTGGGTGCTGTGCCTGATCATGGCGGTGCTGGTGATCAGCGGCATGTTCCTGGAAGGCGCGGCCAACATCCTGCTGATCACGCCCATCGTCATGCCCGTGCTCATCGCCGCCGGCTACGACCCGGTGCATATGGGCATTCTGATTGTCATTCTGATCAATTTCGGCGGGCTGACGCCGCCCGTCGGCGTGATCATGTTCACGGTCTGCGGCGTGCTCGATTGCCGCACCGGCGCCTTCACGCGCGCGGCCCTGCCGTTCTTCGTCGCCATGGTGCTTTTCTTCCTCGTCATCGCGGGCTTTCCCGGCCTCACCCTGTTCCTGCCGGGAGCGTTGATGTAATGGGAGCACTGGCGATGGTTCGCTTCTTACCTCCTAGGCGCATGGTATGCCGATGAACAAGAACCTCTTTTCGGGAACGAGCGGCGGAAGCGCTGACGAGATGCTGCGCGCCGGGCCGCACGTGCCGGCGTCCATGCGGCCGTATGAGGAAATCCGCAACCGCATCATCTCGCTGGAGCTGCCGCCCGAGACCACGCTGGCGCGCGCGGAACTGGCCGAGCGCTTTAACGTCAGCCAGTCGCCGGTGCGCGAGGCGATCCTGCGGCTCGAGCAGGACGGGCTTGTGGTCTCCTATCCGCAGTCACGCACCGTGGTCACGAAGATCGACGTGGCGCGCATTCGCGAGGAACATTTCCTGCGTACGGCGGTGGAGTGCGACGTGGCGCGGGCGCTGGCGGAAAGCACCGACGCGGCTGTGCTGCGCAAGGTCAAGGGCCTGGTGAAGATGCAGGAGGCGCTTGTCGGCGATATCGAGCAGGTTGAGCTGTTTAAGCAGCTCGACGAGGCCTTCCACGAGGCGCTCTTCGCCTCCGTCAACCAGTCGAACCTGCATCTGCACATCACCGCGCGCTGCGGCAATCTCGCCCGGCTGCGCTCGCTCGATCTTCCGCGCGAGGTCAAGATGCTCTCCGTGCTCGAGGGCCACCGCGCGGTCGTCGACGCGATCGCCGAGGGCAACGGCGAAAAGGCCTCCGCCGCCATGCGCCGCCACCTGTCGGGCACCATGGAGCGTATGCCCGAAATCGTGCGCGAGAACGAAGCGCTTTTTTCCTGACCAATTGCCGTGCCAGGGACGGACGGGCGCTGCCGCGTGTCCCGCGGGCCTGATTCACAGGCCTTGCAGCAGATCGCGCAGCATGTCGCGTATCAGGTCGATGCGGCCGAGCGCCTCGCGCAACTGGTCGCGGTCCTGGCGGCCGAGCCGGCCGATCTCGACCCGGTTCGTCGGCTTGATCCCCGCCTCTATGTCAATGATCTGCTGCGCCAGAATGAGGCGGATCACGAAGCCATGAATGTCGGCGAGCAGTTCGGCGTCTGCCTGCGACCGTCCCGCCCTGTCCGCGGCCTGGAGCAGGCGCTCCGGGGTCGACAGCGCCGTCACCCCGTGGCGCAGCGCGATGGCGCGCGCGCCCGCGACGATGGGCAGCAGCCCGCCGGTCTTCAGATCCACACGCCCCGCGTCGTCCTTGCGGATGCCGCCGAACATGCCGAGCGGCGCGCTGTGGCCGCCGGCCATCTCGCCCATGAAGCGCAGCATGGAAAGCGAGTCACGCGCGATGCCGGCCGCGTCCGCGCGCAAGGTCTCGGCCAGATGCGCGCCCGCTTTGGACGAGACGTGCGCCGGGGCGAAGTCATAGAAGATGTCGACATTGAGCAGGGCCTTCGGCGTCGGGTGTTTCGCCCAGACGCCAATTTGCTCGCGCCATTCCGCGAGGTTGCGGCGCCATTGGCGGTTCCGCGCCATGACGCCCCCCTGCAATAGGGAATTCCGGCCCTGTCGAGAATCTCGTTGATCCGGGTGGCGAAACGCGTGAACCAGTCGTCGGGTGCGTTGAGGTCGCCGCGATAGTCGTCGGCGATGACCAGCGCGTTGTCCTGGTCCGGCGCCAGCAGGCTTTCGCCGCGTCCGCCCGAACCGAGCACGAGCAGAGCGTAGGCTGCGGGTGCTGGACCGTGGCCGGCGGCGATGAGTTCGACCTCGGCGATCTCGGCGGCGCGCGCGGTCATGGCGCGGGCTTCCGCCGCGATGATGGCGGCGACGGCGCGCGCCTCCAGGCCGTCGGCGAGAAGCCCGGCGGCCAGCGAGGGCAGGGCGGCCTGCACCCGCGCCAGTTCGCGCGGGCGGCTCGCCGCCGCGATCTCGTCGCCCACTGTCAGCGTCGCCAGCGCACGTTCGCGCAGCAGCGTGCGCAGCGTGAATATCCCGACGAGACGCCCGCCGGCATCGGTGACGCCGAGATAGCGCAGGTTGCGGCGCGCCATCAGGCCGAGCGCGCGGTACAGGAAGGTTTCGGCCGGCGCGGCAATCACCGGCGCGCTCATCACGGCGCCGACCTCGATCGCGCTGGCGCCGGGGCCCGTCTCGGCCATGACCCGCAGCAGGTCGCGCTCGGTCAGGATGCCGCTGCCGCCGTCCGTGAGATCGACGATGACACAGCCGATGCCGTGCGCGTCCATCAGGCGCGCCGCCTCGTGCAGGCTGGCCTTGACGTCGATCGAGATCAGCGGGCTACTCATGACATCGGCGAGGCGCTGGCGGTAGAGGAAGCTGTCGATGGCGCGCTGGCTGCCGGTGCGCAGCACGGCCAGGGCGAAATCCGGGCGGTCGGAAGGCCGCTCGAACCAGCCGGCATTCTCTTGCTGGGCGATCAGGCCGGTCGCCCGGCGGCACAGGGTCTCCAACTCGCCCAGCGTGCGCACGCCGGAGGTGAGCAGATCGGGCTGCAGCGCCGCGTAGACCCTGGCGGTTGCCAGCGCGTCGCCAAGCGCCGTGTGCCGGCCCGTGACGCCGACGCCGAGGCCGAGCGCCAGACTGTCGAGCGAGGTGTCGACCCGCTCACGATCGAGCCCGGCCGCCATCAGGGCGACGTCGAGCACCCTGGGCTCCTTCCAGGCGATGCCCAGCCGATCGGCTTCGTGGCGCAGCACAGCCATGTCGAAATGGATCGAATGACCCACCACGATCGCATCGCCGATGAAGGCGGCGAGATCAGACGCGATCTCCGCGAATCCGGGCTTGCCGGCGACGTCGGCGTCCGACAGGCCATGCACGCGGGTGGCGATTTGCGGAATCGGCCGGCCGGGGTCGACGATCACATCGAAGACCCGGGCCTCGTCGATCTCGGCGCCATGCATGCGCACCGCGCCGATCTGCACGATCCGGTCCTGGCGCACGTCGAGGCCGGTGGTCTCGGTGTCCAGAACGACGACGTCCAGCGCGATCAGCGGAGCGGCGGCATGTGTGCCGCCATGGCCTGCGGATCCTGGAATCACCCCTCGCTCTCCATGCGCCGGGCGAGTTCCGCCGCGAAGGCGTCGAGATCGAGCGTCTTGCGCAAGGTTGCTTGGTGGTCGATGAAGCGGAAGGCGACGTTGTTGACCACCATCATCGTGTCGGCCTCGCGCACGGCGTCCTCGATCGGCGCATGCTTGAGGATGCGCAACGCCGTGGCGATGGAGATGGCGTCCGGTCTGAGCGGCGGCTCGCGCATATAGACCGCGAGACGCGCGTCGAATTCGTTGAACAGCTCGCCCCAGCCGGTGTCGGCGCGATGGTCCGGCACGGATTCGCTTTCAAGCACTTCGCGGTAAAGTGCGGCCAGCCCGCGCGCCCGCGCCTCGGCGCTGGCGGGCAGGACCGAGCGCAATTCCGCCTCCAGCATCAGGATCAGGTCCTGGGCCGCCACGGCGAAGGCCTCCCACTTGCAGATCTGCAGCGCGAAGCCGAAGTCCTCGTTCTGGAACAGGCGCGGCCCGGCCAGCAGCGTGCGCGCGCGCAAATAGGAGTAGCTCGCGCCCTGCGCCAGATAGGCAGCACCCGCGCGGATCGCCTCGACGGTCGAGGGCCAGTCCGATTTGCGTCGTTTCGGAACCAGGGTTCCAATCAAGTCGAGCACCAATGCCACTCCCTTCCGCCGGGCGCGGGCCCGGCAAAGTAATGAGTCTTTTTGATAGCTTCCCTTACCTACATTTGACAGAATATTCTTGCTGCGCAAGTATCCGTCCGTCGTAGTATTGTATCATCTCGCAGTTGCGAGATGACGGGAAAGGCACGTCGAAGAATAGGCGTTCGGAGACCTGGCTGTGTTGTACGCTCGGGGGACCGGGGGGACGACTTGCTGAACGCGGGTCCGCCTCCTGCGAATTGATGTTGGGAGGATCGACATTGACAGACAAAGTATCAACGGAGATCGGGCTGGCTCATTGGACGAAGACGCGAAACCTGATGTGGGTGACGCTCGCGATCTGGGCCTTCTTCAGCTTCTTCATCCACATGTTCGTCACGGCGCTGAACACCATTGTCATCGCCGGCTTTCCGCTCGGTTTCTACATGGCCGCGCAGGGATCGCTCATCATCTTCGTCATTCTGATCTTCTGGTTCGCGCATCGCCAGAATGCCATAGACGAGGAATTCGGCGTGGCTGAGGATTGAGGGGGAATAGCTATGGCACTGACTATGAAGGGTGATTTTACCGACAACCTCGGCAAGATCTACGGTATCTACGTCGGCGGCTTCCTGGGCTTCGTCGCCTTGATGGCGATTCTGGCGACGCTCGGCGTGCCGGATCGGTTCATCCTGTGGTTCTATATGGCCATGACGATCGGCATCTATGCCTTCATCGGTATCATGTCGCGCACCGCTCAGGTGTCGGAATATTACGTCGCCGGGCGCGCCGTGCCCGCGATCTACAACGGAATGGCGACGGGCGCCGACTGGATGTCGGGAGCGAGCTTCGTCGGCATGGCCGGCACGCTGTTCGTGCTCGGCTACGACGGTCTGGCCTTCGTGCTCGGCTGGACCGGCGGCTATGTGCTGGTGGCCGTGCTGCTGGCGCCCTACCTGCGCAAGTTCGGCGCCTACACGGTGCCCGACTTCCTGGGCACCCGCTACGGCGGCAACGGCGCGCGGCTGGTCGGCATCGTCGTGCTGTTCTGCTGCTCCTTCACCTACATCACCGCGCAGGTCTACGCCTCGGGAATCATCGCCT
Source organism: Breoghania sp. L-A4 (assembly GCF_003432385.1). Classification (NCBI taxonomy): domain Bacteria; kingdom Pseudomonadati; phylum Pseudomonadota; class Alphaproteobacteria; order Hyphomicrobiales; family Stappiaceae; genus Breoghania; species Breoghania sp. L-A4. The sequence continues at coordinate 4,532,272 of NZ_CP031841.1, read as the reverse complement.
CGCAGTTTCTGCGGATCGATTTCGAGTATGCGGTCTTCGCGGGACTGGCGGGCATTCTTGTGTGCTCGATGCTGGGCGGCATGAAGGCGGTGACCTGGACCCAGGTGGCCCAGTACATCGTCCTGATCGTGGCCTATCTCCTGCCCGCGGTCTGGATGTCGACGGTTCAGTTCGGCATCCCGATTCCGCAACTGACATACGGCGGGGCCCTGGCCCAGATCGCCGAATACGAGCAGTTGCTGAACGTGGCGAAGAGCCACGTGGCGCCGTTCCAGACCTACAGCCCGATGGACTACTTCTTCCTGATTTTCTGCCTGATGGTCGGCACCGCGTCGCTGCCGCACATCCTGATGCGTTTCTTCACCACCCCCACGGTGCGTGAGGCGCGCAAGTCGGTCGGCTGGTCGCTGTTCTTCATCTTCCTGCTGTACTTCACCGCGCCCGCCTACGCCGCGTTCTCGAAGTTCAACCTGATGGGTCTGTTCGCCAACGCGGAAGGTCTGCAACTGGCGTTTAGTGCGATCCCGCGGTGGATGCTGCAGTGGGGCTCGATCGAGGGGCACCAGCTGGTGACGATCTGCGGCGTCAAGGCGGAAACGGTCGCGGCCATCCAGGCCGCCTGTGAGGCCAAGGGCCTCGTCGGCGGCTTCCCCTACACGGAACTGCGCCTCAACAACGACATGATCGTGCTGTCGACGCCGTCGATCGCCGGCATGCCGATCTGGGTCGTCGGTCTGGTCGGGGCGGGCGGCTTCGCCGCGGCGCTGTCAACGGCGGACGGGCTGCTGCTCGCCATCGCCAACGCGCTGTCGCACGACGTCTACTACAAGATGATCGATCCCAAGGCCGACTCCAGACGCCGGTTGACGGTGGCGAAGATCCTGCTCGTGGTCGTGGCGCTCGCCGCCGCCTTCCTCGCGCAGACCAAGCCGTCGGACATCCTGTCGATGGTGGCCTGGGCCTTCTCGATCGCCGCGGCAGGCCTGTTCGCGCCGCTGGTGATGGGCGTGTGGTGGAAACGGACGACCAACATGGGAGGCATCCTCGGCATGGCGGCCGGCTTCGTCACGACGATGTACTACCTGATCGGCAACGTCTACGGCTTCGACTTCGTCAAGGGCTCCGGCGACGAGATCTCGTGGTTCGGCGTCGCGGCGATCTCCTCGGGCGTCTTCGGCGTGCCGGTGGCCTTCATCGTCACCTATGTGGTGTCGCTGGTCACACCGGAGCCGAGCCAGGAGATGCAGAACTTCGTCGATCGTCTGCGCCTGCCCAGTGGCGGCAACATCATGGTTCAGACGCACTGACGAAGCGGATCGTGATACAACGCAGGGCCTCCGGGCCCTGCGTTTTCATTTCAACATCGGACATCACATGCAGGCTTCCGCCCTCAACGGCCTTCTCATCCTGGCCGCGACCTATCTGCTGGCCTTCGGCACCTTCCTGCTCGGCGGCGCGCCGGCCAATGTCGCCGTCTATCTCGGCGGAACCTACGCGCTCACTGCTCTGGCGGCGTTCCTGTTTTCCCGCGGCATCCTGGAACTGGTCGTCGGCGCCGACCGCGACATCACCTTCTTCGTCGTGCTGAAGAAGGTGACGGATCCGCTGCTGGCGCTGACCGCGCCGCTGACGCCCGCCTTCCTGCTGCCCTTCGCGGTGTCGCTCTACGCGGCGTTCCTGTACTTCTTCCTGAAGCTGTTCCTGTTCGGCGACGCCTATCTCGGTGTGCCTCCGCTGTTCATCCTGCTCTATCTGGCGATCGTGTCGGCGCGTTGAGCGGATGCCGCGGCGCGGGAAACGGCCGCTTTTCCCTGCAATTTTTCTCGGTGCGTCGCGTGGGGACTATCGACGCGGGCGGCTGCGCTGCTATCGTCGCCTGTCGGCCGCAAAGAGCCGCGGCACGCGGAATGCCGCGAATGGGGGAAATGACCGTCTGACCGCAACACTGTTTCAGCATGGCAATGCCGGAACCGGCGCCGCTGCCGTTTGCGGCGGGCCATGCCGTGGGCGCCTGGCGCGGGGGTTGTGTCGGTCACGGCGAGGAAGGGGAGAGCCGCATGGCCGATATTGAAACCGATATTCTCATCATCGGCACGGGCCCCGCGGGCTCGGCCGCCGCCGCGCTGCTGTCGAGCGCCGGCGTCGACACCATGATGATCAACCGTTACCGCTGGCTGGCGAACACGCCGCGCGCCCACATCACCAACCAGCGCGCGCTGGAGGTGCTGCGCGATCTCGGCCCGGAGGTGGAGGCGGAGGCCTATCTGCACGGCACGCATCAGGACCTGATGGGCGAGAACGTTTTCTGCACCTCGCTGGCGGGCGAGGAGATCGGCCGCATGAAGAGCTGGGGCAAGCATCCGCTCAAGCGCGCCGAACACCAGCTTGCCTCGCCCTCACACATGATCGATCTGCCGCAAACCTTCATGGAGCCGATCCTCTACAAGACCGCGTGTTCGCGCGGCACCCAGGCGCGCATGTCGACGCAGTACCTGTCTCACACGCAGGATTCCGACGGCGTCACATCGACGTGCCTGGACCGGCTGACGGGCAAGGAATTCACGATTCGATCGCGCTATCTGATCGGCGCGGACGGCGGCAATTCCAAGGTCGCGGAGGACGCGGGCCTGCCGTTCGAGGGTCAGATGGGCGTCGCGGGTTCGATGAACATCCTGTTCCGCGCCGATCTCTCCAGATACGTCGCCCACCGCCCCTCGGTGCTCTACTGGGTGCTGCAACCCGGTGCGGATGTGGGCGGCATCGGCATGGGGCTGGTGCGCATGGTGCGCCCCTGGAACGAATGGCTGATCGTCTGGGGCTATGACATCAACGAGCCCGCGCCGGAGGTGGACGCGGAATTCGCCACCAGGGTGGCGCGCGATCTCGTCGGCGATCCGGAGCTCGAGATCGAGCTTCTCTCGGCCTCGGTCTGGACCGTCAACAACATGTACGCCACGCACATGCAGAACGGCCGCGTCTTCTGCATGGGCGACGCCACCCACCGGCATCCGCCGTCCAACGGGCTCGGCTCCAACACCTCGATCCAGGATGCCTTCAATCTGGCGTGGAAACTGGCAATGGTGATCAAGGGTCAGGCTGGGCCGGCGCTGCTCGACAGCTACAGTCTCGAGCGCGCCCCCGTTGCCAAACAGGTCGTCACCCGCGCCAACAAGTCGATCGAGGAGTTCGGTCCGATCTTCCAGGCGCTCGGGCTTCTGGACTCCGTCGATCCGGTGAAGATGCAGGCCAACATGGATGCCCGTTGCGACGACACGCCGGAGGCGGAGGAGCAGCGCGCCGCCATTCGCAAGGCGATCGCGGCGAAGGTCTACGAGTTCGACGCGCACGGTGTGGAGATGAACCAGCGCTACGCCTCGGGTGCCGTGGTTACCGACGGCCAGCCGGAACCGGCGTTCGAGCGGGACGCGGAGCTGCATTATCAGCCCACCACATGGCCCGGCGCGCGGCTGCCGCACGTCTGGCTCGACAGCGACCGGCACGGCAAGGCCTCCTCGTTGGATCTTGCCGGCAAGGGCCGCTTCACGGTGCTCACCGGAATCGGCGGTGAGCCCTGGGTCGTGGCGGCACAGGAGGTCGGCGCGGAACTGGGGCTTGAGATCGCCGCGCATGTGATCGGTCCGCGCCAGGAATGGCAGGATCTGACCGGCGACTGGGCGGCCGCGCGCGAGGTGCGCGACAGCGGCGTTGTGCTGGTGCGCCCCGATCATCACGTATGCTGGCGGCGAGATTCGGTGGCCGATGATCCCGCGGCCGAGCTGCGCCGCGTGCTGAGACAGATTCTGGACAGGGGGGAGTAGAGTATGGATGCGCATGAACGCGGCTATTTCACGGAAGAGGATTCGGTGGCTGTGGTCACCGGCCGCAATGCGAATGCCAAGGACGAGCGCCTGCGCGAGGTGATGGAGGTCATCACCCGCAAGCTGCACGAGGCGGTGAAGGAAATCGAGCCGACGGAAGCGGAATGGTTCGAGGCGATCCAGTTCCTCACCAAGACCGGCCATCTGTGCAACGACTGGCGCCAGGAGTTCATCCTGCTGTCCGACGTGCTCGGCGTCTCCATGCTGGTCGACGCCATCAACAACCGCAAGCCCTCGGGCGCCTCGGAGAGCACCGTGCTGGGGCCGTTTCATGTGGCGGACGCGCCGGTCCGCGAGATGGGCGCCAACATCTGCCTCGATGCCAAGGGCGAGAACATGGTGGTGCACGGCCGGATTCTGGATACGGACGGAAAGCCCATCGAGGGCGCGGTCATCGACGTCTGGCAGGCCAATGACGAAGGCTTCTACGACGTTCAGCAGAAGGGCATCCAGCCCGACTTCAATCTGCGCGGCGTCTTCCGCACGGGGGCGGACGGCTCGTACTGGTTCAAGGCGGTGAAGCCGAAATTCTATCCGATTCCGGATGACGGCACGGTGGGCAAGCTGCTCGGCGCGCTGGGCCGGCATCCGTATCGTCCGGCGCATCTGCACTACATCATCAAGGCGGACGGCTTCGAGACGCTGACCACCCACATCTTCGATCCCGACGATCCCTACATCAATTCCGACGCGGTCTTCGGCGTGAAGCAGAGCCTGCTGGCGGAATTCAAGCGCACCTCGGATCCCGAGCGCGCCCGCGAACTGGAGTTCGCCGGCGACTTCTGGGACGTGGAGCACGACTTCGTGCTGGCGCCGGCGAAGGGTTAGTGGAGCGGTTCTGTCCCCTCTCCCATGGGGAGAGGGTCAGGGTGAGGGGAACAATTCCCGCCGGAAATCGCTGAATTTCAACCCCTCACCCGGACCTGCGGTCCGACCTCTCCCCATGGGAGAGGTGATTTCAGCACTCTATTCACTCCAGGAAACGACGGCTTACATCGCTTCGATGATCTCCACCTCGCTGTCCGCGCAGATCCGGCGGATGGCGGGGTGGTCGCAGCGGTCGGTGACAAAGGTGTCGACCTGGCTCAGGTGGCCGATGCGCACGGGTGCCGTGCGTTCGAACTTGGTCGCGTCCGCCACCAGGATCACATGCCGCGCGTTCTCCATGATGGCCTGGGCCACCTTCACCTCGCGATAGTCGAAATCCAAAAGCGCCCCGTCCTCGTCGATCGCCGACGTGCCGATGATCGCGTAGTCCACCTTGAACTGGCGGATGAAGTCCACCGCCGCCTCGCCGACGATGCCGCCGTCGGAATGACGCACCACGCCGCCGGCGATCACCACCTCGATCGGCGGGTAGGCGCGCATCATGTTGGCGACATTGATGTTGTTGGTGATGACCATCAGCGCGGAATGCTGCAGCAGCGCGCGCGCCACCGCCTCCGTCGTGGTGCCGATGTTGATGAACAGCGACGAGGACGGCGGCACCAGTTGCGCCGTGCGGCGGCCGATCGCCGTTTTCTCCTGGCTCGCCAGCACCTGGCGGGCGTCATAGCCCACGTTCTCCATCGCCGAGGTCAGCATGGCGCCGCCATGCACACGGGTCATCAGGCGGCTGTCGCACAGCTCGTTGAGGTCCTTGCGAATGGTCTGCGGAGAGACGTCGAACCGTCCGGCGAGTTCCTCCACCATCACGCGGCCGTGCAGGCGCGCGAGCTCCAGAATCGTATTCTTGCGGGCGATGGGCATGAACGGCGGCTTTCGGTTCTCGCTACGGTGTCTGGGAAACGAAACTATCCATTTCGCATCGGTTTGTCAGCGAATTCCGCTCATTTTCTATAAGCTATTGAAATTATTTCATAATATTGAATTCTTTCTTTCCGTTTGCGCAATGCTGATATGCTCGCCGCCTCTATTTTCGGACATTTGTGGCTTTCGTTTTGTTTCGTAAAAACTCGATTGACGCGCGTTTGTTTTCGTTTAGGTTAAAAGTAACGATGAAAAGACACGGGGCCACGAGCTCCGGGCAACGCGGGGGGAGCCGGGTGGCGAGCACCTACGACATTTTCGTCGTCGGAGGCGGGGTGAACGGTTGCGGCATCGCCCGCGATGCGGCCGGGCGCGGCTATTCGGTGTTTCTCGCGGAAATGAACGATCTCGCCTCGGGCACCTCGTCGTGGTCGACGAAGCTCGTGCACGGCGGCCTGCGCTATCTGGAGCACTATGAGTTCCGGCTGGTGCGCGAGGCGCTGATGGAGCGCGAGGTGCTCTGGGCCAACGCGCCGCATATCATCCGCCCGCTGCGCTTCCTGCTGCCGCATCACAAGGGCCTGCGTCCGGCGTGGCTGCTGCGTCTGGGGCTGTTTCTCTACGATCACCTGGGCGGCCGCAAGCTGCTGCCCGCGACGCGCACCGTGGATCTGAAGACCGACCCCGCGGGCGCGCCGTTGATCGATGCGTTCTCCACGGCGTTCGAATATTCCGACTGTTTCGTCGACGACGCCCGGCTGGTGGTGCTCAACGCCCGCGATGCGGCGGACCGCGGCGCGGTCATCCACACCCGCACCAAATGCATCGCCGCCACCCGCGTCGGCGATCTGTGGCATGTCACCATCGAGGACGGGTTGAGCGGTGAGCGTGAGACTGTGCTGGCGCGCAGCCTGGTCAACGCCAGCGGGCCATGGGTCGATCAGGTTCTGCGCGCGCCGCTCGGCGAGGTTGAGGCGCACAACGTGCGGCTGGTGCAGGGCAGCCACATCGTGGTGCCGAAACTCTTCGATCACGACCGCTGCTACATCTTCCAGAACGCGGACGGGCGCATCATCTTCGCCATTCCCTATGAGGGCGACTTCACGCTCATCGGCACCACGGACCGCGAGTACGAGGGAGATCCCGCCGATGCGGCGATCGCGCACGACGAGATCGCCTATCTGTGCACCGCGGCGAGCGAGTATTTCAAGGCGCCGGTGCGCGAGAGCGATGTGGTGTGGCGGTTCTCGGGCGTGCGTCCGCTTTACGACGATGGCGCGTCCAAGGCCCAGGAAGCCACCCGCGACTATGTGCTCAAGCTTGAGCGCGGGGACGGGGCTCCGCTGATCAATATTTTCGGCGGCAAGATCACCACCTACCGGCGCCTCGCGGAGGCCGTCGTCGGCAAGCTTGCATCGGTGATCGGCGCGCGCAAGCAGGCCTGGACGCGCACTGCGCCGCTGCCCGGAGGGGATTTCCCGACGCTCGGGTTTGACGATCTGTGCACCGAGCTTCGCGCGCGCTGGCCCTTTCTCGGCGTGCAGACGGCCGAGCGGCTGGCGCGGCTCTATGGCACGCGGGTTTCCATCATGCTCAACGATGTGCCCGACGCGGCGGGGCTTGGAGAGATTTTCGGTGGGGACTTGAGCGCCTGTGAAGTTGCCTATTTGATGGACCATGAGTGGGCGCGCACGGCGGAGGACGTGCTGTGGCGCCGCACCAAGCTGGGGCTTCGGCTGAGTGAATCCGAGGCGGCGGCGCTGGAGACGTGGATGGCCGCGCGCAATGCAAGCGGCGCCACCGGCGCGCGCGGTGACGACGGCGATATCAAGACCGCGAACGCGGTCTGAGGTGAATGGCTGCTGCGCGGGATACGCGCGGCGGCGGGAATGAAGCGGTCGGGGCCGAGAGCTGCGTTCAGCAGCCGGGATGTCCGCCGCGATGGGGAGGAAGGCATGCTGGAACTGGTGGATGTCACCAAGACCGTCGGACGGGAGACGCATATCGACGGCGTCTCGCTGCGGCTGGAAAGCGGCGCGCTCAACGTGCTGCTCGGCCCGACGCTGTCGGGCAAGACATCCCTGATGCGGCTGATGGCCGGGCTCGACCGGCCGACCTCGGGCCGCATCATCGCGGGCGGCGAGGACGTCACCGGCCTGCCGGTGCAGCGGCGCAACGTGGCGATGGTCTACCAGCAATTCATCAACTACCCCGCGATGACCGTCTACGAGAACATCGCATCGCCGCTGCGGGTCGCCCGCATGGGCAAGGCGACGATCGAGGCCAAGGTGCGCGAGGCGGCGGAGCTGATGAAGCTCGGTCCCTATCTCGACCGCACGCCGCTGACGCTTTCGGGCGGCCAGCAGCAGCGCACGGCGCTGGCGCGCGCGCTGGTCAAGGGCGCGGACCTGGTGCTGCTCGACGAGCCGCTGGCCAATCTCGACTACAAGCTGCGCGAGGAGTTGCGGGCCGAACTGCCGCGCATCTTCGCGGAAACCGGCGCCGTCTTCGTCTACGCGACGACGGAGCCTGCGGAAGCGTTGCTCCTGGGCGGCAATACGGTGACCCTGAGCGAGGGCCGCGTGACGCAGTTCGGCCCGACCATCGACGTCTACAAGCGTCCCGCCGACCTGATCACGGCGCGGACATTCTCCGACCCGCCGCTCAACACCCTTCGGCTTTCCAAGCGCGGTGCGCGCTTCGTGCTCGACGGGTCGGTGTCCATGCCCGTGCCGCTGCATTCGGTCGATCTGGCGGATGGCGACTATCTGGTCGGCTTCCGGCCGCATCACCTGCGCCTGACACGGCCGCACAAGGGCTGTGTGGCGTTCTCCGCCACCGTCGCGGTCAGCGAGATCACCGGATCGGAAAGCTACATTCACGTCGATTTTGCCGACGAGCGCTGGGTGGCGCTGGCGCATGGCATCCACATTCTCGACGTCGACGACACCATCGAGCTGTTCGTCGATCCCGAGCGGTTCTTCGTCTTCAACCTCGATGGCACGCTGGCCATCGGCAACGCCAGGGCGGCCGCGTGAGGAAACCATGGCGAAAATAGATCTCAACAACATCCGCCACGCCTATATGCCCAACCCGAAGGGGCCGGAGGACTATGCGCTGAAGGATGTGCATCTCACCTGGGACGACGGCGGCGCCTATGCGCTTCTGGGACCATCGGGCTGCGGCAAGACCACGCTGCTGAACATCATCTCAGGCCTGCTGACGCCGAGCGAGGGCGCGCTTCTGTTCGACGGCGAGGATGTCACCGATCTGCCGACCGAGGAGCGCAACATCGCCCAGGTGTTCCAGTTCCCGGTCGTCTACGACACGATGAGCGTGTTCGACAATCTGGCGTTTCCGCTGCGCAATCGCGGTGTTGCGGAAGCGGACGTGAAGCGCCGGGTGTTGGAAATTCTCGAGATCACGGGTCTGGCGGCCAAGGCGAACAGGAAGGCGGCGGGTCTGACGGCGGACGAGAAGCAGAAAATCTCGCTCGGGCGCGGGCTGGTGCGCTCGGACGTGAATGCGATCCTCTTCGACGAGCCGCTGACCGTCATCGATCCGCACATGAAATGGGTGCTGCGCTCCCAGCTCAAGCATCTGCACAAGCGCTTCGGCTTCACCATGGTCTATGTGACGCACGACCAGACCGAGGCGCTGACCTTCGCCGACAAGGTGGTGGTCATGTATGAGGGCGAGATCGTGCAGGTGGGCACGCCGGACGATCTGTTCCAAAGGCCGCAGCACACGTTCGTGGGTTATTTCATCGGCTCTCCCGGCATGAACGTGCTGCCCTGCGCGCTCGAGGGCGGCCGGGCGCGCATCGGCGGGCACGTGGTGACCCTGCCGGCGGGCATCGACACGAGCGCGGTCACCGGCAAGGTGGAAATCGGGGTGCGCCCTGAATTCGTGACGCTGAGCGATGAGGCGGGCGGTCTGCCGCTGCACGTCGACAAGGTCGAGGATATCGGCCGCTACCGCGTTGTGCGCGCCACCATGGACGGGCACGCGCTCAACGCCGTGGTGCCCGAAGGCGTGCCGATCCCTGAAAGCCCGCGCGCGCGTTTCGACGATCGTGCGGTCAATCTCTACGCGGATTCGTGGCTTGTCGGATCGCGCGCCCATCCGGCGACAGGAGGCTGAGCCATGAACAAGACATGGAACAACAAGGCGTGGTTCATGGTGCTGCCGGTGTTGCTGCTGGTGGCCTTTTCCGCCGTCATTCCGCTGATGACGGTGGTCAACTACTCCGTGCAGGACACATTCGGCGGCAACCAGTTCTTCTGGGCCGGCACCGAGTGGTTCGAGGAGTTGCTGCATTCCGAGCGCTTCCATGACGCGCTGCTGCGCAACCTCATCTATTCCGCCGTGATCCTGATCATCGAGATCCCGCTGGGCATCGCCATCGCGCTGACCATGCCGCGCAAGGGGCTGGGCGTGCCGGTGTGCCTCGTGCTGATGGCGTTGCCGCTGCTGATCCCGTGGAACGTGGTCGGCACCATCTGGCAGGTTTTCGGCCGCGTCGACATAGGTCTCTTGGGCCACACGCTGGCGGCACTCGGCATCGATTACAACTACACTCAGGAGCCCGTCGCGGCCTGGATCACCATCGTGGTGATGGACGTGTGGCACTGGACCAGCCTCGTGGTGCTGCTGTGCTACGCCGGTCTGGTGTCCATCCCCGAAGCCTATTACCAGGCGGCAAAGATCGATGGCGCCTCGCGCTGGTCGGTGTTCCGCTACATCCAGTTGCCGAAGATGCACAGGGTTCTGCTGATCGCCGTGCTGCTGCGCTTCATGGACAGCTTCATGATCTACACCGAGCCCTTCGTGGTGACCGGCGGCGGACCGGGCAATTCGACGACGCTGCTGTCCATCGATCTGGTGAAGATGGCCATCGGCCAGTTCGATCTGGGCCCGGCGGCGGCCATGTCGATCGTCTACTTCCTGATCGTGCTGCTGCTCTCATGGGTGTTCTACACGATCATGACCAACTACGGGCAGGAGGGCACATGACGTCTTCCAATCAAGACGCGGCCCTGAAGACCACGGGCACTGTGAAGGGCTCGGGAACGATGACGCGCACCACGCATGGCACGAATGCTTCTTCGGGCGCGCGGTCGCAGACGTCCGGCCGCCAGGGCGCGCGCCGGCGGTCCCGGCGCGGCCGCAGCTGGGCGTGGCTGGCGCCGACGCTCTACATCATCTTCCTGCTGCTGCCGATCTACTGGCTGTTCAACATGAGCCTGAAGACCAATCAGGAGATCCTGTCGGTCTTCTCGCTGTGGCCGCAGGAGCCGACGCTGGACAACTACCGCACGATCTTCACCGATCCGTCGTGGTACAACGGCTACATCAATTCCATCATCTACGTGGTGATGAACACGGTGATCTCGGTCTCCGTGGCGCTGCCCGCGGCCTACGCCTTCTCGCGCTACCGGTTCCTTGGCGACAAGCACCTTTTCTTCTGGCTGCTGACCAACCGCATGGCGCCGCCGGCGGTCTTCGCGCTGCCGTTCTTCCAGCTCTATTCGTCCTTCGGCCTCATCGACACCCACATCGCGGTGGCGCTGGCCCACTGCCTGTTCAACGTGCCGCTGGCGGTGTGGATCCTGGAAGGCTTCATGTCGGGCGTGCCCAAGGAGATCGACGAGACGGCCTATATCGACGGCTATTCGTTCCCGCGCTTCTTCGTGAAGATCTTCATGCCGCTGATCGCCTCCGGCATCGGCGTCGCCGCCTTCTTCTGCTTCATGTTCTCGTGGGTGGAGCTGCTGATCGCGCGCACGCTGACGACGACGGACGCCAAGCCCATCGCCGCCACCATGACGCGCACGGTCTCGGCGTCCGGTCTCGACTGGGGCGTGCTGGCGGCCGCCGGCATTCTCACCATCATTCCCGGCGCGCTGGTGATCTGGTTCGTGCGCAACTACATCGCCAAGGGCTTTGCCCTGGGGCGCGTCTAGAGGAGAGGCACATGGACTATTCCTGGATGGCCTGGACGGCCCCGACAACGATCTTCTTCTTGACCATCTTCGCGCTGCTCATCGGCATGGGCGTCTGGGAATACGCCGTGCCGGGCGGCGCGCCCCGGGTCGGCGTGCTGCGCATCGAGACGACGCGCGGCGACCGCCTGTTCATTTCGCTGCTTGGCAGCGCATTCATTTGTCTTGCATGGCTCGGGCTGGTTGGTCCGAGCCTGTGGTGGGCTCTTGCTGTCTGCGTGGTCTACGCCGTGTGCGTGTTCCGCTGGGTGTGAGGGTCAATGGGAGGAAGCGGAGCGCGTGCTCCGGATATCACGCATAAAAACCTGGGAGGATTTCAAATGCGACGCGGAATATTGGCATCATCAACGGCTCTGGCCCTTTTGGTCGCGGCATCGCCGGCATTTGCCGACATGGAGGCGGCCGAGCGCTGGGTCAACGACGAGTTCCAGCCCTCGACCCTGTCCAAGGCCGACCAGTTGGCCGAGATGGAATGGTTCGTGAAGGCGGCCGAGCCCTTTGCCGGCATGGAGATCAAGGTGGTTTCGGAGACCATCACCACCCATGAATACGAGGCCAAGACACTGGCCCAGGCCTTCACCGAGATCACCGGCATCAAGGTGACGCACGATCTCATCGGCGAAGGCGACGTGGTGGAGAAGCTGCAGACGCAGATGCAGTCGGGCGAGAACATCTACGACGCCTACATCAACGACTCGGACCTGATCGGCACCCACTGGCGCTACCAGCAGGCCCGCAATCTCTCCGACTGGATGACCGGCGAGGGGCAGGACGTCACCAACCCCGGCCTGGACGTCGACGACTTCATCGGCAAGTCGTTCACCACGGCGCCGGACGGCAAGCTCTACCAGCTGCCCGACCAGCAGTTCGCGAACCTCTACTGGTTCCGGTACGACTGGTTCAACGACGCCAAGAACAAGGAAGATTTCAAGGCCAAATACGGCTACGAGCTGGGCGTTCCGGTCAACTGGTCGGCCTATGAGGACATCGCCGAGTTCTTCACCGGACGCGAGATCGACGGCGCCAAGGTCTATGGCCACATGGACTACGGCAAGAAGGATCCCTCGCTCGGCTGGCGGTTCACCGACGCATGGCTGTCGATGGCCGGCAACGGCGACAAGGGTATCCCCAACGGCCTTCCCGTGGACGAATGGGGCATCCGGGTGGACGAGAACTCCCGTCCCGTCGGTTCCTGCGTCGCGCGCGGCGGCGACACCAACGGGCCCGCGGCCGTCTATTCCATCGAGAAATACCTCGACTGGATGAAGGCCTACGCGCCGCCGGAAGCTCCGGGCATGACCTTCTCCGAATCCGGTCCTGTGCCGGCGCAGGGCGCGATTGCGCAGCAGATCTTCTGGTACACGGCGTTCACCGCCGACATGGTCAAGGAAGGCCTGCCGGTGATGAACGACGACGGCACGCCGAAGTGGCGCATGGCGCCGAGCCCGCATGGGTCCTACTGGAAGGACGGCATGAAGCTCGGTTATCAGGACGCCGGTTCCTGGACCCTTATGAAGTCGACTCCGGTCGACCGCGCCAAGGCGGCCTGGCTCTACGCCCAGTTCGTCACCTCCAAGACCGTGGACGTGAAGAAGAGCCATGTTGGCCTGACCTTCATCCGCGAGAGCACGATCCGGCACGACAGCTTCACCGAGCGCGCTCCGCAGCTCGGCGGTCTGATCGAGTTCTACCGCTCTCCGGCGCGCGTGCAGTGGTCGCCCACGGGCACCAACGTGCCGGATTATCCGAAGCTCGCGCAGCTTTGGTGGCAGGCGATCGGCGATGCGTCCTCGGGCGCCAAGACCGCGCAGGCGGCCATGGATTCGCTGTGCGCCGAGCAGGAGAAGGTGCTGGCGCGTCTGGAACGCGCGGGCGTGCAGGGCGACATCGGGCCGAAGCTCAACGAGGAGCACCCGATGGAGTACTGGGTCGAGAAGGCCAAGGCCGACGGCAATCTCGCGCCGCAGGCCAAGCTCGCCAACGAGAAGGAACAGCCGATCACCGTCAACTATGACGAGCTGATCAAGAGCTGGGCCGACGCGATGAACAAGTAGTTCCTCCCGGACCGGCGACGGTCTGGAAACACCTGGGCGGCCGGACAAGTTCCGGCCGTCTCTTTATGCGGTCCGGCTGCCGCGATACAGTCGGGAAAAATTTCCCTCGGGAGGGCGCATGCCGGACTTCATTCTCGCGATCGATCAGGGAACCACCTCGAGCCGCGCCATCGTTTTCGATGGCGACTTTGCGCCAAAAGGCGTTGGCCAGGCGGAGTTCGCCCAGCATTTTCCGCATTCCGGCTGGGTCGAGCATGATCCGCGCGACCTCTGGACGACGACGCTCGATGTCTGCCGCGAGGCGATCGAGCGTGCGGGCATCACCGCCAAAGACATCGCGGCTGTGGGCATCACCAATCAGCGCGAGACGACGGTCGTCTGGGACAAGGCGACCGGCGAACCGGTGTACAACGCCATTGTCTGGCAGGACCGGCGGACGGCGGACTTCTGCGCACGCCTGAAGGCCGAGGGTTTTGAGGCGGTTGTGCAGGAAAAGACCGGCCTGCTGCTCGATCCCTATTTTTCCGGCACCAAGCTCGCCTGGATCCTTGAGAACGTCGAGGGCGCGCGGGCGCGCGCGGAAGCCGGCGGGCTTCTGTTCGGCACGGTCGACAGTTGGCTGATCTGGAAGCTCACCGGCGGGGCGGTGCACGCAACCGATGCCACCAATGCGGCGCGCACGCTGCTCTACAACATCGCCGGGCATCACTGGGACGCGGATCTGTGCCGGCTGCTCAACGTGCCGATGGAGATGCTGCCCGAGGTCAGGGATTCGGCGGATGATTTCGGCGCGACGTTGCCGGAGTTCCTGGGCGCGCGCCTGCCGATCCTCGGTGTCGCCGGCGACCAGCAGGCCGCGGTCGTCGGCCAGGCGTGCTTTGCGCCGGGCATGGTCAAGTCCACCTACGGCACGGGCTGTTTCGCGCTGCTCAACACGGGCACCCAGCCGGTGGCTTCGAAGAATCGCTTGCTCACCACCGTGGCCTACCGGATCGGCGGCGTGTCCACCTATGCGCTGGAAGGCTCGATCTTCGTCGCGGGTGCGGCGGTGCAATGGCTGCGCGACGGGCTGAAGCTCATCGGCACGGCGCAGGAAACCCAGGCCATGGCGGAGCGCTCGGACCCCGAGGCGCGTATCTACATGGTCCCCGCCTTCGTCGGGCTTGGCGCGCCGCACTGGGATCCGGACGCGCGCGGCGCGATCTTCGGCATCACCCGGGCGACGACCGCGGAGGATTTCGCCCGGGCGGCGCTTGAATCCGTCGGCTACCAGACCTGCGATCTGATCGACGCCATGCATGCCGACTGGAATGTATCGCATGCCGGCGATGACGCCCAGACGGTGCTGCGGGTGGACGGCGGCATGACCGCGTCCGACTGGACCATGCAGTTTCTCGCCGACGTTCTCGGCGCGCCCGTCGACCGGCCGAAGACGCTGGAGACGACCGCGCTGGGCGCCGCTTGGCTGGCCGGCAGCAGGGCCGGCGTCTGGCCGGGGATGGCGGAGTTTTCCAGCCGCTGGCGGCTTGAGCGGCGGTTCGAGCCGCTGATGCCCGACGCCGAGCGGCAATCCCTGATGGAGGGGTGGCGCGACGCGGTTGCGCGCACGCGGTCTTGAAGGCCGCGGGTCCGCTGGATTTTAAAGCAGCGTCAGCCGGACCTTGTGCGCGACGATGATGTGATGGCTGGCGGCCTGCGCCGCGCGGTCGAAATCGCGCGCTGCGATGGCGTCGACGATGTCGGCATGCTCCTGGACTGCGGCGCGGCGGCGGTCTTCCTCGCGCATCGTCGAGCCATCGAGCAGGATCAGCGAGACCTTCAGCTGGTCCATCTGCTGGATCAGGTAGCGGTTGTGCGAGGCCAGCGCCAGACGGCGGTGGAACTTGCGGTTGTTCATCGCGACTTTCGACAGGTTGTCGATGTTGGCCCGGTCCTCCTCGACCATCTCCTTGAGAATCTCGATCTCCGCCGGCGAGGCGTGCTGCGCGGCCAGCCGCGCGGCGGTGCCTTCCAGCACCTCGCGCACCACATAGAGTTCGTTGATCTGGTCGTTGTCGAGCTTGGGGATGATCATGCCGCGGTGCGGCTCGTGCATCAGCAGCCCCTGCGCCTCAAGCCGCTTCAGCCCCTCGCGGATTGGCGTGCGGGACACGCCGAAGCGCGTCGCGAGCTCGTTTTCGCGCAAACGGCCGCCGGGCTTGAGTTCGCCGGCTTCGATTTGACCGATCAATGCCTTGCAGATATCAGAGCCGTTCATACGTCCATCCCTGCGCGCGCGCGTGTTTTCGACGAGCTTTCTCCAATGGTGCGCCGGAACGGCCATGCTTGCCAAGCGGCAAGAGAAGACCTCCCGCGCTTTGCCCGTTTTGGTGGTGGATACCGGGCATGCATTATTGTATACATATGTGCACGATTTGACAAAGCAAGAGGCCGACATGCGTATCGCCGTTCTCGATGATTATCAGGGCGTGGCCCGATCCTGCGCCGATTGGAGCGGCCTGGAAGCCGCGCATGAGGTCACGTTCTTCTCCGCGCCGCTGGGTGGCGCGGCGGATGTGATCGCGGCGCTGCAGGGATACGACATCGTCTGTCTGATGCGCGAACGCACGGCGTTTTCCAGCACCGTCATCGACGGGCTTGCGGATCTGAAACTGATCGTCACCACGGGGGCGCGCAACGCGGCGATCGATGTTGCGGCGGCGGCCGCGCGCGGCGTCACCGTCTGCGGCACCCGCTCTCCGGGACATGCGACGGGCGAGCTGACCATGGGGCTGATGCTGGCGCTGGCGCGGCGAATCGCTCCTGAGAACGCCTCGCTGATGGCGGGCGGCTGGCAGGTTGGGCTGGGCCGGGATCTGCGCGGCGCCGTCCTCGGCGTCATCGGCCTGGGTCGGCTCGGCTCGCTCGTCGCCGGCTTCGCCAAGGCCTTCGGCATGGAGGTGATCGCCTGGAGCGAGAACCTCACCGAGGACCGCTGCGCCGAGGTTGGCGTGCGCAAGGCGACGAAGCAGGAACTTCTGCAAAGCGCCGATTTCATCACCATACACCAGCGGCTGTCGCCGCGCACCCATGGCCTGATCGGAGCGGCGGAACTGGCGCTCATGAAGCCCGATGCCTGCCTGATCAACACCTCGCGCGGCCCGATCATCGATCAGGCGGCGTTGATCGCGGCGCTTGACGAGGGCCGCATCGGCGGCGCCGCGCTCGATGTCTTCGACGAGGAGCCGCTGCCGGCCGATCATCCGCTGAAGGCCGCGCGCAACCTTCTGCTGACCCCGCATCTGGGCTACGTGACGCGGGAAACCTACAAGGTCTTCTACGGGGAAACCGTGGAGGCAATCGAAGCCTTCCTGGCCGGCGCGCCGGTGCGGGAGATCGCCCCGTGATCCTCGAAATTCTGTCTGGTCTCGTTGACGAGTTCGGTGTCTGGACCTTTGTCGGCGTGGCCGTCGTGGCCATCATAACCTCGGCCATACACGGCGCGACGGGCGTTGCGGGCGGCTTTCTGCTGGCGGCAGCCCTTGCGCCGCTGATCGGCGTCAAGCCGATCATTCCGGTGATGAGCGTGGCCCTGCTGATCAGCCACAGCGCCAGGGCGGTGCTGAATTTCGGCGACATCAACCGCCGCGCCTACCTGATCGTGGCGATTCCGGCCGTGCCCTGCATCGTCGCCGGCGCGATGGTCTACGGCCATCTGCCGAGTGCCGCCATCGCGCTTTTGCTGGCCGTTGTGATTCTGGCATCCATCCCGCTGCGCCGATGGGCCAAGGCGCATAACATCAACGCCACGTGGCGGTCGTTGGGCGGCGCGGGCGGCGTCTACGGAATCCTGTCGGGCGCCTCCGTTGGTCCCGGCATGCTGCTGATCCCCTTCATGCTTGGCTACGGGCTGACCAAGGAAGCCTTCGTCGCCACGCTCGCCGTCATCGCCCTGACCACCAACATCACCCGCGTCGCGGTGTTCGGCGGCACGAACCTTCTCGACGCGCATTTCATCGCCATCGGCGTCCTCGTCGGTCTGCTGACGATTCCGGGCAATTATCTCGGCCGGGTCGCCCTGCGCCGCATGAACAACGATTCCCACGCCGGCTTCGTGGACGTGCTCACCGTGTTGGGCGCGGCCAACTTCATTTGGCTGGCGTTCAAGCCCTGAGCGGATCGGGCTGCCTCAAAGCCCCGTGTCGGGAAGGAAACTGCCGCCTTTCTCGACCATGAAGTCGCGAAACCCGCCGGCCGCGGGCAGGAGCTTGCGGTCGGCGCGCTTGACCACGAACCATTGCCGGATCACCGGCAGCCCTTCCACGTCCAGCACAACCAGACGGCCGCTTTCCAACTCGTTGGCAACGGTGTGCGCGGAAATCAGCGCGATGCCCAGGCCCGCCATCACCGCCTGCTTGATGGTCTCGTTGGAGCCGATCTGCATGCCGAATGTGGGCTTGTGCTCCGTCAGGCTGGAGAGCACGCGTTCGGTCAGCAGCCGGGTGCCCGATCCCGGTTCGCGCACCAGGAAGGTCTCGCTCGCCAGATCGGTGATGGCGATGTGGGTTGCATCCGCCAGCGGGTGATCCGGCGGGGCGATGATCACATGCGGATGGTCGCCGATGACATCCGCCTCCACATCCAGCCGGTGCGGCGGGCGGCCCATCACGGCGATGTCGATTGTGCCTTCCGACAGCGCCTCGATGGTGTCCTCGCGATTGCCGACGATGAGCTGGATCTCTACTTCCGGATGATCGCGCGCGAACGCCGCGATGGCCCGAGGCGCCACGTATTTCGCGGTGCTGACCACGCCGACCGATACCCGCCCGCGTCCGCCGCCGCGCAACGCGCTCAGTGTCGCCGAGCATTCCTCGAACACCGCCTCGATACGTTTTGTCGCACCCAGCACCAGCTGCCCCGCCTGGGTCGGCTGGAAGGCGCCGTCGACGCGCTCCACAAGCGACAGCCCGACGCTCTCCTCCAGCAGCCGGATCTGGGTGGTAACCGCCGGTGGCGTCACGTTTAATTCGTTCGCCGCCGCGGTCACAGTGCCGGTGCGCACGACGGCGGACAGCGCGCGGAGCTGCTTCAGGCTGGCGTTGCGCATGGCGGTCTTTCAATTAAATTTAATGATGAGTAATATCTTTTAAATTTATTTTAAAATCAAGCCGCCCCATCTTGCCAGAACAGCGGACCCGTACAGAAGGCCGCGCAAGACAGTCAGGCAGGACACTGCCCGCCTGCCGGTCTTCGAGACGCGGTCCGCAATGCATCGGACAATCACGACAATGAAGTGACCACGGCGCGCCAAGCGCCGGGCGAGGGAATGCTGCGTTCGCACGGAGGAGACGATGGGCGCTTATCTGGAGCTCTCGGACTGGTTGGAGGCCTGGCAAAATGAGCCTGGCCCGCCGGAAACCGCACAGGAATTCGCTGTCGGGCGCGCCGACATCGCCGCCACCGTTCTCGCGATGGCGACCGCCTGCCGCGACATCTCCCGGCTCATCGCCGCCGGTCCGTTCGCGGCGCCGGCCGCGGATCTGGCGCGGGCCGCGCACATGGATCTGGGACACGGCGACATCGTCGGCGAAAACGCCGGCGGCGATCAGCAGAAGGCGCTGGATCTGCGGGCGCATGACATTGTCGTCGACGCATTGAGAACAGCGCCCGTGGCCATGGTCGGCTCCGAGGAAGCCGACGCGCCGATCCCGCTCGCATCCGGCGCGCCGGTCTCGGTTGCGGTGGATCCGCTCGACGGTTCCTCCAACATCGACGTCAACATGTCGATCGGGACGATCTTCTCGGTGCTGCCGCATCGCTCCTGGATGCCGCATGACGCCTCCGAGGCGGCGCTGCTGCAGCCGGGCCACCGCCAGCTTGCCGCGGGCTACGCCACCTACGGTCCGATGACCGAACTGGTGCTCACCCTGGGCCGCGGCACCCATGTTTTCATCCTTGATGAAGCGGGCGCGTTCCGGCTGACCGGCGCGAATGTCACGATTGCGCCGCAGACAGGCGAATTCGCCATCAATGCTTCCAACTACCGCCACTGGGACGCGCCGGTGCGCGCCTATATCGACGATTGCCTCAGCGGCGCGGAAGGAATGCGCGGGCGCGATTTCAACATGCGCTGGATCGGTTCGCTCGTCGCCGAGGCCTCGCGCATCCTCACCCGCGGCGGCGTGTTTCTCTATCCCGGCGACCAGCGTGATGGATACGCCGAGGGCCGCCTGCGCCTGGTCTATGAGGCCAACCCCATCGCCTTTCTGGTCGAGCAGGCGGGCGGCGCGGCGTCGACCGGCACGGGCCGCATTCTCGATCTGGTGCCCGGTGAGCTGCACCAGCGCGTGCCGCTGATCTTCGGTTCGCGTGACGAGGTCGAGCGGGTCGAGAACTACACATCCGATCCGCATTCGCTCGGCGAACGCTCGCCGCTGTTTGGACGCCGCGGCCTTTTCCGCGCCTGAAACCCTTCGAATCCAGGGAGCAGACCATGTCGGCACGTCATCCGATCATCTCCGTCACCGGCTCGTCGGGCGCGGGCACCTCGTCGGTGCGCCAGACCTTCGCGCAGATCTTCCGCCGCGAATCCATCGAGGCCGCCTTCATCGAGGGCGACGCCTTCCACCGCTACGACCGCGCCGAGATGAAGAAGGTGATGGTTGAGCACGGCACGCGCGGCGACGCCAATTTCAGCCACTTCGGCCCCGAGGCCAATCTGCTTGAGAAGCTCGAGAGCGTCTTCCGCACTTACGGCGAGACCGGCGCGGGCGAGACCCGGCACTATGTGCACGACGCGGAAGAGGCCGATCTCTACGGCGCCGCTCCGGGGACGTTCACCGGCTGGGCGCCGCTGCCCGACAACACGGATCTGCTGTTCTACGAGGGCCTGCACGGCGCGGTGGTCACCGACAGCGTCAATCTCGGCCAGCACGCGGATCTGAAGGTCGGCGTCGTCCCGGTGCTCAATCTGGAGTGGATCCAGAAGATCCATCGCGATCGCGACACGCGCGGCTACTCCATGGAAGCGGTCACCGACACGATCCTGCGGCGCATGCCCGACTATGTGCACTACATCTGCCCGCAATTCACCGAGACCGACATCAACTTCCAGCGCGTGCCGACGGTGGATACCTCCAATCCCTTCATCGCCCGCTGGATCCCCACCGCCGATGAATCGATGGTCGTCATCCGCTTCCGCGACCCGCGCGGCATCGACTTCCCCTACCTGCTGTCGATGATCCCCGGCAGCTTCATGTCGCGGGCCAATTCCATTGTCATTCCCGGCGCCAAGCTGGATCTCGGCATGCAGCTCATCCTGACGCCGATGATCCTGCAGCTCGTCGAACGCAGCCGCCGCCTGGCGCGCAACGGATCGCGCCCCCGCGTCGCCATCAGCGAAGGAGCCCGATCATGAACACGCTCGACAGGCCCGAGGATTTCAAGACCCGGACCGCGCTGGACACCACGACACCCCTGGACGTGGTGCCCGACGCCCGCTCCATGGCCAACGCCTTGCGCGCGTTGGCCATGGATGCGGTGGAGACGGCCAACTCCGGTCATCCCGGCATGCCCATGGGCATGGCCGATGTGGCCACCGTGCTGTTCACGCGGTTTTTGAAGTTCGACGCGGCCGAGCCGCATTGGCCCGACCGCGACCGCTTCGTGCTCTCGGCCGGACACGGCTCGATGCTGCTTTACGGCCTGCTGCATCTCACCGGCCACGCGGATTTTCCGATCGATGAGCTGAAGCGATTCCGTCAGCTCGGCGCCAGGACGGCGGGGCATCCGGAATACGGCCATGGCGCGGGCATCGAGACCACCACCGGACCGCTCGGCCAGGGGCTGGCCAACGCGGTCGGCATGGCGCTCGCGGAGCGGCTGCTCAACGCGCGGTTCGGCGACGATCTGGTCGATCACCACACCTATGTGATCGCCGGCGATGGCTGCCTGATGGAAGGCATTTCCCAGGAAGCCATCGCGCTGGCCGGGCATCTCGGCCTGTCCAAACTGATTGTTCTGTGGGACGACAACGGCATCTCCATCGACGGCAAGGTGTCGCTGTCCGACAGCACCGACCAGCGCGCCCGTTTCGATGCGTCGGGCTGGGAAACCTTCGCCGTCGACGGCCACAACCCCAAGGCGATCGAAACCGCGATCACCGCGGCGAAGCTGTCGTCCAAGCCGGCGCTGATCGCCTGCAAGACCACCATCGGATTTGGCGCGCCGACGAAGGCGGGCACTTCCGGCGTGCACGGCGCGCCGCTCGGTTCCGAGGAACTCGCCGGCGCGCGCAAGCGGCTTGGCTGGATGGCTGAGCCTTTCGAGATCCCGGCGAAAATCGCCGATGCCTGGACCCAGGCCGGCAAGCGGGGCGCCGCCGCGCGTGCGGCCTGGCAGATGCGCCATGAGGCGGCGGATCCCGCCCGGCGGCAGGCCTTTGACGCCGCGCTCGGCGGCGATGTCGCGACGGCGGTGGATGAGGCGTTGACCGCTCTCAAGCAGGACTGGGCCGAAACCGCGCCTCGGCTTGCCACCCGCGTCGCCTCACAGCAGGCGCTTGAGGCCTTTGCACAGGCGCTGCCCTCGCTCGTCGGCGGCTCGGCCGATCTCTCGGGCTCCAACGGCACCCAGACCAAGGCCATGCAGGGGGTGACCCGGTACAAGTTCTCGGGCGGATATGTCCACTACGGCATCCGCGAGCACGGCATGGCGGCGGCAATGAACGGCATGGCGCTGCATGGCGGGGTCATTCCCTACGGCGGCACCTTCCTGGTCTTTGCTGATTATTGCCGTCCCGCGATCCGCCTCTCGGCCTTGATGAAGCAGCGCGTCGTCTACGTCATGACGCACGATTCCATCGGTCTCGGCGAGGACGGCCCGACGCATCAGCCGGTCGAGCACCTGGCGAGCCTGCGCGCCATTCCCGGCCTGCAGGTGTTCCGCCCCGCCGATGCCATGGAAACGGCGGAGGCCTGGGCCTGCGCGCTTTCCCATCCCGACCGGCCCAGCGTGCTGGCGCTGACGCGGCAGGCGCTGCCGGCGTTCCGCACCGATGCGCGGGACGAGAACCTGGTGGCGCGCGGCGCCTATGTGGTCCGCGAACCGGTGGAGGGGCGTACCGTCACCCTGCTGGCAACCGGTTCGGAAGTGCCGCTGGCGCTCGAGGTGGCGGACCGGCTGAAGGCCGAGGGTATCCACGCGGCGGTCGTTTCCATGCCGTGTTTCGAACTCTTCGCCGAGCAGCCGGTCGCGTATCGCAAGGCGGTTCTGGGCGCTGTGCCGCGTATCGCGGTGGAGGCCGCGATTGCGCAGGGCTGGGACCGCTGGATCGGCGACGACGGCGTCTTCATCGGCATGGACGGCTTTGGCGCGTCGGCGCCGGCCGCAGATCTCTACCGCCATTTCGGCATTACCGCGGAGGCGGTCGTGGATGCCGCGCGGGCCTGCGTGTCGGAGGAGGTGTGATCATGGTGATGCGCAACATCGACAGCGTCGATCTCAATGGCCGCACGGTGCTGGTGCGCGCCGATCTCAACGTCCCCATGTCCGGCGGTCATATCACCGACGACACGCGGATCGCCCGCTTCGCGCCGACCGTCGCCATGCTTCAGGCGCGGGCGCCCGCGTGGTGGTCATGTCGCACAGGGGCCGTCCCGATGGCGAGGCGGATCCCAATCTGTCGCTGCGTCCGGTCGCAGCCGCGCTGTCCGAACTCCTCGGCGCGGATGTCGCCTTCGTGCCGGACTGCATCGGCGTGGTCGCGGAAGCCGCCGTCGGCATGCTGCCGCCGCGCGGCGTGGCGCTTCTGGAAAACCTGCGCTTCCACGAGGGTGAGACCGCCAATTCGGCGACCTTCGCGCTGCGGCTCTCCGTGCTTGGCGACATCTATGTGAACGACGCCTTCTCCTGCGCCCACCGCGCGCATGCCTCGACCGCGGCGATCACCGACATCCTGCCGCCTTTCGCGGGACCGTCGATGATCTCCGAAATCTCCGCGCTGACCCGGGCCCTCGACGCACCCCAGCGCCCGGTGGCGGCGATCGTCGGCGGCGCCAAGGTCTCGTCGAAAATTGCCGTGCTTGAGCATCTGGTGTCGCGCATGAACGCCCTGGTGATCGGCGGCGGCATGGCGAACACGTTTCTCGCAGCCCAGGGTCACGCGGTCGGCGCCTCGCTGCAGGAAGCCGGCATGCATGCCACCGCGTTGCGCATTCTGGAGCGGGCGGAAGCCTGCGGCTGCGAGATCCTGCTGCCGCACGACGTCATCGTCGCGGACCGCTTTGCGCCTGACGCCGAAACCATGAGCGTGCCGGTCGCTGTCATCCCCGACGGCTGGATGGCGCTCGACATCGGCCCCGCCACGCTGGCGGCGCTGATTGAAAAACTCTCAGGCTTCCGCACGCTGTTGTGGAACGGCCCGCTCGGAGCTTTCGAAATGCCCGCGTTCGCAGGCGGCACCATCGCGCTGGCGCTGGCCGCGGCCGAACGCACCGAGGCGCGGCAACTGGTCAGCGTCGCGGGCGGCGGCGACACGGTGGCCGCACTCAACATGGCCGGGGTGGCCGGCCAGTTTACCTATCTGTCCACCGCGGGCGGCGCGTTCCTGGAATGGCTGGAGGGCAAGACTTTGCCCGGCGTCGCGGCCCTCACCCTGTCCGAACCCCAATTCATGGAGGCCTGATCATGGCGCGTATCACGCTGAGACAACTGCTCGACCACGCCGCCGAATACGGCTACGGCGTGCCCGCCTTCAACATCAACAACATGGAGCAGGGCCTCGCCATCATGGAGGCCGCGAAGGTCTGCGATGCGCCGGTGATCCTGCAGGCCTCGCGCGGCGCGCGCACTTATGCCAACGACATCATGCTGGCGAAGATGATCGACGCTCTGGCCGAGATCTATCCCGACATTCCGCTGTGCATGCATCTCGACCACGGCAATCACGAGTCCACCTGCGCCACCGCCATCCGCCACGGCTTCACCTCCGTGATGATGGACGGCTCGCTGGAGGCGGACGCGAAGACGCCGGCGTCCTATGACTACAACGTCACTGTTACCGCCCGGGTGGCGGAGATGGCCCATTGGGTCGGCGCCTCGGTTGAGGGCGAGCTCGGCGTGCTGGGCTCGCTAGAGACCGGCGAGGGCGAGGCCGAGGACGGCCACGGCGCGCAAGGCAAACTCAGCCATGACCAGCTTCTGACCGACCCCGATCAGGCGGTGGATTTCGTCGCCCGCACCCAGGTCGACGCGCTGGCGATCGCCTGTGGCACCTCGCACGGCGCCTACAAGTTCTCCCGGCAGCCCACCGGCGACATCCTCGCCATGAATGTGATCGAGGAAATCCATGCCCGTCTGCCCGGTGTGCATCTGGTGATGCACGGCTCGTCGTCGGTGCCGCAGGAACTGCAGGACATCATCAACGCGCATGGCGGGGAGATGCCGCAGACCTTTGGCGTGCCGGTGGAGGAGATCGAGCGCGGCATCCGGCACGGGGTGCGCAAGGTCAACATCGACACCGACTGCCGCATGGCGATGACCGGCCAGTTCCGGAAAGTGGCGCGGGAAAATCCGCGTGAGTTCGATCCGCGCAAATTCCTCAAACCCGCGATGGACGCCATGCAGGCGCTGTGTCTGGACCGCTTCCAGCGGTTCGGAACCGCCGGCAACGCCTCCAGGATCAAACCCCTGCCGATGAGCGAAATGGCCGCGCGCTACGCAAGCGGTCTGCTCGACACGCAAGCCGCCGCCGCCAAGGCAGCCTGACGGAAACCAGAGATTTTTGAAGGAACGGACCCATGGACAGCACGACCACGGAAATCAAAGGCAAGGAACGCTACAAGGCCGGCGTCCTGAAATACGCCCAGATGGGCTATTGGGACGGCGACTATGAGCCCAAGGACACCGACGTGATCGCGCTCTTCCGCATCACGCCGCAGGACGGCGTCGATGCGATCGAGGCCGCCGCCGCGGTGGCCGGGGAAAGCTCCACCGCCACCTGGACGGTGGTCTGGACGGACCGGCTGACGGCATGTGACAGCTACCGCGCCAAGGCCTATCGGGTCGATCCGGTGCCGGGCACGCCGGGGCAGTATTTCTGTTACGTCGCCTACGACCTGATCCTGTTCGAGGAAGGCTCGATCGCCAATCTCACCGCCTCGATCATCGGCAACGTCTTCTCCTTCAAGCCGCTGAAGGCGGCGCGTCTGGAGGACATGCGGTTCCCGGCGGCCTACGTGAAGACCTTCAAGGGTCCGCCCACCGGCATCGTCGTGGAGCGCGAGCGGCTGGACAAGTTCGGCAAGCCGCTGCTCGGCGCCACCACCAAGCCCAAGCTCGGCCTGTCGGGAAAGAACTACGGACGCGTGGTCTACGAGGGTTGAAGGGCGGTCTCGACTTCATGAAGGACGACGAGAACATCAACTCGCAGCCCTTCATGCACTGGCGCGACCGGTTCCTCTACTGCATGGAGGCGGTGAACAAGGCGTCGGCCCAGACCGGAGAGGTCAAGGGCCACTACCTCAACATCACCGCCGGCACGATGGAGGAAATGTACCGCCGCGCCGAATTCGCCAAGGAGCTCGGCTCGGTCATCGTCATGGTCGACCTGATTATCGGCTGGACGGCCATCCAGTCGATCTCCGAATGGTGCCGCCAGAACGACATGATCCTGCACATGCACCGCGCCGGGCATGGCACGTATACGCGGCAGAAGAACCACGGCATCTCGTTCCGCGTCATCGCCAAGTGGCTCAGGCTCGCCGGCGTCGACCACCTGCACGCCGGCACCGCCGTGGGCAAGCTCGAGGGCGATCCGATGACCGTGCAGGGCTACTACAATGTGCTGCGCGAGACCCGCAACGAGGTTGACCTGCAGCGCGGCGTGTTCTTCGACCAGGACTGGTGCGATCTGCGCAAGGTCATGCCGGTGGCGTCGGGCGGCATCCACGCCGGCCAGATGCACCAGCTGCTCGATCTCTTCGGCGACGACGTGGTGCTGCAGTTCGGCGGCGGCACCATCGGCCATCCGATGGGCATCCAGGCGGGCGCCACCGCCAATCGCGTGGCGCTCGAGGCCATGGTGTTCGCCCGAAACGAGGGCCGCGACATCGCCAATGAGGGCCCGGAAATCCTGCGCGCCGCCGCCAAGTGGTGCAAGCCGCTGGAAGCCGCCCTCGATACCTGGGGCTCCATCACCTTCAACTATACATCCACCGACACGTCGGATTTTGTGCCCACAGCCAGCGTCGCCTGACAGCGGCCGCGGTCTGACCCGAACCGGACAAGGAGACCACAATGCGTATCACCCAGGGATGCTTTTCCTTCCTGCCCGACCTCGATGACGAGCAGATCGTCGCCCAGGTCGAATACTGCCTGCGCAACGATTGGGCGATCGGCGTCGAGTACACCGACGATCCCCATCCCAGAAACACCTACTGGGAAATGTGGGGCAACCCGATGTTCGACCTGCGTGACGCCGCCGGCGTGATGATGGAGCTGAAGGCCTGCCGCAAGGCCAATCCGGACTGCTACATCCGGCTCAACGCCTTCGACGCCACCCGCGGCTTCGAGACGGTGCGCATGTCGTTCATCGTCAACCGGCCCGAGGTCGAACCGCATTTCGAGATGACCCGCACCGAGGTCGCCGGCCGCACCGTCAACATCACCATGCGGACGGTCGGGTAGGGCCCGGCAGAAGACGAGCCGCGCGCAGCCCCTCTCCCCCTTGTGGGGAGATGCCCCCGTTAGGAGGCAGAGGGGGGGTGAGCGGCAGGCACCGGAGTTCGTGGCTCACCCCCCCCTGTCGGCTTCGCCGACAGAGGGGGGCGCAAAATATCTTGTTTCCGAAGGATCGCCAGTCATGCCCGACACCCCCTCGCACCCGATGCACCGGCGAGCGACGCACCGGAGAAGCCCGCCACGGTCGATCTTGCCGCGGATTACCGAGAGTCCGGCGTCGGCGAGATCCTTGAGGAACTCGACCGCGATCTCGTCGGCCTGAAGCCGGTCAAGCAGCGCATCCGCGAGATCGCGGCGTTGCTGCTGGTCGAGCGCGCCCGCAAGACGCTCGGCCTCGTGCATGAAACGCCGACGCTGCATATGAGTTTCACCGGCAATCCCGGAACCGGCAAGACCACGGTGGCGCTGCGCATGGCCGATCTGCTCTATCGGCTTGGTTACGTGCGCAAGGGGCATCTGGTGTCGGTCACGCGTGACGATCTGGTCGGCCAGTACATCGGTCATACGGCGCCCAAGACCAAGGAAGTCCTGAAGAAGGCCATGGGCGGCGTGCTGTTCATCGACGAGGCCTATTATCTCTACCGGCCCGACAACGAGCGCGACTACGGCCAGGAGGCCATCGAGATCCTGCTGCAGGTGATGGAGAACCAGCGCGACGATCTGGTGGTCATTCTCGCCGGCTACGCCGACCGCATGGACACGTTCTTCGCCTCCAATCCGGGGTTCCGCTCGCGGATTGCCCATCACATCGATTTCCCGGACTATTCGGACGACGAGCTGCTGCAGATCACCGAGAAGCTGCTGGCCGAGCAGAACTACCAGCTCAGCGACGAGGCGCGGGCGGTGATGCAGCGCTACATCCCGCTGCGCCGGGAACAGCCGCATTTCGCCAATGCGCGCTCGATCCGCAACGCGCTGGACCGGGCGCGGCTGCGGCAGGCGAACCGCTTGTTCGAGAGCGCAAAGGGGCCTATGACGGCGCAGGAACTGTCCGTCATCGAGGCGCAGGACATTAGCGTCAGCCGGGTGTTCGAGCAGCCCAAGACCGCGCAAAAGGATGCCGCCGAATGAGCTCAGACCTCGTCATCGCCCCCTCCATGCTGGCCTGTGACTTCTCGCGCCTGCGCGACGAGATCGTCGCGGTCGAGACCGCCGGCGCCGACTGGATCCATCTCGACGTGATGGACGGCCATTTCGTGCCCAACATCACCTTCGGGCCCGACGTCATCGCCGCCATGCGCCCGCACACAGCCAAGATCTTCGACACCCATCTGATGATCGCGCCTTGCGACCAATATCTGGAAGCCTTCGCCAAGGCGGGCTCGGACATCATTACGGTGCACGCGGAAGCCGGTCCCCATCTCGACCGCTCGCTGCAGGCGATCCGCAACCTGGGCAAGAAGGCCGGTGTGTCGCTGAACCCGGCGACGCCGGAAAGCGTCATCGAATATGTGCTCGACCGGCTCGACCTGGTGCTGGTGATGAGCGTGAACCCGGGCTTCGGCGGCCAGAAGTTCATCCACGCCATGGTCGACAAGGTCGCGCGCATCAAGCAGATGATCGGCGACCGGCCGATCGACATCGAGGTCGATGGCGGCGTCACCGCCGAGACCGCGCCGCTGGTCGCCAAGGCCGGCGCCAACGCGCTGGTCGCGGGCTCCGCCGTCTTCAAGGGCGGCACGCCGGAAACCTCCGATGTCTACGCCCGCCAGATCGCGGCCATCCGCGACGCGGCGCACGCCGTTCGGGCGGCCGCGTGAAGGCCGCGATCTTCGATCTGGACGGCACGCTGGTCGACAGCGTGGGGGCGATCGCCGATATCGGCAATCAGCTTGTCGGCGAACTCGGCCTGCCCGCGCTCACTGTCGCGGAGGCGCGCGGCTATATTGGCAACGGGGCGGCAATGTTCGTAAAGCGCGCGCTGGAAGCGCGCAATTTCCCCGTTACGGATGACGCGCTTGAACCCCACGTCGAGCGGTTCGAGGCGCTCTACGCCGCCGCGCCCGGCGAGGCCAACACGCCGTTTGCCGGCGCCGAGGCGGCGCTGCGCATACTGACGGCCCAGGGCGTCGCCATCGGCCTGTGCACCAACAAGCCCGAGACCCCGACGCTCAACCTGCTCGACGCGCTCGGCTGGTGCGAGCTGTTTGGAGCCGTCGTTGCGGGCGATACGCTTGCGACCCGTAAGCCCGATCCGGCGCCGCTGCACCATTGCGCGCGGCTTCTGGGAGCCGAGGTGAGCGATGGCGGCGTGGTCTATGTCGGCGACAGCGAGGTCGACGCGGCCACGGCGCAGGCGGCTTCCAGTCCCTTCGTCCTCTTCACCGAGGGTTATCGCAAGACCCCGGTCGCGGACATGGGCTGGCAGGCGACGTTTTCCGATTTCGCCCAGCTTCCCCAGGTGCTCGCCTCGCTGCCCCGCCTGCGGGCAATGGACGCTGTCTGATGGCGCGCGCGCTGATCTTCGACGTCGACGGCACGCTCGCCGAGACCGAGGAGGCGCATCGCGCGGCTTTCAACGCGGCCTTCGAAGACGCCGGGCTGGCGTGGCATTGGGACCGCGCGCAATACGAAGCGCTTCTGAAGGTCACCGGCGGCAAGGAGCGCATCCGCCATTTCGTGCGCAGCACCGGCGGCGATCCGCGGCACGCCGAGAACGCCTTCATCCGCGCCCTGCATGCGGAAAAGACCCGCCACTACACAGGCATCGTCGCGGGCGGCGGGCTGGAACTGCGCCCCGGCGTGCGCGAATTGATCGACCATGCGCGCAAGACCGGCCTTCGGCTGGCGATTTCCACCACCACGACGCTGGCCAATGTCGAGGCGCTGCTCGGCGCGGCCTTCGGCGGCATGGATCTGTTCGAGGTGATCGTCGCCGGCGACATGGTGGCGCAAAAGAAGCCCGCGCCCGATGCCTATCTGGAGACCCTGCGCCGGCTGGATCTTGCCCCGGCCGAGTGCCTGGCGCTGGAGGATTCCGCCAACGGCCTGCGCGCGGCGCTGGCCGCGGGTCTCGACACGCTGGTAACGCCCTCGGTCTATACGGCAGGCGAGGATTTTTCCGGCGCGCGCGCCGTGCTGCCCGATCTCGGGGCTCTGCAAGCCGTCGGCTGGGATGTGGATCACCCGTCTTTGCAGTCCGCGTCCCACCGCGTATAAGCGCGTCAACCGTCCCCGGCAGCCAAAGCATCCATGACCGAACTTCTCGTCGCCGCGCTCTACAAGTTTGTCTCTCTTCCGGATTTCCGCGAGATGCGCGATCCGCTGCACGGCGTCTGTGTGGAGAATGGCGTTTTCGGCACGCTGCTCCTGGCGGCCGAGGGCATCAATGGCACCATTGCCGGACCGGAGGCGGCAGTGCGCGCGGTGCTGGATTTCCTGCGCGCCGATCCGCGCATGGCGGATCTGGAGCACAAGGAATCCACGGCCTCGTCCATGCCGTTCAGGCGCATGAAGGTGCGGCTGAAGAAAGAAATCGTCACGCTCGGCGTGCCCGTTGATCCGAACCGGTCCGTGGGCACCTATGTGGCGGCGGAGGACTGGAACGCGCTGATCTCCGATCCGGATGTGGTGGTGATCGACACGCGCAACGACTATGAGGTCGAACTCGGCACGTTCGAGGGTGCGATTGACCCGAAGACGCCGAGTTTTCGCGATTTCCCCGCCTTCGTCGAGGCGTCCACCGCACTCGCCAACAAGCCGAAGGTGGCGATGTTCTGCACCGGCGGAATCCGCTGCGAGAAGGCGTCGTCCTATCTGGTCGAGCGGGGGTTCGGCGAGGTCTATCACCTGCGCGGCGGAATCCTGAAATACCTCGAGACGGTGCCGGAAGATGAGAGCCTGTGGCGCGGCGAGTGCTTCGTCTTCGACGAGCGCGCGGCGCTGGGCCACGGTCTGGCTGAAAGCGCGCGCGACGCCGATGACGCGCCCGAGAGCGCCGGCTGAGCGTACTACCGCACCAGGGTGAGCGCGGATTCCGGAGCCGGCGTCACGCTATCTTCCTGTTCCTGAGCCAGTTCGGCCTTGCGGTCCATCAGCCAGTCCGTCAGCGCGGCCGAGGCCCAGATCGTCGTCAGAGTCACCCAGGCGGTGATCGCGAAGATCGAGCCGCCGGTAACGCCCGCGCCGACCGCGCAGCCGCCGGCCAGCATGCCGCCGAATCCCATCAGCACCGCGCCGATGATGTAGCGCCGCATGCTCTGGCCGTCGCGAAAACCTTCCAGCTTCAGTTCGCGCGCCGACGAGGCGGCGAGGAAGGATCCCAGAAACACGCCGGGAACCAGGCCGATGCTGAAGTCGAAGGCGCCGCCCGGCGGGCTGAGAAACAGCATCAGCGCATCGGCGGAGGGCCCCGTGAACGTCATGCTTTGCAGCGGGATCGGGTCGAAGGCCTGTGAGGCCAGCGAATAGGTGAAGAACCAGCCGGCGGCGACAGTCAGCCCGACGCAGAAGGCGGCCACGCTGCGGCCCAGAGGCAGGCGGGCGCGGATGGCGAAGGCCACGGCGGCGGCCAGAAACAGCAGGCCGAAAACCAGGCCCGATCCGGCGCCCGTGCCCAGGATCGCCAACAGATCCGCCGTCTCTCCGCCGTCGATCGCCCAGAGTGCCGCAAGCTCGTTGCGCAGCGGCGAGAGAATACCGCGCAGCGAGGCCTGGGCGGTCACCGCGAAAATCAGGCCCGAGAGCAGCGCGCGCAGGTTGCCGTTGGCCGAAAGCACCAGGAGCCGGCTGGCGCAGCCGCGCGCCAGGATCATGCCGGTGCCGAACAGCGCGCCGCCGATGGCCGCGCCAGACAGGCTTGAGCGCGCGGCAAGCTGGCGCGCTTCTGACACGTCCAGCCATCCCGTCTCGATCAGCCCTTGCGTCGCCGCAACGGCGCCGCCGAACGTCAGCAGCCACACGGATGTCTTCACGCCGATCGATCCACGCGCGAACTCGATCACCGCGGCGCGCAAGCAGAAGCGGCTGCGCTGGGCGCAGATGCCGAACGCCATGCCGATCAGCAGCCCGCCGAAGGCCGCCGTGCCGCCCTCGCCAAGCCAGTCAATGAAACCGGTGAGATCCATCGCGATGTCCGTCGGTCGCCGGGGTGTGTCCAGGCTTTAACTCGTATTCGTATATATGAATTTAATGGAGGACGCGCGCGCCGCGTTGATCTGCCTCAAGCGGGTGTTATACCAACGGTCGTAACGAATGACCCATTTGATGGAGCCAAACCGGTTCATCCGGCAAGGCGCGTCGCGCGGCGCGACCCGCCTGGTCGGGCAAGCGGCGCAACGCTGTCCGGTGGACCGGTTTGGCCCACCGAAGGCCGGTTTTGCGCAACGACTGGACAGCGTCGCGCTTCTTGAACGATGCTCCTGCATCGCCCTGCGAACCGTTCCTTGCCAGACGTCGCGCAAAACCGGTCAAATGAATCATTCGTTATGACCGTTGGTATTACTGTGGCGTCGGACAACACAAGAATGTTTGCGGGAGGTACGATGGGGGAGGCGGTCTCGACACTCGATGACGCCCGGCTGGGGCTTATCTTCAGGCGCATGTGCCCGGCTTTCGCGGACCGCTGCGGGCGGAGAAATTCGCCGGCGGCCAGTCCAATCCCACCTTCCGCATCGAGGCGGAGAGCGGCACCTACGTGCTGCGCCGCAAGCCTCCGGGCAAGCTCTTGAAATCCGCCCATGCGGTGGACCGCGAGTTCCGCGTGATGACCGCGCTGCGCGGCACCGAGGTGCCCGTCGCCGATCCCCTGCACCTGTGCGAGGACGACGATGTCATCGGCTCGATGTTCTATCTGATGTCGTACAAGTCGGGCCGTGTGTTCTGGGACCCCGCCCTGCCGGAGCTGCAGCGCGAGGAGCGCGCCACCGTCTATGACGAGATGAACCGGGTGCTCGCCGCTCTCCACTCGGTCGATGTCGAGGCCGTGGGGCTATCGGATTTCGGCAAGCCGGGCAGCTATTTCGCCCGCCAGGTGTCGCGCTGGGGACGCCAGTACCGTGACAGCGAGACCGGGGCGATTCCCGACATGGATGCGCTGATTGCCTGGGTCGAAGCCAATGTGCCAGACGACGACGGCCGCGTGGCGCTGGTGCATGGCGATTTCCGCATCGACAATCTGATCTTTGCGCCGGACGCGCCGAAAATCATCGCCGTGGTCGACTGGGAACTCTCGACGCTCGGCCATCCGTTTTCGGATCTTGCCTATCAGTGCATGCAGTGGCGGCTGCCGCACGACGGGCTGTTTCGCGGGCTCGACGGGGTCGACCGCGCCGCCCTCGGCCTGCCGACCGAAGAGGCTTATGTGGCGCTTTATTGCGAGCGCATGGGGCTGTCGGGCATCGACGACTGGACCTTCTGTCTGGCGTTTTCCTTCTTCCGTCTCGCCGCCATCCTGCAAGGCGTGAAGAAGCGCGCGCTGGACGGCAACGCGTCGAATCCGGAGCGGGCCTTGGAAATGGGCACGCTGGTGCCGGAGCTGGCGCGCATGGGCGGGCGGCTGATCGGGAGCGGCGGATGAGCGGTGGATCATGTGATGGGCGCTATTCTGGCAAGACCGTCCTGCTGACGGGAGCGGCCGGTGGTTTCGGCCGCGCCGCGGCGTTGCGTTTCGCCTCCGAAGGGGCCGCGCTGTTCCTCTCGGATCTCGACGAGGCCGGGCTCGCGGACACGGTGGCGTTGCTGCCCGAGGGCGCGCAGGCGCGCGCCACCCGTTGCGATGTGGCGGATGAGGCCAGCGTCGCGGCGATGGTCGACGATGCGCTTGCGGCCTTCGGCCGCATCGATGTCGCCGTCAACAACGCGGGCATCGCCCATCGGCATGCGAAGATCGCCGACACGGATCTTCAGACCTTCGATCGCATGCTGGCGGTCAACCTGCGCGGGGTGTTTCTGTGCCTGCGCGCGGAACTCAACGCCATGAAGGCGCGTGGCGGCGTCATCCTCAATGTGTCCTCCGTCGCGGGCGTGCTCGGTGCGCCGCTGCTGGGCGCTTATGCGGCCTCCAAGCATGGCGTCATCGGCCTGACGAAGACGGCCGCCGCCGAGGCCGCGCGCGACAACATCCGCGTCAACGCGCTGTGTCCATCATATGCCGACACCGCCATGCTCACCGATCTCACGGTCACCATGCGCGGCACCCATGAGGACGCGACCGCCCGGCTGGTGCGCGGCATTCCGATGCAGCGGCTCGTGACCGCCACGGAGGTCGCCGCCGCCATGGCCTGGCTGTGCTGCGATGAAAACAGCTTCATGACCGGGCACGCCGTGCGGCTGGACGGCGGCGGCACGGCGGTTTAGGTGTCCGATGTTGCCGCCTCTTGAGAAGGCGGGTGACGTTTGCGTTGTGCAAGGGCACAGGGTGGCATTCGCACTCCGCAACGCATAGATTGTGGTCATGGGTTCTCCGCCTCTGCTTGCACCCAATGCCGCGTTGTTTCTCGATTTCGACGGAACCTTGGTCGACATCGCACCGACGCCTGCAAGCATTCACATTCCTGAAAAATTGTCTTCGTTGCTGGAGGACCTGATCGCGGCGTTCGACGGTGCGGTCGCGTTGATCACGGGGCGTCCGTTGAGCGAAGTCGACGGCTTTCTTGCGCCTCTCAAATTGCCCGCCGCCGGTCTGCACGGATTGGAGCGGCGAATGGAGTCGGACGAGGCTATCGAGAGGGTTGAAACCGGTCCCGAGCTGAACACGCTGCGCGAACGCATCGCGGGAGCCAGACTGCTCGATGATGCCGTGCAGCTTGAGGACAAGGGGCTGGCGCTCGCCGTGCACTATCGTCAGGCGCCGGAGCGCGGACCGGATATCGCCGCCGGCCTCGCCGCCGCCAGCGCTGACCTGCCGAGCCTGCACATGATCCACGGCAAGATGGTCGTCGAATTGAAATCCGGTGCCCAGGACAAGGGTCGGGCGCTGGCCGCCTTCATGGAACTGGTTCCCTTCGCGGGGCGTTATCCCGTTTTCGTGGGCGACGACGTCACGGATGAAGACGGATTCGCGGCCGCCGCGCGGCTGGGAGGCTTCGGCGTGAAGGTGGGCGCGGGGGAGACCTGCGCTGCATATCGGCTGGCCGGTATCGAAGCGGTGCGGGGCTGGCTGGAAAGCGCCGTCCGCCACGTCGGTCGCCTGGAAGCGTCACAACCCTACCCCCTGGACAAGGACCACAAAATGGATGTGAAACCTTGAGTTCCCTCGATCTCGCCATGATCGGCAATTGCTCGATTGCAGCCCTCATCGATACAAGGGCACGCCTTGTCTGGTGTTGTCTGCCGCGGTTCGACGGCGATCCCGTCTTCCATGCGCTGCTGGGTTCCAGGGACGGGAACGCGGATGAAGGGCCTTTTCCATCCAGCTGGAAGGCTTCGCGCGCAGCGAGCAGACCTACGTCGAGAACACCGCGGTCCTGAAGACGCGGCTTTATTCCGAAGATGGCAGCGCCATCGAGATCACGGACTTCGCCCCCGCTTCATTGCGCGTGGTCGCATGTTTCGTCCCATCGCTCTCGCGCGGCGGGTGGAGCCGCTCTGCGGCCGGCCTCGCATCGCGGTGCGCGTGCGTCCGCGGTTCGACTACGGGCGCACGCCGGCGACCGTGACCTTCGGCTCCAATCATCTGCGTTACATGGATGACGATCTGGTGCTGCGTCTGTCGACCAATGCGCCGATCACCTACATCCGGCATGAGACGACGTTCTCGCTCGACCGGCCGTTGTCGTTCTACCTGGGGCCGGACGAGTCGCTGTCGGATCACCCCAACACCCTGTTGCGCTCGTTCGAGGAAAAGACCACGGACTACTGGCGCCACTGGACCCGCAGGCTCGGTCTGCCGATGGAATGGCAGGAAGCGGTGATCCGGGCCGCGATCACACTGAAACTCTGCACCTTCGAGGAAACCGGCGCGATCGTTGCCGCCATGACGACTTCGGTGCCCGAGGCCGCCGATTCCGGCCGGAACTGGGACTACCGCTTCTGCTGGCTGCGCGATGCCTTCTTCGTCGTGCGCGCGCTCAATTCGCTCTCCGAAATGGAGACGATGGAGAACTATCTGCGCTATCTGACAAATGTGACCGCGATGATGGACGGCGATCATCTCAAGCCGGTCTATGGGATCGGTCTGGAAAGCGATCTGAAAGAAACCATCATCGACATGCCGGGCTACAGGGGCATGGGTCCGGTCAGGGTCGGCAACCAGGCGCATGAGCATTTCCAGCACGATGTCTACGGCAACGTGGTCCTTGGCGCGATCCAGGCCTTCTTCGACCAGCGGCTTCTGCACAGCTTCGGCGCGGAGGAATTCACCCGGCTGGAAGATTCCGGAGAGCGCGCCTACGCGCTGTATGCCTCCGCGGATGCCGGCATGTGGGAACTGCGAACCCGGGCGCGGATCCACACGTCTTCCTCACTGATGTGCTGGGCGGCCTGCGACCGGCTTGCCAAGGCGGCGTCGCATCTGGGGCTCGCCGAGCGCGCCGCGCACTGGCGCGGGCGGGCAAAGGAGATCCATGCAGTGATTTGCGAGCGCGCATGGAACGACAAGCTGAATTCATTCGTTGAAAGTTTCGAGGGCACGGACGTCGACGCCAGTCTTTTGCTCATGGCCGAGGTCGGTTTCCTGCGCGCGACCGATCCACGCTTCATTGCGACGGTCGATCGCATTGGAGAGCGCTTGCGGCGCGGGAACTTTCTGTTCCGCTACGCGGCGGCGGACGATTTCGGCACGCCGGAGACCGCCTTCAACATCTGCACCTTCTGGTACATCGACGCCCTGGCGCGGATCGGCCGCAAGGATGAAGCGCGCGAGATTTATGAATCGATGTTGGCGTGCCGGAATCACGTGGGGCTGCTGTCGGAAGACATTGATCCGGCCACCGGGGAGCTGTGGGGCAATTTCCCGCAGACCTATTCGATGGTGGGAATCATCAATGGCGCGATGCGCCTGAGTTCCGGGTGGGAGACGGTGATCTAGATGTTCGAGGCCGGACAGACACCGGAGGTTGCCGAGCGATGACGCGGCTTGTCGTTGTTTCCAATCGTGTGGGCCCGCTGAGGGACACCGGAAAGGCCGGCGGCCTCGCCGTCGGACTCGTGGATGCGCTAAAGCAAAGGGGCGGACTATGGTTCGGCTGGAGCGGGCGGATATCCGAGGAAGGGACCTTCGGCGTGCTTCACAATGAGGGCGAAGGCAGCGTGGAGCTGGCCACCATCGACCTCACCCAACAGGATTACGACGAGTTTTACGCTGGCTACGCCAACCGGGCGCTTTGGCCGGCGCTGCATTACCGGCTCGATCTGGTGGAGAATGAGCGTCATTTCGAAGACGGATATCGCCGCGTCAACCAGCGTTTCGCCACACGGCTGAAAGCGCTGCTAAGGGCCGATGACATTCTGTGGGTTCACGACTATCACTTCATTCCGCTGGGGGGCTGCCTGCGTGCCATGGGGGTCGAGAACCCGATTGGCTATTTCCTGCATGTGCCGTTCCCGGGACCGGATGTGCTCACGGCGCTGCGCAATGCCAATTCCCTGGTGCGCGAGCTGCTCGCCTATGATCTCGTCGGCTTCCAGACGGCTGGGGATTGCGGCAATTTCCGCCGCTACGTTCGCGAAGAGCTCGGCGGCGGCATGCGCGAGGGTGGCCTGGTCGAGGGATTTGCGCGCAAGACGGTTGCGCGCGCCTATCCCATCGGCATCGATACGGCGGGTTTCGCCGAATTCGCCGGTTCCCCCATTGCCAAGCGGCACCAGCAGCGCCTGGCGCGCGCGATGGGCGGCCAGCCGCTGATCATCGGGGTCGACCGGCTCGACTATACCAAAGGCATCCCCCAGCGGCTCAACGCCTTCGCCCGCTTGCTCGAGGATTATCCCGAGCATCGCGGCCATGTTTCCTTCATGCAGATCGCGCCGTTGTCGCGCTCCGAGCTTGACGCCTACGCCGACATCCGGCGGGAACTCACCGAGCTTACGGGCGCCATCAACGCGCGCTTTTCCGACATGGACTGGACGCCGGTCAGACTCATGTTCCGTTCGTTTGCGCGCATGGCGCTCGCCGGCATCTACCGGGAAAGCCGCATCGGCCTTGTCACGCCTTTGCGCGACGGCATGAACCTGGTCGCCAAGGAATTCGTCGCGGCCCAGGATCCGGACGATCCCGGCGTTCTCATCCTGTCGCGTTTCGCGGGTGCGGCGGAGGAGCTGAAGGAAGCTCTGATCGTCAACCCGTTCGCCGAGGAGGAAGTGGTCGAGGCCCTCCAACGGGCGTTGCGCATGAAGCCGGACGAACGCAAGCAGCGCTGGAAAGCGCTTTTCGGCCGGCTGGCGACAAATGACGCCAACGCCTGGAGCCGGCGTTTTCTTGCTGACCTCGCGGGGACGACGGACGGCCAGCTGGTGGCGTGAGGCGGCTGCTACTCCGCCGCATCCACGCTGATGACGCCGCGGCGGATCTGGTCTTCCTCGATGCTCTCGAACAGCGCGCGGAAGTTGCCCTCGCCAAAGCCCTCGTCGCCCTTGCGCTGGATGAACTCGAAGAAGATCGGCCCGATCACGGTCTTGGAGAAGATCTGCAGCAGGATTTTCGTCATGCCGCCGTTCACCACGCCCTCGCCGTCGATCAGGATGCCGTGCTTCTTGAGCTTGTCGATGGGCTCATCGTGGCCCGCGACGCGGGTCTTGCTCTTCTCGTAGTAGACCTCCGGCGGGCCGGGCATGAATTTCAGCCCGTTGTCGGCAAGCCGGTCGGTGGCGTCGTAGATCGCATCGGTGCCCACCGCGATGTGCTGGATGCCCTCGCCGTTGTATCTCTTCAGGTATTCGACGATCTGGCTGGTCTCGTCCTTGGATTCGTTGAGCGGGATGCGGATCTTGCCGCAGGGCGAGGTGATCGCCCGGCTGACCAGGCCGGTGATGCGGCCGTCGATATCGAAATAGTGGATCTGGGTGAAGCCGAAGAGCTCGCGGTAGAAATCCCACCAGGTGTCCATGTTGCCGCGATAGACGTTGTGGGTCAGGTGATCGAGATAATAGAAGCCCACGCCTTCCGGCTTGGGATCGCGCGCGCCCAGCCATTCGAAGTCGGCGTCATAGGCCGAGCCCTTCTCGCCATAGGTCTCGACGAAATACAAAAGCGAGCCGCCGATGCCGACGATCGCCGGCACATCCAGCGCCTTGTCGTCGGCCAGATAGGGCGTCGCGCCCTTGGAGACCGCGTGATCGAAAGCGTGCTGCGCGTCGACCACGCGCCAGGCCATCGACGCGGCACACGGGCCGTGCTCGTCGACGAAGCGCATGGCGTGGGAGCCGGGTTCCGCGTTCAGCACATAGGTGATGTCGCCCTGGCGGTAGAGCGTGATCGCCTTGCTCTTGTGCCTGGCCACCGGCACATAGCCCATCTTGCGGAACAGCGCGTCGAGCTTTTCGGCCTCGGGGCTGGCGAATTCCACGAATTCGAAACCGTCGGTGCCGGCCGGGTTGTTCTCAGTGATGGTCGCGACAGGCGCGTCGTGCGGAAACGGTCCCATGAAATCCTCCTCATGCCAGGGTCCGCACAGTATGCGGGGAAATCCATGCGACATGCGTGCAATTGCGCGTTAGATTGCCGATAAGATGCACAAATCATGCGGCATATGCTACAAGTGCGCACATGATTGCCTCTCTCGACGGTTTTGACATCAAACTGCTTGCATTGCTTCAACGCGATGCGGCGCTCACCAACCAGCAGGTGGGCGAGCGCATCGGCCTGTCCGCCTCCCAGGTCTCGCGCCGCCGGGCGCGGCTGGAGGCCGACGGCATCATCCGCCGCATCCGCGCCGAACTCTCGTCTGACGCCCTGGGGCTGATGGTCACCGCCTTCATCGGCGTGACGCTGAATGCGCACTCGCGCAACAACTCCCGCCGCTTCCGCGATCTCATCCAGGCCATGGACAGCGTCCAGGAGGCGCATGCGCTCACCGGCGAGATGGACTATCTGATCAAGATCACGGTTGCGGATCTCAAGACCCTGGCCCGCGTCATCAACGACGATCTGCTGGCCCATGAGGCGGTGCAGAACGTGCATTCCTCGGTGGTTTTGGAAACCATCCGCGACGACAACGCCCTGCCGCTGGGGTGAGGCAAGGACACACTGCGCGAGCAGAGACCGCTCCGCGAGCCCGCCGTATTCGTTCCCTCTCCCCGCCGGGGAGAGGGTCAGGGTGAGGGGGGGCTGCGATCCGCTCGGACGACACGCCCCCTCATCCGGCCCTGGCGGGCCACCTTCTCCCCGAGGGGAGAAGGCAGGGGCCACAAACGTCCATCCGCTATTCCCCACGGCTCATCACCCCGCGCAAAGCGGTTGTGCAGGCGCCATGCTTGTCTTTCCCCGTGCGTGCGGGCATCGTGCGCGTGAAACGATCCGCGCAAAGCGGACGGCAGGGGAGTGAACGGTGCGGGATCTGGGCAGCTGGGACTACATCATCGTCGGCGCGGGATCCGCCGGCTGCGTGCTGGCCAACCGGCTCTCCGCCGACCCGTCGGTCAAGGTCTTGCTGCTGGAGGCGGGCGGGCGCGACAACTACATCTGGATCCACATTCCCGTCGGCTATCTCTATTGCATGGGCAACCCGCGTACCGACTGGGGGTTTCACACCCAGCCCGAGCCGGGGCTCAACGGCCGCGCCCTGATGTATCCGCGCGGCCGGGTGCTCGGCGGCTGCTCTTCGATCAACGGCATGATCTACATGCGCGGCCAGGCGCGCGACTACGACCACTGGCGCCAGCTCGGCAATGCCGGCTGGAGCTGGGACGACGTGCTGCCCTATTTCCGCAAGTCCGAGGATCACTACCGCTGGGACGACGCTTGCCACGCGCGCGGCGGCGAGTGGCGGGTCGAGGAGCAGCGGCTGTCGTGGGATGTGCTGGACACGTTCCGCGAGGCTTGCGCCGAGGTGGGCATTCCGCGCACGGACGATTTCAATTCCGGCGACAATTTCGGCTCCAGCTACTTTCAGGTCAACCAGCGCCGCGGCGTGCGCTGGAACACCGCCAAGGCGTTTCTGAAGCCGGCAAAGAACCGGCCCAATCTGCGCGTCGTCACCCATGCCCAGGCGCAGAGCCTGATCATTGAGGAGGGCCGCGCGGCGGGCGTGTCGCTGAAGCTGCGCAGCGAGGACGCGGTCGCGCGCTGCGAGGGCGAAGTCATCGTCTCCAGCGGCGCCATCGGCTCGCCGCAGCTCCTGGAACTCTCCGGCATCGGCGATCCGGCGCGGCTCAAGCAACACGGAATCAATGTCACCCACGCGCTGCCGGGCGTCGGCGAGAACCTGCAGGACCATTTGCAGATCCGCACCATCTACAAGGTGCAGAACGCGGTGACGCTGAACCAGCGCGCCGGTACATTGTTCGGCAAGGCGAAGATCGCGCTGGAATATGCGCTCAACCGCTCCGGCCCCATGTCCATGGCGCCGAGCCAGCTCGGCGTCTTCGCCAGGACCGATGAGACGCAGGAGAGCGCCAACGTGGAATATCACGTGCAGCCGCTGTCGCTCGACAAGTTCGGCGATCCGCTGCACGCCTTTCCCGCGATCACCGCCAGCGTGTGCAACCTGCGGCCCGAAAGCCGCGGCGGCGTGCACATCGGCTCAAGCGATCCCCATGCGCACCCGGAGATCCGCCCCAACTATCTCGCCACTGCCGGCGACCGGCGGGTTGCGGCCGATTCCATCCGGCTCACGCGCAAGATCATGGGTGCGCCCGCCATGGCGAAACACGCGCCGCAGGAGCATCTGCCGGGACCGTCGGTTGAATCGGACGAGGATCTGGCCAGGGCCGCCGGCGACATCGGTACGACGATCTTTCACCCCGTCGGCACCTGCAAGATGGGCGACGATCCCATGGCCGTGGTCGACAGCCGGCTCCGCTTGCACGGGCTCGCGGGCCTGCGCGTCGTCGACGCCTCGGTGATGCCGACGATCACCTCCGGCAACACCAATTCCCCCACCATCATGATCGCCGAAAAGGCCGCCGCCATGATCATCGAGGACCGCAGGGGATAGCGCGCGGGGCAGAACATGTATTCCCCGGGACGGACCCTCGGTTGTCCGGGTTTATCGTGCCCGATAACGGCGTTTCCCCAAGGGGTTGCTGAGCCGGTGCTGGTATGC
This sequence comes from Breoghania sp. L-A4, assembly GCF_003432385.1. Classification (NCBI taxonomy): domain Bacteria; kingdom Pseudomonadati; phylum Pseudomonadota; class Alphaproteobacteria; order Hyphomicrobiales; family Stappiaceae; genus Breoghania; species Breoghania sp. L-A4. The sequence goes on along the minus strand of NZ_CP031841.1, from coordinate 4,489,730 downwards.
TCATGTTGGAGTACAGAGATTAAATTGATAAAGGGGGATATGGCTTTGACAAAGAAGTTGTTTATTATTTCGCTAGCCGTAGCGGCGCTTTCTGTAATAGCTCAGACTGGCGCGTCTTCCGCCGAAACAATGACTGCCGACCAGATAAAGAAAGAAATACTAGGCAGGTCCTTGAATTATAGCGGGGCGTTTTCTGGAAAAATAACGTACCACAACAACGGAAGTATTTCCTACACTGCCAAGGGGAAAAAGTTCACCGGCCAGTGGCGTTTCAAACAGAACAAATTTTGCACCAATCTTTCCAGCAGAATCCGAAATCAAACCTGGAATTGCTTTACCTTCTCGAAAAAATCAGACGGCCGCTACCGGACAAGTCTTGGCTACAAGGTGTGGCGATAGGCCCCCGATCCCGGGCAATCGTCCGGTCTGGCCTTGAAAGCGCTCGCCTCTTGTCTCGCCGTGGATGGAACGGCTTGCCTGCGGGTGGAACGAGGGTCGGGCAAGTGCCGACGATGGTCCTCTGTCTGAACCGTGGCCGCACCCTTCAACGGGGATGCGGCACGTAATGCGGCGGCTCGGAAACGAATGTCATTGCCGGCCTGCGATGGCGGCTGGAGGTCCGGGGCCGTCGTGGAGGGCCTGGAGCGACCGGCGCGCGGGTGCTTGACCGGTGTCCCGCGCGCCCGCATCCTCGCCTTCGGCCCGGGCAAGGCCGACCTGCTGCAGGCCGCCGCCGAAACCGGCTCCATCCGCACCGCCGGCGACATCGGCGCGACGATCTTCCACCCCGTCGGCATCTGCAAGATGGGCGATGATCCCATGGCCGTGGTCGACAGCGGCTTGAGGCTGCGCGGGCTCTCCAGCCGGCGCGTCGTTGACGCCTCCGTGATGCCGACGATCACCTCGGGCAACACCAATTCCCCCACCATCATGATCGCCGAAAAGGCGGCGGCCATGATCATCGAGGACCGGCGAGGGCAAGATGCCGCGTGTTATCGCCCGAGCGCTATACCCTCCGGCGTCATCACCCGGCGAAGTCCGGGTGATCCACTCTGGGTGCTAAAGCCTTCAGGCCCACGGATCGACACTGAGCCAGCGCTCAGAGCGAAATCGCAAGATCCTCACGAAACGGGGAGGAGAGTGGATTGCCCGGGCTTCGCCGGGCAATGACGACTGCGGGGACCTGCAGGCATTCTCTTACGATGGTTATCCCCGGCGCGCAGTGCCGCTTTGCAGACCCGGGACGCGTCATCCCGGGCCGAACGTCCGCTTGACCATCTCCGCCGCGCACATCACTTTGCCTGCATGACACCCTCGTTTCCCAAATGCCGCCTTCGCATCGTGCTGGCGCCGGGCGTGGCCTTCGGGCCGGGCAAGGCGGACCTGCTGCAAGGCCTTGCCGAGACCGGCTCCATTCGCGCCGCCGGAAGCCGCCTGGGTATGAGTTACAAGCGCGCCTGGAACCTCGTCGGCGCGCTCAACCGCGATTTCGCAGAGCCGCTGGTGACCACCGAGAAGGGCGGTGCGGGCGGTGGCGGCGGCGCGCGGCTGACGCCGCTTGGACATGAGCTTCTGGAGCGGTTTCGCCGCATCGAGGCGGTGATGCTGGAGGCGGGCGGTGCGGACCTCTCGGTGCTTCAGGGCGCTGTCAAATCACCGCTTGACGGTGCGGGGGAGGAAAAATAGGGTCGATATGTCTGATGAAACATATCGTGCCGGAGTCCTCATGAAATTCTGTGTCCGTCCCCTGATCCGCGCCCTGCTGGTGGGCGCGGCCGCCGCCGCCTGCACGCTTGCCGCGAGCATGAGCGCGCACGCGGCCGAGACGCCGGTGGTCTTCGCCGCCGCCAGCCTGAAGAACGCCATGGAGGACATCGGCGCGCGCTATCAAGCGAAGACGGGGACGAGCTTCGTCTTTTCCTTCGCCGCAAGCTCGGCGCTGGCGCGGCAGATCGAGGCGGGCGCTCCGGCCGACGTCTATGTCTCGGCCAATGTGGACTGGATGGATTATCTCGAGCAGCGCGGATTGATCGATGCCTCCTGCCGGGTCATTGTTGCCGGCAACACGCTGGTCGTCGTGGCTCCCAGGGACCGGGCCGAGCCGCTCGATCTGGCAAGCGCCGAGGCGGTGATGGCGCGGCTGGGCGACGGCCGGTTGTCGCTGGGCGATCCGGATCACGTGCCCGCGGGCCGTTATGCGCAATCCGCGCTGCAGGCCACCGGCCTGTGGCCGCGCGTTGCGGACCATCTTGCGCGCGGCGACAACGTGCGCGTGGCCCTGGCGCTGGTGGCGCGCGGTGAGGCGCCGCTCGGCGTGGTCTACGGCTCGGACGCGGCGATCGAGCCCGATGTCGCCGTGGTCGCCCAATTTGCGGACACCACCCATGCGCCGATCGCCTATCCCGCCGCTCCCGTGGCGGCCTCGCAACACAAGGATTTCGCGTTGGATTTCGTCGCCTTTCTCCTGTCCCCCGGCGCGCGCGAAGCCTTCGCCGACGCCGGCCTGAAGCCCGTGGACTAGCCGCATGCTGCCGGGGGGCTCACTGACCGACGCGGAGCTCGAGGCCATCGGCCTGACGCTGAAGGTCTCCGGCACGGCGCTGCTCGTCGCGCTGCCGCTGGCGGTGTTCGTTGCCTATGCGCTGGCGCGCTGGCGGTTCCCCGGCCGCGCGATCCTCAATGGCCTCGTGCATCTGCCGCTGGTCATGCCGCCGGTGGTCACCGGTTACGTGCTGCTGATCCTCTTTGGCCGCCAGGGCGCCATCGGCGCCTTTCTCTACGAGGTCTTCGGCGTCTCCTTCGCCTTCCGCTGGACGGGCGCGGCGCTGGCCGCCGGCGTCATGGCGTTTCCGCTGATGGTGCGCCCCATAAGGCTGGCGATCGAGGCGGTGGATCCCAAGCTCGAGGAGGCCGCCTCGACGCTGGGTGCCGCGCGCATCGTCAGCTTTGCCGTCGTCACCCTGCCGCTGGCCATGCCTGGCATTCTGGCGGCCGCCATTCTCGGCTTCGCCAAGGCCATGGGCGAATTCGGCGCCACCATCACCTTCGTCTCCAACATCCCCGGCGAGACCCGTACCCTGTCGCTGGCGCTTTACACCTTCACCCAGACGCCGGACGGCGATCTCGCGGCGCTCAGGCTGACGCTGGTCGCCGCCGTCATCGCCTTCGCCGCGATCCTGGCGTCCGAAGCCGTCTCACGGCGCTTCGCCAACCGGCTGAGGGGTGAGTGATGCTGTCGGTGGATATCCGCAAGCGGCTGGGGACTTTCGACATCGACGCGCGGTTTCAGACCGATGCGGCCGTCAGCGCGCTGTTCGGCCAGTCCGGCTCCGGCAAGACGACGATCGTCAACATGATCGCCGGTCTGGTGACGCCGGACGAGGGCCGCATCGAGCTCGACGGCCAGGTGCTGTTCGACAGCGCGCGCCGTATCAACGTGCCGGTCGGCAAGCGGCGGCTGGGCCATGTGTTCCAGGAAAGCCGGCTGTTTCCGCATCTCACCGTGCGCCAGAATCTCACCTTCGCCCATTGGGCGGGGCGCCGGCGCGGCACACGGCCGCTCGATGAGGTGGTTGAGCTTCTGGCCATCGCACCCCTGCTCGAGAGGCGGCCGGGGCGGCTGTCGGGTGGCGAGCGCCAGCGGGTGGCCATCGGCAGGGCGCTGCTGGCCGACCCGCGCGTGCTGTTGATGGACGAGCCGCTTGCCTCGCTCGATCAGGCGCGCAAGGCGGAGATCCTGCCCTATCTCGACCGGCTCAGGCGCGAGGCAGGCATTCCCATTGTCTATGTCAGCCATGCGCTGGACGAGGTGGCGCGGCTGGCCGAAACCCTGGTGATTGTCTCGGGCGGCCGCATCATGGCCAGCGGCCCTCTGGCCGAGATCATGACCCGGCTGGATCTGGGACCCGCCACGGGGCGGCACGAAGCCGGCGGCGTGCTCGAGGGCGTGATCTCGGGCTTTGATGCGCGCTGGGGGCTGCATCATCTCGATATCGAGGGGCGGCGGCTCGAGGTGCCGGCGCTGAAGGCGGACGTTGGTGACCGGGTGCGGCTGCGCATCCGCGCCCGCGACGTGGCGATCGCGCTGGAAAAGCCCGCCGGTCTCAGCATCCGCAACATGCTGGACGTCGAGATCATCGAGATCACCGAGGAGACGGGCCCCTATGCCGAGGTGCTCTGCGCGCTCGGCGAGCAGCGGCTGCGCGCCCGGCTGACCCGCGCTTCCGTCGTCGAGCTGGGTCTCGCGCCGGGGCTGCGGGTTCAGGCGCTGGTCAAGAGCATCGCGGTCGACCGGCCGCTGGTGATCGCGGGCGGCGAGGCTGCGCCGCTTTAGGGACCGCCAGCGCGCCGCCCGTCAGATCCCTTTTTCGGTGAGTGTCATCCGCCACTCGTCAATATTGACATGCCAAAATTATTTTGTATCGTGCATATCAAATGTATTTTTATGAAAACAAACTATAGGTGCGTCATGATCTTTCGATTTTCATTTCTATTCTTGGCTGCAATGGTTTTTTGTTTTTCTGAGGCGAAAACTACATCCGCATCGGAGTTGTCGCGGTCCGTGTGTGCGAAGCGGGTGAATGATAAATCTATTCGGATTGGATATCACGCTTTCGCCTACAGCGCGGATCGCGAGCATTGCGGGTGGGCCTGGAACAAGGATTCGATCCGGCACGCGCAAGCCCGCGCCATGCGCGGCTGCAAGAAATTCAAGGGCGCAGACTGCAAGATTGTGCACAGCGGCTGCGAGCCATCCGGGCGGACGTCCTGCGGGAAGTGAGGACGTCTGATATGGTTGTGAGACACCGGGGAGTGACTTGCGGTACATAGCCGGCGGGTGACGGTTCCGCGCGGCGGATTTTGGACGCCTCGAGCGGACCCTTCAGGTTGGATCTGTCCGCGGCCGCGCCTCGCAGGGCGTCCGCCCGCAACCCGAACCTCGGTGCAATTCCCCGAGAGCTTACGGCACGGCTGGGGTATATTGCGGCCATGAGACTGTTTCATCGCCTCGCCGCGCGGCGGCTGATATCGCTGGTTCTGGCCGGTTGCCTGATCGTGACCCTGCTGGTCGCCTGGGCCACCGCGCATGTCGCCGAGCGGTTGTTTCTCAACGAGATCGGCACGCGGGCGCAGGCGACGCTGGAGCTGCAATCCGCCGCGCTCGACAGTCTGCTCGACAAATACCGCATTCTTCCGCCGATCCTGGCGCGGCGCCCCGATCTGGTGGCGCTGGTGCGCGCGGGGGACCGCGAAGCGGGCCAGCAGATCGCGGTGAGCGCGGCGGGCATGACGGGCGCGGAAGAGGTTCGCATTCTCGATGCCGCCGGCCGGCTCATCGCGTCCTCGGATTTCGAGGCCACCGGCAACGCGTTTGACGAGGAGATCGTCCAGGCCGTCAATCAGGCGCGGCAGGGGCGGCTGGGGCGCCAGTTGCTTGTCACCAGTCCCGGCCAGCCGGCAAGCTATGTGTTCGCCGCGCCGGTGCGCTTTGAGCGGCGGATCGTCGGCGTCGTCGCCGCCCGTGTCGCGCTGGAGCGGGTGGAGCAGGCCTGGGCGCTGGCCCGCGATCCGGTGATGGCGCTGGATCGCACCGGACGCATTGTCGCCAGCAACCGCGCCGCGTGGCGGGGGCTGCGGCTGGCGGGCGGCAGCACGCGCGCCGGCGACGACAATCTGTGGGCAGAGCCGGTGATCCGCGGTGCGCGCAAGCTGCACAGTCTGCCGGTGGCCGACGGACGCCGGCTTTATCTGCGCGCGGAAAAGCCCCTTGCCGTGCTCGGCTGGTCGGTCGCGGTCTTCGCCGACGCGACGGCGGCGAGCCGCGAGGCGGCGACCGCAACAGCCGTCGCGATCCTGCTCTGCGTGATCGCCTCGGGCGTCGTCTGGGCGCTTCTGGAGCGGCGGCGGCAATTCGTGCGCCACATGCGCAGCCAGCGCGCCTCCGCGCTGAGGCTGGAGCGCCGCGTGCGTGACCGCACCCGGGATCTGACAAAGGCCAACGCGCGGCTGGCGCGCGAGGTCGCCGAGCGGCAGGCAACGGAGGCCGCGTTGCGGCGCGCCCAGGACGACCTTGTGCAGACGGCGAAGCTGGCGACGCTCGGCCAGATGTCGGCGGCGCTCAGCCACGAGTTCAACCAGCCGCTGGCGATCATCCGCTCGCATGCCGACAACGCGGAAATCCTGCTGCAGCGCGGCCGCGCGGACGCCGCGGGCGAAAGCTTGCGCAAGATCGCCGGCATGGTGGATCGGATGGCCAGGATCTCGGGCACCCTGAAGGGGTTCGCGCGCAAGCCGGGCAAGGACGTGCAGCCGGTCCCGGTCGGTCCGGTGATCGACGAGGCCCTGATGCTGCTGTCGCCGCGCATCAAACGCAGCGATGCCGAGGTGCGCTTCAATCGGCCGGGGGCGGATCTCGCGGCCATCGGCGACCATATCCGGCTTGAGCAGGTGGTGATGAATCTCGTGGGCAATGCGCTCGACGCGGTGGAGGGCATCGCCTATCCGCGGGTCGACATCCAGGCGCAGGCGGACGACGGCGAGGTGATCATCCGGGTCGCCGACAATGGCACCGGCGTCGACGCGGCGACCCGCGATCAGATCTTTGATCCGTTCTTTACCACCAAGGATGTCGGCAAGGGGCTTGGCCTGGGGCTCTCGATCGCCGACAAGATCATCCGCGACTTTGGCGGCCAGATCGTGCTCGAGGACGGCGAGAGCGGCGAGACGGTGTTCTGCATCCGTCTGCCGCGCGCCCGAGCCCGCGCGGCCGCGGCCGAATAGCGCGCGCGATCGCGCCGAACCGAATGATGAAGTGGGAATTGCATGGATCAGGCGACGGTTCTGTTTGTCGACGACGAGGACGAATTGCGTGAGGCGCTGGCCCAGGGGCTGGAGCTCGCCGGCCACGATGTGCTGGCCTTCGCTTCCGCCGAGGAGGTGACCGGCAAGCTGGCGCGCAATTTCTACGGCGTGCTGGTCACCGACATCCGCATGCCGGGCACCGACGGCTTCGCGCTGATGAAGACGGCGCTGGATATCGATCCCGCGCTTCCCGTCATATTGATCACCGGCCACGGCGATGTGCCGCTGGCGGTCGAGGCGATGCGCGGCGGCGCCTACGATTTCATGGAAAAGCCCTTCGCGGTGGCGCGGCTGACGGCGGCCATCGAGCGGGCGCTGCATCAGCGCCGCCTGGTGCTGGAAAACCGGGTTCTGAGGGAGCAATTGGGCGACAGCGCCAGCCTGGCCGCGCGTCTCGTCGGCCGCTCAGGCGTCATCGAACGGCTGCGCGCCACCGTGCATGCGCTCGCCGATACCGACGCCGATGTGCTGATTCTGGGGGAAACCGGTTCGGGCAAGGAGGTCGTCGCGCGCGCCCTGCACGACGAGGGGGGACGCAAGTCGGGCCCCTTCGTGGCGCTCAACTGCGGCGCGCTGCCCGCCGACATCATCGAGTCCGAGCTGTTCGGCCACGAGCAGGGCGCGTTTACCGGCGCCACCCGCCAGCGCATCGGCAAGCTGGAGCACGCCAACGGCGGCACGGTGTTTCTCGACGAAATCGAATCCATGCCGCTCGAATTGCAGGTCAAGCTGCTGCGCGTGATCGAGACGCGCTCCATCGTCCGGCTCGGCTCCAACAAGGAGATCGCGCTCGATGTGCGGTTCATCGCCGCCACCAAGGACGATCTGGAAAAGGCCAGCGAGGAACACCGCTTTCGCCAGGATCTCTATTACCGCCTCAATGTGGTGACGGTCGCCATTCCGCCCCTGCGCGACCGGCGCGAGGACATCCCGCTGCTGTTTCACCATCTGGCGCGTGAGGCGCGGGCGCGCTATCGCCGCGAGATCCCGGATCTGGAGCCGGAGATGCTGGCCGGGCTGATGAACCGCGACTGGCCGGGCAACGTGCGCGAGCTGCGCAACGTGGTCGACCGCTTCGTGCTCGGGCTTGGAACCGGGGGGGAGGCGGGCGGCCTCGCGGCGCCGGCGGGCGACGGCGAGGCGCTGCTTTCCACCCGTGTCGGTGACTTTGAGAAGGCGCTGATCGCGGCCGAGCTGAAACGCCAGGGCGGCAGCATCAAGGCCACCTACGAAACGCTCGGCCTGTCGCGCAAGGCGCTCTATGAGAAGATGAAGAAGTACGGTCTGGCCAGGGATGTCGCCGAGGCCGATTTCTGAGGCGGCGGCGCTGTCCGCACGGCTCCGACGCCCTCAATGGGTCGATTCCGACACATGGGCGCGGTTTCATGTTGCGATTCACGCCCATCATAAGGGGTCTTCCGGACGTGCCGCTGGGGAAGTCATGCGCGTCTCTGGCCTATTTGCGCCATATTTACTAAGATCGCGCATCTGGCACGCGGGTTGCAGTCCTGTTGATGCCGTACAAATCTCGCCGGCGACTGTCGGCGTATGCCAATGTCTGGGAGGACATCTCATGAAGAAATTTGCTCTGGTGGCCGCAACGGCCGCCACCTTCGCCTTTGCAGCTCCGGCTCTCGCCAGCGAAGGCTGCGACGATGGCGAAATGGTCATCAAGTTCAGCCACGTCGTCGCCGCCACGGGTCACCCGAAGGGCGATGCCGCAACGCTGCTGTCCGAGCGCGTCAACAAGGAGATGGACGGAACCGCCTGCATGCAGGTGTTCCCCAACTCGCAGCTGTTTGACGACGACAAGGTGATGGAAGCCCTGCTGCTGGGCGACGTCCAGCTCGCGGCCCCCTCGCTGTCGAAGTTCGAGGCCTACACCAAGAAGTTCCGCCTGTTCGATCTGCCGTTCCTGTTCTCCAACCTCGACGCGGTTGGCGCCTTCGGCAACTCTGAAAAGGGCAAGGAACTGCTGACCTCGATCTCCGATGTCGGCTACGTCGGCCTGGGCTACTGGCTCTCCGGTCTCAAGCAGTTCTCGGCAAACAAGCCGCTGCTGGTGCCGTCTGACGCCAATGGCCTGAAGTTCCGCGTGCAGACCTCCGACGTGGCCGTGGCCATGATCGAGGCGATGGGCGCCAACGCCCAGAAGCTCGCCTTCAAGGAAGTCTACGGCGCCCTGCAGACCGGCGTTGTCGACGGCCAGGAGAACTCCTGGTCCAACATCTACACGCAGAAGTTCTTCGAGGTTCAGGACGGCATCACCGAGACCAACCACCAGGTGCTCGCCTACCTGCTCGTCACCTCGGATGAGTGGCTGAACGGCCTGGAGCCGGCCGTGCGCGACCAGTTCCTGAAGATCGCCTCTGAGGTCACCGATACGGCGAACGCCAATGTCGCGGCTCAGGAAGCGGCCAACCGCCAGAACATTCTGGATGCCGGTTCGGTGATCCGCGAACTGACGCCCGAGCAGCGCGCCAAGTGGGTGTCCGCCATGAAGCCGGTCTGGGAGAAGTTCCAGGACGACATCGGCACCGACGTGATCGATGCCGCCATGGCCGCCAACGGCAGCTAAGCGTCTGCACCAGCCTGACAATGAACGGGGAGGGGCCGGGTCCGGCCTCTCCCGCACCCCTGTCCGCAGATGTCCTCGCATGAGGCGTCTGCGAGGACGGGGCGGCGGATCCATCGGATCCGGGCAGTTCGGGGGAAGCCGTGTTCGCGCGAAATTTCACTCTCATTGCGATTGCCGCGCTGGCGATTGTGGCCGTCTATGCGGCCGCCGTCACGCCGATCGTCTCCTTGGTCGCTATCGTGGCGATCCTGTTCCTTGCCGAGCGGCGCTGGCCGGACGGCGTGCGCAATTTCGAGGAAAATGTCCTCGCCATCCTGATGGCTGCGATGACGATCGTTTCCTTCACGCAGGTGGTCGCGCGCTACGGCTTCAACTCCGGCTGGGGCGGGGCGCTCGAGTTCACCCGCATCCTGTTCGCCTGGATGATCCTGTTCGGCATGAGTTACGGGGTGAAGATCGGCTCGCATCTGGGCGTGGACGCCGCCATCCGGCTGTTTCCCAAGCCTCTCTTTCACGCGATCGCCATCTTCGGCGCGCTCTGCGGCGTCGCCTACGCGGTGATCCTGATCTACAGCGACTGGCTGCAATATCTGGGCATCGGCACGCGCGGCGGCGCGGTCGACTACTGGTCCAAGATGTTCAAGATCGGCATCGGTCTCGACGACCTGCGCTATCCCGACCTGATCCAGGAGCTGTTCGGCACTCAGGAACGGGTGCAGCGCTGGATCGCCTATCTCATCCTTCCGGTGGGCCTCGCCCTGTTCGCCTATCGCTGCCTGCAGGCGGCCTGGGCGATCCATACCGGCGAACGCGAGATGATGATTGCCGCCCATGAGGCGGAAGATCTCGTTGCCGAAAACAAAGACGTGTTGAAGGACTGAGGAAAACACCATGGAAGCCGCAGTCCTCTTCGTCATGGTGCTCACGCTGCTGTTTCTCGGCGTGCCCATTGCCATCTCGCTCGGCCTGTCGAGCGTGCTCGCCATCGCCTTCTTCTCCAATGACTCGCTGTCGTCGGTGGCGCTGCAACTGTTCACCGCCTCGCAGAACTACACCCTGCTGGCGATCCCCTTCTTCATTCTCGCCTCCGCCTTCATGTCGACGGGCGGCGTTGCGAAGCGCATCATCCGCTTCGCGGTTTCCTCTGTCGGCCATGTGCGCGGCGGGCTGGCGATCGCGGCGGTGTTCTCCTGCATGCTGTTTGCCGCCCTGTCCGGCTCCTCGCCGGCGACCGTGGTCGCCATCGGCACCATCGCCATCGCCGGCATGCGCGAGGTCGGCTACACCAAGGAATTCGCCGCCGGCGTCATCGCCAACGCGGGGACCCTGGGCATTCTCATTCCGCCGTCCATCGTCATGGTGGTCTATGCGGCCGCCACCGACGTGTCCGTCGGCCGGATGTTCCTGGCGGGCGTCGTCCCCGGCATCGTCGCCGGGCTGATGCTGATGAGCGCGATTTACGTCTATGCGCGCATCAAGAATATGCCCAAGCAGCCCTTCGTCGGTTTCCGCGAGATCGCGTCATCGGCGCGCGAGGCGGGCTGGGGCCTGTTCCTGATTATCATTATCCTGGGCGGCATCTATGGCGGCATCTTCACGCCCACGGAAGCCGCCGCCGTCGCCGCCGTCTACGCGTTTGCCATTTCCATCTTCGTGTATCGCGACATGGGGCCGCTGAAAGACGTGCCGATGCGCTACGAGGACGAGCCGCTGGGCACCGCCGTGCTGCGCAACCTCTGGCTGACGGTGGTCAAGTTCCTGCCCGGCTGCCTGCATCCCGACACGCGCAAGGTGCTGGTGGATGCGTCCAAGACGACGATCATGCTGATGTTCATCATCGTCAACGCGCTGCTTTTCGCGCACGTGCTGACGTCCGAGCGCATCCCGCAGGCGATCACCGACTGGATGCTGGGCGCCGGCTTCACCTGGTTCACCTTCCTGATCGCGGTGAACCTGCTGCTGCTGCTCGGTGGTCAGTTCATGGAGCCTTCGGGCCTGCTGCTGATCGTGGCGCCGGTGGTGTTTCCCATCGGCATGCAACTGGGCGTCGATCCGATCCATCTGGGCATCATCATGGTGGTCAACATGGAGATCGGCATGATCACCCCGCCGATCGGGCTCAACCTGTTCGTGACCTCCGGCATCACCGGCATGTCGCTGCTCCAGGTGGTGCGGGCGGCGGCGCCCTTCGTGGCGATCCTGTTCCTGTTCCTGATCCTGGTGACCTATGTGCCCTGGCTGTCCACCACGCTGCCCTATGCGCTGATGGGGCCGGAGATCGTCACCCGGTAAGGCCGGCAACACGCAGGGACTGGCGCAATGCGACGGATGCCGGGGCGACCCGGCATCCGTTTTTTTACGCCCGCAATCCGGCACGCGCGCGCCGTTTTGGTGAACGAAACGTTAATCTCTTATTGTTAGTGTTGTCTTGATATCGTCACATGCATACGCCATATAGGTTCAGACCCGGCGTTTGCCGATGTATCGCGGCCCGCAGATTGCTTGGCCGCGCGTTCTTCTTATGAATGCATATATTCGGCGTTGACCGCTTCTTTTAAGTCGTGGGTCCGCCTTGTTATTTCATGAAAAAAAGGAAAAAAATCATGGAAAATGGAAATGTGAAGTGGTTCGATAAATCCAAGGGTTTTGGATTTATTCAGCCTGATAATGGCGGCCAGGACGTCTTCGTCCATATCAGCGCGGTCGAGAAAGCCGGCCTGCCCTCGCTCAGCGAAGGCCAGGTGGTGTTTTACGAACGCGAGAACTGTGATGGCCGTCTCACGGCGCAGGATCTGGCGCTGGTCTAATCCGCGCCCCTGCAGCTTCGTGATGCCGAGCGCCGCTTCCGACACCCGTCGGCGGCGGCGTTTTTGCGTCTGCCGCCGGCTTATCGCCGCGCAAGCCTTGTTTTCGCCGCCTCCAGACCCCAAATCGGGCGTCCGCCAATGTCTGCGGACGATTTTCTCCATCTTTTTCCTTCGCTGGCTACGCTATGCTGCGCCACCCATGACATTTCAGAGGCTCCCTTGGCAGCGCCCTTGTTGCACGATATCGAAACCTGGCTGATCCGCGATGCGCGGCTGCTGGATTCTCCGCAAGCGATCGTCTCCGATCTTTGCGAACGGCTGATCAAAGCCGGCATCCCGCTCATCCGCCTGCGCATCGGCCAGAGGGTGTCCAGTCCCCTGCATGTGGCCTGGGGCATCGTCTGGCATCTCGGCAAGGTCGAGTCCTTTTCGATCGAGCGCAGCGTTCTCAAGACCGACTCCTTCATAGGCAGCCCGTTTCATGTCGTGACCGTCAGCCACGGCCCCTATCGCCGCACGCTGGACACGCTGACAAACGACGATCACGAGACGCTGTTCGAGATGCGGGCTCTCGGCGGGGCCGACTATCTCGCCGTGCCGCTGGAATACGGCGACGGCACCATCCAGGTCGCCGCCTTCGTCATGGACGCCCTGCTGGACGGCGCGCAGCTTGACGCGATGACCAGCCTGCGCCACGCCATCGCCGCGGCGCTCGAGCCGACGGCGATGCGCTACAACACCCGCTCGATCCTCAGCACCTATCTCGGACGCGAGCCGGCGGAACGCATTCTGTCTGGCGCCATCCAGCGCGGCGACACCGTGCATATCGACGCGGTTGTGCTGTTCACGGATTTGCGCGGCTTCACGGAACTGGCCGATACGCTGCCCGAAGCCACCTTGCTGGACATGCTGGACACCTATTTCGAGGCGGTCGTCAGCGCCGTGCATGCTCACGGCGGCGAGGTGCTCAAATTCCTCGGCGACGGGGTCCTGGCGATCTTTCCGATCACCGAGGACGTCACGGCGCGGGCGGCCTGCGAGGCGGCCGTGGCGGCCATCCGGCTGGCCGACGAGACCCTGCGTTCGGAATGCGCGCGTGCCGCCGCCGGCGTGCTGGCGGGCGCCCTGCCGAACTGTTTCGCCGCCGCGCTGCACATCGGCCCGGTGGTCTACGGCAATGTCGGCAGCCGCGAGCGCCTCGATTTCACCGTCGTCGGCACCACCGTCAATCTGGTCTCGAGGCTGGAGCTCCTGGCCAAGGGCATGCCGCAGTGGATCGTCTGCTCGTCCGCATTCAACGAGGCCTGGGGCGGCAAGACACGGTCGCTGGGCGAGGTCTCCCTGAAGGGTCTCAGCGGCCTGCATATCGCCCATGTCATCGACCGGGGCCATACGCAGGCGGAACTGGAGGCGCCTCAGATCCGGATGCGCTCGTCCTCGATGTAGGCGCGGACGATCGCGAGGAAACTCTCGTCGGCCACAAACCCCAGTTCGGTGGCCCTTGCTGCGTCGAAGGCGCGCGGCCAGCCTGCGACGATGCGCGCGATCGCCTCGTCGGGCTGGAAGCGGATCAGATCCACGTGCTCCTGGCCTGCGATCTCGCGCAGCGCGTCGATCTCCTCACCGACGGTCACCGCAAGTCCCGGCATGGTCAGGGTGCGGCGTGCGCCCAGCGCCGCGCCGTCGAGCCCGGCCGCGTGCTCGAGAAAGCCCACCGCCGCGCGCGGGCTGGCCATCCAGTGCTTGACCGACATCTGCACCGGCAGGATGGCGACGTTGCCGTCCAGCGGTTCGCGGATGATGCCGGAGAAAAAGCCCGATGCCGCCTTGTTGGGCTTGCCCGGCCGCACCACGATCGTCGGCAGGCGGATGCCGATCCCGTCGCAAAACCCCTTGCGCGTGTAGTCCGCCAGCAGCAGTTCGCCGATCGCCTTCTGCGCGCCATACGATGTCAGCGGCGTGGTGTGGAAGGTGTCGGGAATGGCGTCGGGGAAGGGCGCCCCGAAAACGGCGATGGACGACGCATAGACGATGCGCGGACAGTAGTCCGCCTGCCGCACCGCTTCCAGCAGCGCCAGAGTGCCGTGCATGTTGATGCGGTAGCCTTTGTCGAACTCGACCTCGGCCTCGCCGGAGACGATGGCTGCGAGATGGAAAATGTGGCCAGGGCGGTGGGCCACCAGCTCCGTCGCCACGCCCGGGTCCGACAGGTCGGCGGCCACACAGCTCACCGGAATCGCGATTCCCTCGGGCGCGGCCGGCGCCACCACGTCGGCCAGGGTCATCCGGGTGATGTCCTGGCCGGCGATGCGGCCCGTGGCTGTCAGCTTCTCCACCAGCTTGCGGCCGAGCATGCCGGCCGCGCCGATCACCAGTACGTGGGTCATCTTTTCTCTCCTGCCCGCGCGGCTTTTCGCGCTCTGGCCGCAGTGTCTCTTCTTGAAATTTTTAGCTTTCAGGTCGATCCGCCACGGCGGCTGCGGCTGCGGGATTCGTTCCACGGCCGCAGGAGTTCCGTGATGGCCTCGAAGGCGGCGGCGTCATGCGCGAAATCGAAGGTGCCGTGATCGCGGATCTGCTGCGCGGCACGCAGGAAGGCGCCCATGGCGGCGCGCGAAAGCACCGAACCCAGGCTGATGCGCTTGACGCCGAGACTCTCCAGCTTGTCCACCGTCAGCGGCTTCTCGCCGATGCCCGCCAGCGCATTGACCGGAACGGAAACCGCGTGGGTGACGGTGTGGATGTCCATGGATTTCAGCAGGCCGGGCACATAGACCACGTCGGCGCCGGCCTTCTCGAAGGCGCGGATGCGGCGCAGTGCGTTTTCCAGCGCGTTCTGCTGGCCGATGAGTACGGATTCCGCGCGCGCCGTCAGCACGAAGGGGCTTTGCGCCTTGTCGATGACCGCGCGCGCCGCCTCGATGCGTTCGGTCGCGAGCGTGATGTCGTACAGAGGCTCGGCCGGGTCACCGCTGGCGTCCTCGATCGAGGCGCCGGCAAGACCGATGTCCATCGCCTGTTGAATCGTCTCGGCAACCTCTTCCGGCGTATCGCCGAAGCCTGATTCCAGATCGGCGGACACCGGGAGTTCGGTGGCGTCGACGATGGATTTGGCGTGCGCCATCGCCTCGTTGCGGCTGACCCGCCATTCGGAATCCGGCCGGCCGAGCGAGAAGGCCAGCCCGGCGCTGGTGGTCGCCAGCGCCTCGAAGTCGTGCGCCGCCAGGATACGGGCCGTTCCCGCGTCCCACGGGTTTGGCATCACGAAAACGCCGTCGCGCTCGTGCAGCTTGCGAAAGCGTTTGGCCTTGTCGTCGGCGCTGGACATGTCGGTTCTCCTGGCATCTTCCCGTCGCCAGCGCAGTGTGCGCGTATTCGGCGCGCCCGGGAAGGGTGCAATTCCATCAATGCCGTCGATCGTTATCAGGCCTCGGATGGTCCGGCGCTTGACGGATGTCGTTTCATGTAATAATTGAAGTTACATGAAAAGAGACAGCCGCCTCTCAGGTATCCTCCATGTCCTATTGCACATGGCCGAACACAGCGGTCCGGTGACGTCCGAAACCCTCGCGCGCGCCATGTGCACAAATCCGGTTGTGATCCGCCGGATCATGGGCGGATTGAAAAAGCACGGCTACGTGCGCTCGGAAAAGGGGCATGGCGGCGGCTGGAGCCTGGAGCCCCATTGGGAGTCCGTGACGCTGCGCGACATCTACGCCGCCATCGGCTCTCCCGCGCTGCTTGCCATCGGCAACCGCACCGAGATGCCCGGATGCCTTGTGGAGCAGGCCGTGAACGCGGCGCTCGGGGAGGCGTTCGCGGAGATGGAGACGCTGCTGCTTGCGCGCCTCGGGGATGTGACGCTTGCGGCTCTCAGCGCCGATTTTCATGCCCGATTCGCGGCCCGTGGCGGCCCGGCAACTCTGGAAGATGGAACCCATGACGAACACGACACCCGCCGCCCCTGACGCCCCGTCTGCGCCGGCCGCCGTTGACTTTACCGCCCATTTTTCCGATCCGGAGGCGGTCGCCCGCTATTCGGAAGGCCCGCCGCGCTTCGTGCCGGGGTTCGACGCGTTGCATCGCATGACCGGCCTCCTTCTGGCCGAAAAGGCGCCGCGGGACGCGCGCGTTCTGATTCTCGGAGCGGGTGGCGGGCTGGAACTCAAGGCGCTGGCCGCCATGTATCCCTGCTGGCGGTTTGTCGGTGTGGATCCGGCGGCCGCAATGCTGGGGCTTGCGCGCCGCACGCTCGGCGCCCAGGCGCAACGCGCCATGCTGGTGGAGGGCTATATCGATGATGCGCCCGAAGGGCCATTCGACGCGGCGGTCTGCCTGCTGACCTTGCATTTTCTCGATCGTGACGAGCGGCGGCGCACGTTGCGTGAGATCCATCGCCGCTTGGCGCCGGGCGCGCCTTTTGTGGCCGCCCATTCAAGTTTTCCGCAGGATGAGGCGGCGCGCGAGCGCTGGCTGTCGCGCTACATGGCGTTCGCCGTTGCCTCGGGCGCCGATCCGGTCAAGGTCGCATCCGCGAAGGAGGCGGTTGCGGCGAGTCTTTGCCTCTACGAACCGGAGGAGGATGCGGAATTCATGCGCGAGGCCGGATTCTCCGGCGTTGAGCTCTTCTACGCCGCCTTCACGTGGCGAGGATGGGTCGCGACTGCGTGACGCGACCCGGCCGTTTCTAGTGGTTGTCGCGCGGGATGCCCGGGATGCCGTGTTCGCCCACCGCCGGAGCCGAGTTGCCGACATCACGGTATTTGACCGCGGGTTTGAGCACCATGCCCTCGTCGAACTGCGCCACCATGGAGCGCTGAATCTCCTGCCACGGGGTCTGGTGCGGCGGATAGGCGTAGCCGCCGGCTGCCTCGAGTTCCTTGCGCCGTTCGTCCAGTTCCTCGTCCGATATCAGGATGTTGGCGGTGCCCTTGCGCAGGTCGATGCGCACCCGGTCGCCGTTCACCAGTAGCGCCAGCCCGCCGTTGGCGGCGGCCTCAGGCGAGGCGTTGAGGATCGAGGGCGATCCGGAGGTGCCCGACTGGCGGCCGTCGCCGATGCAGGCGAGCGAATGGATGCCGCGTTTGATCAAGGCCGCGGGCGGCTGCATGTTGACCACCTCCGCCCCGCCCGGATAGCCGATCGGGCCGGTGCCGCGGATGAACAGCAAGGAATGCTCGTCGACGCCGAGATCCGGATCCTCGATGCGCTCGTGATAATCCTCCGGCCCCTCGAAGACCACCGCGTTGCCCTCAAAGGCCTCCGGGTCGTCGGGATTGGAGAGATAGCGCTTGCGGAATTCCGGCGAGATCACCGAGGTCTTCATGATCGCGCTGTCGAACAGATTGCCGGAGAGATTGATGAAGCCGGCATCCTGCATCAGCGGGTTGTCGATGGGGCGGATCACCTTCTCGTCGAGGTTCTCCGTGTCGCGGCAGTTGTCGCCGATCGGCTTGCCGTTGACGGTGAGCGCGTCCGGATGCGGCAGCATGTTCTTCTTCATCAGCTCGGCGACCACGGCGGGCACGCCGCCCGCGTGGTGATAATCCTCGCCCAGATACTCGCCCGCCGGCTGCAGGTTGACCAGCAGCGGCACCTTGTGGCCGAGGGTCTGCCAGTCGTCGTTGTTGAGCTCGACGCCCAGATGCCGCGCGATGGCGTTGAGGTGGATCGGCGCGTTGGTCGAGCCGCCGATGGCGGAGTTGACCACGATGGCGTTCTCAAAGGCCTTCCGCGTCATGATTTTGGACGGCCGCAGGTCCTCGTGCACCATGTCGACGATGCGCTTGCCGGTGCGATAGGCCATCTGGCCGCGCTCGCGGTAGGGCGCGGGGATCGCGGCGGAGCCGGGCAGTTGCATGCCCAGGGCCTCGGCCAGAGAGTTCATCGTCGTGGCCGTGCCCATGGTGTTGCAGAAGCCCACCGAGGGCGCCGAAGAGGCGACCAGATCGGTGTAGCCGACGATGTCGATCTCGCCGGCGGCGAGCAGCTCGCGCGCCTTCCACACGATGGTGCCCGAACCGGTGCGCTCGCCGCGATGCCAGCCGTTGAGCATCGGGCCCACGGACAGCGCGATCGCGGGAATGTTCACGGTTGCCGCGGCCATCAGGCAGGCGGGGTGGTCTTGTCGCAGCCGATGGTCAGCACCACGCCGTCGATCGGATAGCCGTAGAGCAGCTCGACGAGCCCGAGATAGGCGAGGTTGCGGTCGAGCGTCGCGGTCGGCCGCTTGCCGGTTTCCTGGATCGGATGCACGGGAAACTCGAAGCAGATGCCGCCGGATGAGACGATACCGTCGCGTACCCGCTTGGCCAGTTCGATGTGATGCCGGTTGCACGGGCTGAGGTCGGAGCCGGTCTGGGCGATGCCGATGATCGGTTTGCCGGACTGCAGCTCCTCGCGGGTGATGCCGAAGTTCAGATAGCGCTCCAGATAGAGCGCGGTCATGCCGGGGTTGTCCGGGTTGTCGAACCAGGCCTGCGAGCGCAGCAGTTTCTTTCCGTCGCCGTTCGTTGTCATGGTGTTCTCCCCGGGGCGCTAGAGCGCTTCGTTGTTAAATAGAATCAATTCTGTTGGTCCAAACGGGATCGATCCGCGAGGAGACGGGCGAACGGCGTAGCCTGTGCTACGGCGGAGGCTGTCGACGCGGCGGGCGGCCGGTTTGGACCAACCCACTGGGCGGGATGAATTTTCCCGATTATCGGCAACGTTCGTCTCGGCCCTATCCGCGATAGGGCCTTCGACGACCCTCTTGATCCTCGACAAAATTCATCTCCGCAGAATGGTTCAATTTAACAACGAAGCGCTCTAGTTGTTTCTCCGCGCCGCGATCCTACGTCGTCGCAGGCCGCATTCCAATTGTATTATTAATTGAAACCGCTTCTCCAAACGGTTTCCAATCAGCGTTTCCCGTCCGATGTCAGGGCATGGCGGCGGCCTGCCGCAGCACGGCCGCGGCGTCGCGGTCGTCCAAGCCGCGCCAGGCGACGATCTGGTCGGGACGGATGAGCGCCAGATCCGCCTCATACAGCGCGCGGGCCTCCGCACTGTCCACGGAGACGATTTTGAGCGCCAGGCCCGCGGCCTGTGCGGCCTGTGCAAAACCGTCCGCGTCCGGCGCGCCGGGCCCCAGCCGCAACAGCGTCCATTCGAAGCCGAAGGTGTCGAACAGCGACGTGCCGTCGTCGAGCCACAGGTGCGGCGCGCGGCCGCCGGGACACGCGGTGGGGGTGTAGGTGTTGGCGCTGTCGGGCGGCGGCGCGGTGCCGTCGGAGACGATGATCGGCGAGCCGTCGTAGCGCGCGCCGAAGGTGACGCCGGGAATGTTGAATTCGCGCCGCACATGGGCGTTGAAATGGTCGGCCGCTCCCCGCCGCGCCGTTTCGCCCTCAGGTGTCGCTGTTTCCAGCGCAGGCGCGGGATGGAAATTGCCCATCGATTCGGCGAAGCCGCGCGCGTAGCCGGTGTTGCGGATCGCCACCGGGCGGCGTTCCAGCTCGTAGGTGTCCAGCAGCGCCGGCGCGGAGCGGCCCTTGATCACGGCGGCCAGCTTCCAGCCCAGGTTGACGGCATCCTCGATCGCGGTGTTGTAGCCGAGTCCGCCCGCGGGCGTGAACAGATGCGCCGCGTCGCCGCCCAGCAGCACCCGGCCGCGCTGGAATCCGTCGGCCACCAGCGCGTGCCCCGCCGTCCAGCAGCCATGCGACAGCACCTCCACCGCGAATCTGTCCGGCACCCCGGCTTCGTCCTCGCCGAACATCGCCTGCAGGAACATGGTCCGCGCCCGGTCCTCGGTGATCGCGCTCTCGTCCTCGCCCGGCCTGAGCTGCGTGTGGAAGGCGAATTCGTCGCGCCCGTTGACGCTGGCCATGAAGCTGCGCCGGTTCTCGTTGAAGGTGCAATACATCCAGGCGCGGGCGTGCGGCACCGCGTCGTAGAAGCCCGGCGCCTTCACATAGACCGCCAGCATGCGGCCGCCCATGAAATCGCGCGCGACGCCCGTCTCCCCGGCATAGTCGAAACCAAGCGCCTGGCGCACCGGGCTGCGCGGCCCGTCCGCGCCCACCAGATAGGCGCCGGTCACCGTGTGCCGCGCGCCGTCCGAGACCCGCTCGATCTCGGCGACGACGCCGTCGTCGGACTCGTCAAAGCCGCACAGCCGCCAGCCGTAGTTGACCGAAATCCCGTCGAGCGCCTCGGCCTTGTCGCGCAGCACCTTCTCGACGAATTTCTGCGACACCCGGTGCGGCAGTTCCGAGGTGCTCCACGAGCCGGATCCCTGGCGCGCCACATCGCCCGCCTTCGCAGCCGGCGGGAGCTGGAAGCGCGCCAGCTCATAGGCGGTGTGGCGGGTGAAATAGGCGATGTCGGTGGGGTAGTCGGCGGGAAGTCCCAGCGCGCGGATCTCGTCGGCGAAGCCGAGACGCCGGTAATGCTCCATGGTGCGCGCCTGGGTGGCGTTGGCCTGCGGGTTGAACGCGGTGCCCGGCTTGCGGTCGACCAGCACGGCGCTCACCCCGCGCCGGCCCAGTTCGTTGGCCAGCATCAGCCCGCAGGGTCCGCCGCCGGCGATGATCACGTCGCAGGTGCCTGGAATCGCTGTGTGCTGCATGGATGGTCCGTAACCAGGTTTTGAGGGGAGCGGAGCGCGGCTTTGGGGCCGCTGGTGAGCGGCCCGATGCCGGATGTCGGGATCCGCCGCGGAAACGAAGACCTGCCGCGCGAATCCTGTTCCAGAGGATGAGAGGAACTGATATGGAATCGTGCCCAATTGTGGGCCGGAAATAACCCCCATGACAATGAAGTTTATCGGTGCCGCTGTCGTCACCGCGTTTCTGTGCGCCGCGCCGGTCGCCGCCCACGCCGAGGACCTGGTCTTCACCATCACCAACGGCACGAACTCCGTGCTGACGGAATTCTACACCTCGCCAAAGGGCACGAAAGACTGGGAAGAGGATGTGTTCGGCAACGAGGTTCTCGAGCCCGGCGAAAGCATCGAGATTACCATCGCCGACGGCCGCGAGGTCTGCGTCTACGACATGCGGTTCGAATTCGCGGAAGGTTCCGACCTGGAGACGACCGAGGACACGCAGGATCTTTGCGCGCTTGGATCCTACACGATCCACGAATAGGCCGCTCTCTTGTCTGTCTCCCCCTTGAGGGGAAGATGTCACCCAAAGGGTGACAGAGGGGGGAGGCCACGACCACGGTGCTTGCCGCATTACCCCCTCTGTCGGCTGCGCCGACATCTCCCCCTCAAGGGGGAGAAAAAGGAAACTGCGCGTTTCCGGCAAAGACGGATCTGTTTTACACCTTCGCCTTCCAGCGCCGCAAAAGCCCTGCATTGGTGACCACCGAGACCGAGCTCATCGCCATGGCGGCACCCGCGATCGCCGGCGACAGCAGGCCGGCGGCCGCCAGCGGGATGCCCACAACGTTGTAGATGAACGCCCAGAACAGGTTCTGGCGGATTTTTTTCACCGTGGCGCGCGACACGTCCAGGGCGGCGGCCACAAGGCGCGGATCGGAGCGCATCAGGGTGATGCCCGCGGTCTCCATCGCCACATCCGCGCCGGTGCCCATGGCGATGCCGATGTCGGCGGCGGCGAGCGCCGGCGCGTCGTTCACCCCGTCGCCGACCATGGCGACGACGGCGCCCTTGTTTCTCAAGGCTTCGATCGCGGTGCTCTTGCCCGCGGGCTTCACGCCGGCCGCGATGTCGTCCAGCCCGATCGCGTCGGCAATGGCGCGGGCCACCGTTTGCGTGTCGCCGGTTATCATCTGCGCGCGCACGCCGCGCGCCTTCAGGTCCGCGACGCCCTCGCGGGCGCTGTCGCGCGGCCGGTCGGCCATGGCGATGACGCCGACCACGCGGCCGGCGATCGCCACCATGACGGTGGTCTTGGCCTGTTCCTCCATCTGCCGGCGCAGGGTGTCGGCGGTGAAGTGGTCGATGCCCAGGCTGTCGATCAGCGCCGCGTTGCCGATGGCCACCGGCTCGCCCGCCACCTCGGCCACCAGTCCCTCGCCGACGCGCGCCTCCGCCTTGGCCGGGCGCGAGAGCGTCAGCCCCTTGGCCTCGGCCGCGCGGACCATGGCGTGCGCCAGCGGATGCTCGCTCGCCATCTGGGCGGAAGCCGCGATCCGAAGCAGCCGGTCGGTCTTGCCGTCGAATGCATGGATATCGGTGACCTCGGGGCGGCCCTCGGTTAGCGTGCCGGTCTTGTCGAAGACCACCGTGTCGACGCGCGCCGCGGTTTCCAGCGCGGAAATGTCCTTGACCAGGATGCCGGAGCGTGCGGCCGCCCCCGTGCCGGCCACAAGCGCGGTCGGCGTCGCCAGGCCCAGCGCGCAGGGGCAAGCGATCACCAGCACCGAGACGGCGGCAATCATGGCGGCTTCGAAATCGGCGGTCGCCAGCCACCAGCCGGCGAAGGTCGCCAGCGCGATCACCACGACGACCGGCACGAAGATCGACGCCACCTTGTCGACAAGCTTCTGCACCGGCGCCTTGCCGCTCTGCGCGTTCTCCACCAGCCGGATGATGCGCGACAATGTCGTGTCCTCGCCCAGCGCGGTGGCTTCCACAGTCAGCGCGCCGGAGCCGTTGATCGTGCCGGCCGTCACCTCGGATCCTTGCGTCTTGGTGACCGGCAGGCTCTCTCCGGTGATCAGCGCCTCGTCCAGCTCGCTGGCGCCCTCCACCACGGTGCCGTCGACGGGCACGCGTTCGCCCGGCCGCACCAGGACGTGATCGCCAAGCCGCAATTCCGACACCGCCACCGTAGTGACGCCGCCGTCGCCCAGCCGGTTCGCGGTCTCGGGCCGAAGCGCCATCAGCGTGCGTACGGCGGCCGTGGTGGAGCGTTTGGCGCGCGCCTCCAGTAGCTTGCCGAAGATCACCAGCGTCAGGATCACCGCGGAGGCCTCGAAGTACAGATGCTCCTGCGCGGCCATGCCATCGTTCAGCACCCGGAAGACGGAATAGAAATAGGCGGCGGATGTGCCCAGCGCCACCAGCACGTCCATGTTGGCGGAGCCGCCTCGCAGCGCCTTGAAGGCGCCGCGATAGAACCGCGCGCCGGCGATCACCTGCACGGGAGTCGCGAGCGCCAGTTCGATCCATGGCGACAAATGCACAGGCAGAGGCGTGACCATGGCGATCATCTGCGCCACCAGCGGCAGCGTCAGCAACGCCGAGAGGATCAGGATCAGGAGGGTGCGCCGTTCCTCCGCCGCGTTCTCGGCCTCCGCGCGCTCATTGGCGGCGCGGCGGGCGGCGGGATCCTCGGCGCGCGGCCGGGCGCCGTAGCCCGCGTGCTCCACCGCCGCGACCAGATCTGCGGCAGTGACCGTCGTCCCCGCCATGACGTCGGCGCGTTCCAGCGCAAGATTGATGGTCGCATCGCGCACGCCCGGCACTGATTTCAGCGCGCTCTCAACGCGGCCGGCGCAGGAGGCGCAGGACATGCCGGTGACATCGAGCCGCAGCGTCTGAGACGGGCCAGGGGGTTCGGACCCAGGCCTGGTCACAGGGGCGGGCGTCGCCGGCGGCGCGGCCTTGTTCTTGCTGCAGCACGAGCCGGGGGCCGGGACTTCGATGTCCAGGTCGGCAAGGGTTTTGGAGGTGGATGTGGGCGCGGCGGTCATGGCTGCGACTTCCTTTGATGACGGTGCTCAGCGCAGATAGTCCTTCCAGTCACTGGAAGGTCAAGCCCGTCCTCGGAACCTTT
Organism: Breoghania sp. L-A4; assembly: GCF_003432385.1. Taxonomy (NCBI): domain Bacteria; kingdom Pseudomonadati; phylum Pseudomonadota; class Alphaproteobacteria; order Hyphomicrobiales; family Stappiaceae; genus Breoghania; species Breoghania sp. L-A4. The sequence continues at coordinate 4,465,752 of NZ_CP031841.1, read as the reverse complement.
CTCAAGGATGCGCGTGCCCTGCCGGATCAGGCGCGCCATCGGGGCCCGCTTTACCTGGGCCGCCGCCCTCGGCGTTGTCCGGAACGGGACTGCCGGCAGGCGCCAGCGTGTCGAAGCCGGACGCGATGATCGCCGCGTCGGGAAGGCGAGGACGGAAAGCGGTTCGGCGCGGCCGCGCACCGCGAACGCGTGGATTCCCACGCCGGGCGCTGTCGCCAGGCGTCCCAGTCCGGCCGCCTCGACCGTGTCCTGCGAGACCACCGCGAAGGCGGAAAGTTCCTTGGTGGCGCCCTCCAGCCGGCTGGCGACGTTCACCGTGTCGCCCAGCGCGGTGATGTTGGCCTGCGGTCCGGCGTGGCCGTGCAGCCCGATGCGGCCTAGAATCGCGGGTCCCGTGTGCACGCCGACGCCGAGCCGCAGCGGCGCGTCGAGCTGGGCGGCGAGATCGGCGTTGATGTGCTCGAGTTCCGCGGCCAGGTCGACGATGGCGTGCAGCGCCTGGCGCGCGCCCTCCGCGCCGCCCGACTCCACGCCGAACAGCGCCATGATGCCGTCGCCCATCACCTTGTCGATGCTGCCGCCCGCGGCCCGGATGACGCCGGTCGCCCCGTCGAGGTAGCGGTTGAGGATGAACACCGTGTCGAAGGGCAGCTTGTGCTCCGCGACGCTGGTAAATCCGCGCAGGTCGATGAACATCACCGCCACCTGCTGCTCGACGCCCCAGCGGAAGCGGTCGTCCTGCGTGGTCTGCGTTCCCTTTGAGCGCCCTGCGCCCAGCAGCGGCTGCACCTCCAGGTCGCGCACCGGGCGGATCTGGCAGGCCAGCCGCACGTTCTCGCGCGCCCCGGCCTTTTCCAGCGCCGCGCGTTCGGCGTTGGTCGGCGGCGGCAGGCTGTGTTCGCCGGAGAGGATCAGCGTGCGGCAGGTGGAGCAGCGCGCCCGGCCGCCGCACACGGAGGTGTGGGGAATGTTGTGCGCGCGGCTGATCTCCAGCAGCGTCGGCCCGGGCCGGGTCAGCACGGTCTTGCCGTCGCGGTAAAACAGCGTCACCTTCGGGCGGGTGAGGTCATGGAGCCAGCGGCCGACCTGCACCGCGAGAACGGCGATCAGGATCGCCAGAGCGGCCCAGCGAATCATTTCCGCCCACTCGGCCAGTTGTGCCTGCTGACCGGGTTCGAATCTGACTTTCTCGCCGACAGTCACCACCACCATCCGGGCGGCGTTGATCCAGCCGGTGAGCGCGAGCGTGGGCACCAGGATGGCGAGGGTGGCGAGCCACGGGCGCGCCCGAGGGTACCACCGCTTGAGCCGCAGCCAGAAGTGCAGCCCGACGCAGCCGTGCGTCCAGACGATCAGCAGCAGGATCGATTGCGACCAGGCCGCCCCGGCCACAGCACGGACAGCTCGTGGCGGTAGTCGACGAAGGTGTGGAAGCTGTTCATCGCGCCGCGGGTGCTGACCACGTGGGCGATCAGCAGATAGGGGATGGCCAGGCCGAGCAGCAGTTGCGCCGCCTCCCAGACGGGCATGCGCCAGGTGCGCCGCCGCGCAAGCTTCCACAGCGCCAGCCCGATATGCACGGCAAACGCGCTGTAGAGCGCGATCTGACCGGGCAGCGAGCTCCAGACCTCGTAGCGCAGGTCCTGTCCGTACTGCATGGCGGTCAGCGAGATGTTGCCCGCCGCGTGATTGAGAAAATGCGTGAGCACGAAGGTGAAGAGGATCAGTCCGGCGGCCAGACGCGCCCGCTGGTCCAGTGTGCCGCCACTCGGCAGGCGCTTCTTGTGCGGCGCCGTCAGGCTCTCGTGGGGCGCCGGCCGGGCAGCCGTGTCGGACGTGGTTTCGGGCATCGGGCGTTTCATCCGGGTGTCGGGCCGCGTGTGTTGTGTCGCGCCATCGTGGCTGGGCGCTCATCACTATGTGGGGGTTGCATCGCCATCGCAAGCCACCTTGTCCGCACAAACGGCGCGAATCCGCGGGTTTCGCTCAGTCCGGACTTGCTAAACATCTTTATGACGTTGTTATATATCGCAGGGTGGGGTTGGCATGAATGATTTGAACGCGTTCTGCGATGCGCTGGGCGACATTCCGCGGATGGATGACGCCGCGAGCGTGCGCATCAAGAGCCGGGATTTCTTCTGGTTCTCGCCAATTCTGCGCGGTGAGCTCGAGGGCAAGGTCGCCGATCTGGTGGTTCGCCCGCGCGACAAGGACGATGTGATCCGTGTCGCGGCGGCCGCCGCGCGCCATCGGATTCCCGTTACGCTCCGCGGCGGCGGCACCGGCAACTACGGCCAGGCCGTGCCCCTGCAGCGCGGTGTCGTCATCGACATGGCCGGCATGGACAAGGTGCTCGGCTCAGCGCCCGGCTCCGCCGTCATCGAGGCCGGCGCGACCATGCTGGAGATCGACCGCGCGCTCAAGCCCACGGGCTGGGAGTTGCGCATGCACCCCTCCACCCGCAAGGCCGCGACCATCGGCGGCTTCCTCGCCGGCGGCGCGGCCGGCGTCGGCTCGTGCACCTGGGGCCAGGTGTCCGATCCCGGCGCGGTGCTCGGCGTCGAGGTGGTGACGCTCGAGGAAGAGCCGCGCGTGTTGCAGCTTTCCGGCCGTGAGGTGATGAAGGTGATCCACGCCTACGGGGTCAACGGCATCATCACGCAGGTCACCATGCCGCTGGCGCCGTGCCAGCCATGGGCCGAGCGCATGCTCACCTTTCCCTCGCTGTCGAAGGCCGCGGCCTTTGGCCAGGCGCTGACGGCGGCCGATGCGATCGCCAAGAAGCTTGTCTCCGTGTTCGATCCGCGCATTGCGCCGCTGATCAAGCGCCTGGCGCCGCTGGTGCCGGACGGCAGGGCCATGGCGATTGTCATGGTGGCGGAACCGCAGGCGGGCGCCATGGCGGAGCTGGCGGCGGATTTTGGCGGCGAGATCGTGTTCGAGCGCGGCGCGAAGGACGCCGAGGACGCGGTCTACCGGGCGCTTGGCGGCATGCCGCCGCTGTATGAATACACCTGGAACCACACCACCTTGCACGCTCTGCGTGTCGAGCCGGCCTACACCTATCTTCAGCTTCGCTTTCCCCATGAGCGCAACCTGGCGCTGATCGACCAGGTGGCGGAGGAGTTCGGCGACGAGGTGCTGCTGCATCTGGAATTCCAGCGCCGGTTCGGGCACGCGACCTGTTCCAGTCTGCCGCTGGTGCACTACAGCGGCCGGACGCGGCTTTACAAGATCATCGACCGGCTCAATGCGCTGGATGTCGCCGTGTCCGATCCGCACACCTTCCGCCTCGACGGCGCGGGCTGGAAGCGGATCGATGCGCCGCAGCCCGAGTTCAAGGCGGAGGCCGATCCGCACGGGCTGATGAATCCGGGCAAGCTGGTCGAAACCGGCGATGCCATCCCCCCGAAAGCCGCTGTTGGCTGATTTCGCCGGCGCGTCTTCCGCTCCGGGACTGGATTTTGATGGCCGACTCGTCTTTGTTGGGCGCATCACACCCATGCGAGGAGACGCGCGCCATGAAGCTCTATGGCATCGCCAATTGCGATACGGTCAAGAAGGCGCGGCGCTGGCTCGACGACGCGGGCCTGGCGTATGACTTTCACAACTACAAGAAGGATGGCGTCGACGAGGAGCGGCTGCGCGCCTTCGTCGAGGAGTTCGGCTGGGGCACGGTGCTGAACCGCAAGGGCACCACCTGGCGCAAGCAGCCTGACGAGGTCAAGGATGCGGTGACGGACGCGGAAACCGCCGTCCAGCTGATGCTCGCCGAGCCGTCGATGATCAAGCGGCCGATTCTCGAGGCCAGGGGTCGCAATCTCATCGGTTTCGACGAGACCGGCTGGGAAATCGCCCTGGAAGCCGGCGAGCTGGGGTAGCACAACAGGTGCTGCGCTTTGGACCGTGGCCCATCCTTCGAGACACTCGCTCCGCTCGTTCCTCAGGATGAGGTTGAGTGGTTGGCGGTTTCACAAGAAAATCGACACGATATCCTCATCCTGAGGAGCCGCCGAAGGCGGCGTCTCGAAGGATGGGCAGCTTGCGTGGTGCGCGTGCTGTGACGAACTGGACGCTTCTCGCTCACCACGTGCGGCGGCGGCCGTTGTCGATGTGATAGTGTCCGCCGGGATAATATTTGTAGCCGCCCACGTCGCGCTGCGCCTTCAGAAAGGCGACGACGGAGGCGGGGTCGCCGCGCACGGAGAAGTCCACCGCCCGGCAGTCCAGGTGCATCGAATGTTTCGCGCCGCCCTTCCACCAGTTCTCCAGCCACCAGCGCTTGGTCGAATGCACCTGCACCCGGCCGTAGCGATCGGCCACGCGGTTGAGCACCTTCTTCAGCTTGCGCGGCACGCACCAGGCCGTGTCGTTGTAGGCGACGGCGGACGACGAGCCGCCGAGCCAGCCCAGGCCGGTGACCGAGGCGCAGCCCGACAGCGCCAGTCCGAAGACCAGCACAACGGCGATGGGATAAGTCCGGTTTCGCAAAACGTCACACCATTTTGGCACAAGGGCCCCCGGGGACGATGCTCGGCGCAAACCGTTAAAATTGTCGTGAAAGATCTGGTTAAGGATTTGCTTTTTTAGGCGAAACCAGACGCTCCGGCGTTAACGTTTGAGCCGCATGCCGCGCTTGCGGTGCGCCCGCACGCGCCCTCTTGATAAGCCGACGGGGTGTGCCTATCTTGGCGCCGGGTGAGAGGCCCTGCCGCTCGCGGGCGAAGGTCCACGGTGAATCCTCTCCTTGAACGGCCCCATCCATGTCCTGCGTCATGCGGTCCGATGGCAATGCGAGCACCGTCCGCTTTCCGCATGCAGACGCTTGTGAGGCATGCGATGAATACCCTTCCTTCCATCGAGACCTTGAAACTGCAGGCCAGACGCCTGCGCGCTGAGCTCACCGGCACCGGCGCTCCGGTCAACCACGGCCGGGCGCTTGAAATGCTGGCGCATCAGTATGGCTATCGCGACTGGAACACCCTGCACGCCAGTGTCGGCAACCAGCCCCGGCCCGTGAACGTCGGCGAGACGGTGAGCGGCCGGTATCTCGGCCAGCCCTTCACCGGCACCGTGATCGGCGTGCGGCTGCTGGGCGACAGCGGTCACCGGCGGGTCACCTTCGATTTCGACGAGCCCGTCGACGTGGTGACGTTTGACAGCTTCTCCGCCTACCGCAAGCGGGTGACCTGCGTCCTCACCGAGGACGGCGTCACCGTCGAGCGCACCTCCAACGGACAGCCGCACATGCGGCTCGACGTGTAGGGGCTTCTTCGCCCACGCGATGTCATCCCGGGCGAGCAGCGCTTGAATGTACCTCTCCCATGGGGAGAGGTCGGCGCGAACGCGCCGGGTGAGCATCTGTGTTTCAGGTCAAGCGTGTTTTGGGGTCCACAGTCTGTCCTCCTTGAGCAGGGTGTTGGCGAGGATGATGAGCTTTCGCATGACGGCGGTGAGGGCGACCTTGGGCTTTTTGGCGTTGTCGCGCAGGCGTTTGTAGAAGGCGGCGAGGTCGGGATTGTACCTGGCGGCGGACAGCGCTGCCCAATAGAGCGCGCGGCGGGGCATGGCGCGGCCGCCCCTGATGTGGCGCGGTCCCCGGATGTCGCCGCTGTCGTTGGCGAGGGGGCGACGCCGGCCAGGCTGGCGCAGGCGTGGCGGTCGAGCTGGCCGAGCTCGGACATGTCGGCGATCAGCACGGCGGCGACGGTGGCGCCGATGCCGGGGATCGAGGTGAGGATGGCCTGGCGCCGCGCCAGCCCCGGATCGTCGGTGATGCGGCGCCCGATCTCGCGGGCCAGCCGCGCGATGTGCCTGTCGAGGCCGGCCAGCAGCCGCCTGAGCTCGGCCTTGAGGACGGCGACGTGGCTGGCCGTCAGCCGGTTGGCGAGCGCGGTGCGCTCCTGGGTCGCGGCGGCGCGCGCATGCACCAGCTCCCGCAGTTCCTCGAGCGCTTCGGGCGCCGGCGGCGTGGCCTGGGGGGCCAGCGTCGCGCCGAGGATCGCCAGCATTTTCGCGTCGACGCGGTCGGTCTTGGCGCGGCTGCCGAGGACTTCGGCGAACAGCCGCGCGCGCAGCGGGTTGACGACCGCCACCGGCCAGCCAGCCTGGGCCAGCGAGCGGTGGACGAGCCGATGGTAGCTGGCCGTCGGCTCCAGCACGACGCGCGCGACGTCGTGTCGGGCCAGCAACCGCTTCAGCCGGCTCACGCCGTCGCGGTCGTTGGCGAGCCTCAGGCCGTGCCCGAGGGGATGCAGGTGGATGTCGAGATGGTCTTTACAGACGTCGATGCCGACGTAGACTGGCTGTGCGCCGGGTGTTTGCGGCTGGATCTGGCCTTGCATGCGGGTCTGGCTCCCAATCATCTGTTCAGAACAGGCGCAAAGGGATCGGCGGACCAGGCTCACCCGCGGGTCTCGACCAAGGGGATCGCGGCCCCGTCGATCCGGCCGCGTGCGGATGGCCATCCGCACGCGGCCAGCACAAATCATCGCCGATTTGCGCTGGAAACAACATGCAAGGGGATGTGAACTTCAAGGGCATCCCTTGATATTGGCACCCCTCACCCCACCCTCTCCCCATGGGAGAGGGTGTGCGTCCACCCGTCGCGGGTCGGACCCGGGTTCTCCTCTCGGAGGTTCGGTGGAGGCTAGCCCCGCCTACTCCCGGCTCTTCAGCCGGCTCATGTCGAAGCGGTGGACGTCATCCATCAGCTCGACGAAGCCTTGGGCGGCGTGGTCGACCGAGGCGCGGCCCTTCTCGGCGGTGGCGGCGGCGGCGTTGCCCACCGTGCCCCTGGACCCGAGATCTTGCGACTTCCAGCCGAACTGCGCCGGACCGTGCGCGCGCAGGTGCTTGAACTCCTGGATGAAATGCGTCTGCGCGGACTTGAAGTCCTCGGCGTTCTCCATGTGCACCAGCTCGGGATTCAGGTGCAGCATGATCGAGGTCTCCACGTCACCGCCGTGGATGCCATAGGTGAATTCGTCCGGCGGAAACACGCCCTCGGGCTGGCCGAAGCGCGACCAGGCCGTGCCGACCACCAGCATGTCGAAGCGCACCCGCAGCTCGCGCGCCACCGTGTCGATGATCGGCACGTTGCCGCCGTGCGAATTGATGATCACCAGCTTGCGGATGCCGGCGCGGTGCACGCTCTCGCCGATCTCCAGCCACATCCTCGTCAGCGTGTCCCATGAGGCGGTCAGCGTGCCGGGAAAGTCGATGTGCTCGTTGGATTTGCCCACCGCCTGGACGGGGAGGAAGGTGACCGGCAGATCATCGGGCATCAGTTCCAGCGCGCGTTTGATCTGGCCTTGCGCGATCGCCGTGTCGGTGGCCACCGGCAGATGCGGGCCGTGCTGCTCGATCGCCGCGACCGGCAGCACCGCGATCCAATCGCTGGTGTCGTTGGTCGAGAAGTCGAAAGTGGTCATCTCGTGCCAGAAGCGCTTTGGCAGCATGGGGATCTCCGCAAGGGGGGAAGGAGCCGGCAGCATAGCGCAGCGGTCCGGGCGAGAGAAGCGGCGGACGGCCTACGCGCCGATCCAGGCGCGGATGAGGAAGGCGACGGCGGCCAGCGTCAGCACGCTCGCCGCCCACAGGCCGGCGAACCAGGCGAGCCGGCGTCGCAGAGGCGGCTGGAAGGGATTGTCCTCGGGCATCAGTGGTAGCCGCTTTCACGGGTCACCTTGCCGCGGAACACCCAGTAGGCGTAGGCGGTGTAGGCGAGGATCACCGGAATCAGCACCACGGCGCCGGCCAGCAGGAAGCCCAGGCTCATCGGCGGGGCGGCGGCCGCCTCGATGGTCACCGAATGCGGCACGATGTACGGATAGAAGCCGATGCCGATGCCCACGTAGGACAGCGCGAAAAGCCCCAGGCTCGCGGCGAAGGGCTGGAAATCCCGGTCTTGCCTGAGGCCGGTGAACAGCAGGAAGACGCAGATGGCGACCAGGATCGGCACCGGCGAGGCGTAGACGATCTGCGGAAAGGAGAACCAGCGCTGCATGTACTGGGGATCGAGCACCGGGGTGATCAGGCTCACCGCGCCGATCAGCGCCACGGTGCCGAGGGCGGCCAGCTTGGCGATGCCGTTGGCGTGCTGCTGCAGCGGTCCCGTGGTCTTCAGCACCAGCCAGGTCGCGCCCAGAAGCGCGTAGCCGATGACCACCGCAATGCCGGTGAGCAGGGAGAACGGCGTCAGCCAGTCCCACCAGCCGCCCGCGTAGGCACGCTCGGCCACCGGAATCCCCTGCACCAGCGCGCCCAGCATGATGCCCTGCGAGAAGGCGGCGATCGTCGAGCCGCCGGCAAACGCCCAGTCCCACAGGAACCGGCCGCGTTCGGTCTTCCATCGGAACTCGAACGCCACCCCGCGGAACACCAGCGCCAGCAGCATGGCGATGACGGGCGCGTAGAGCGCCGACATGATCACGCTATAGGCCAGCGGGAACACCGCGAACAGTCCGCCACCGCCCAGCACCAGCCAGGTCTCGTTGCCGTCCCAGATGGGGGCGACGGTGTTCATGGCCGTGTCGCGGTCCGCGCGCGTGCGGATAAAGGGGAACAGGATGCCGACGCCGAGATCGAAGCCGTCGAGCATCACGTAGGCCAGCACCGCAAAGGCGATCAGCCCGGCCCAGATCAGCGGCAGGTTGGCGGTGACGAGGTCGATCATGACGCGGCTCCCTTGCTGGCGCCGCGGAAGACGGCGGTGCGCGCGGCGAGCGCCGCTTCCTGTGCGTCCGGCTCGTCGGGCGGCGCATCCGGCGCGCGGTGCATCAGCCGCAGCAGATAGAAGGTGCCGGCGCCGAAGACCGCGAAATACACTAAGATGAAGGCGATCAGCGATGCGCCCACGGCCTGCGCGTCCACCGGCGAGAGCGAATCCCGCGTGAGCAGCAATCCGTAGACGGTCCAGGGCTGACGGCCGGCCTCGGTGGTGATCCAGCCCGCGAGCACCGCGACGAAGCCCGCCGGTCCCATGGCGAGCGCCGCGCGGTGCATCCACGGCGCGTCATAAAGCCGATCGGTGTAGCGCAGCCACAGGCTCCACAGCCCCAGGCCCATCATGGCGAAGCCCAGGGCGACCATGATCCGGAAACTCCAGAAGACCAGCGGCGCGTAGGGGCGCTCCTCCGCAGGCCAGTTTTTCAGGCCCTGCACCTCGCCCTCCCAATCGTGGGTCAGGATCAGGCTGCCGAGTTTCGGAATCTCGACGGCGTATTTCGTCTCCTCCGCCTCCATGTCGGGCAGGCCGAAGAGGATCAGCGGCGCGCCCTTTTGACTTTCGAAATGCCCTTCCATGGCGGCGATCTTGGCGGGCTGATGCTCCAGCGTATTCAGTCCGTGGAAGTCGCCCGCCACGATCTGGATCGGCGCGACGATGGCCGCCATCCACATGGCCATGGAGAACATCACCCTGGCCGCCTCGTGGTCGCCCGGGATCCGCCGGCTTTTCAGCAGGTGCCAGGCGCCGGTGGCGCCCACCACGAAGGCGGTGGTCAGATAGGCGGCCAGCACCATGTGCACGAGCCGGTAGGGAAACGAGGGATTGAAGATCACCGCCCACCAGTCGACGGGCACGAACTGACCGACGTCATTGATGGCGTGGCCGGCCGGTGTGTGCATCCAGCTGTTGGCTGACAGGATCCAGAAGGCGGAGAGGAAGGTGCCGAAGGCCACCATCACGGTGGCGAAGAAATGCAGCCCCGGGCCGACGCGTTTGAGCCCGAACAGCATGATGCCGAGGAAGCCGGCCTCCAGGAAAAACGCCGAAAGCACCTCGTAGCCCATCAGCGGACCCAGCACCGGGCCGGTCTTGTCGGAAAACACGCTCCAGTTGGTGCCGAACTGGTAGCTCATGACGATGCCGGAGACGACGCCCATGCCGAAGGTCACCGCGAAGATGGTTTTCCAGTAGTCGAACAGCGTGCGGAACACCTGCCGCCGCGTCGCCAGCCAAAGGGCTTCCAGCACGGCGAGATAGCTCGCCAGCCCGATCGTGAAGGCGGGAAAGATGATGTGGAAGCTGACCGTGAAGGCGAATTGAAGGCGGGCGAGCATGGCCGCGTCGAAATCGAACATGGTGATCCTGCCGCTTTTCTGTGTCCCTCTACCCTGCGCATTCGCGCGCCGTCTTGCAATGGGGCGGACGCCGCCACGATGACGCAGCGACGCGTCGTCGCGCCCGCCTGGCGGTGATGCGCGCGACCCGCAAAGGCGGCGCATACGGGAAAACCCGCGCGGTTCTGTCACGAAAATATGAGCGGTCCGCAGGCCGTCTGTTAACCGCCTGTCGAAGCCTGTCGGCTTGAATCGGCCCACCATGGCAGTCTCGATCGGACCCTTCTCTGCGGCTCAGGCCTATCAACGGGCCAGCATCGGCGCGCGCGATGCGGCCCAGCCGCGCGGCGCTCCGGCGGCGGAAACGGATGGGCGGTCGGCCGTCGGCGCCGTCGAGGAGCTCAGCGCGGAGGAAAAGAAGCAGGTCTCCGACCTGCGCAAGCGCGACGCGGAGGTGCGCGCGCACGAAAACGCCCACGCGGCGGCCGGCGGCGGCCATGCCGGCTCGCCGTCCTACGAGATGCAGCGCGGGCCGGACGGAAAATCCTATGCGGTCGGCGGCGAGGTGGCCATCGACACATCCGCGGAGAGCACGCCGGAGGCCACCGCGCGCAAGATGCAGGTCGTCATCCGCGCGGCGCTCGCCCCCGCCGATCCGTCGCCGCAGGACCAGCGGGTTGCCGCGGCGGCGCGCCAGACGCTCATCGCCGCCCAGGCCGAGGCCCGCAAGGTGCGGGAGGCGGAACGCGGCGGTGAGGAGACGCAGCCGCCCGGCGACAGTGCGCCTGCGGGTGACGCGCAGGACGCGGTCCGCGCGCCCGAACCCGCCGGGGACTCCTTCGCCGCGGCAGACGACAGCGGACGCGGACAGACCGAACAGGCCCGCGCGGCGCAATTCTACGCGGCGCGTGGCGAGCGGCCGGATGTCGGGGGTACGGGATCGTCACCGGGTATCTTCGGCGGGGATCGGGCGGAGACCAGCGCACCGGTTTTCGCGGCCACGGGCGAGTTGGTCGGATTCGGCGACGCGCCTTTATCGCCAGCCGGGCGCGATCCGTTCACCGATCGGACTGAACAGGCCGATCGGCGGCTGACCGCGTCGCGCGCCTACGGCGGCGGCGCGAGCGATGATGGCGCCGCGCGCGTGTTTCAGATCCTGAGCCGCTTGTAGCCGCGCAGTCACAGCGAGTTGCGGGTATCCAAGACGCACGAAAAAGCTCCCCGCGATCCGCGCCCCTGCTCATGTGAACGATGGGATCGCGGATCGGGAGAGGGGTCGGTATGTCGCTACAACCGATCGCAGGCCTCCGCCGCGGCACGGATTTTCCGCCCGCCGCCGGAGGCCTCCGTCATGCCTACTTGGGCAACGCGCCGGTGCTCTTGGCGATATGCGTGGCAATCGCGTCCATCAATGCCGGCGACAGCGCGTCATAAGGCTCCAGACCGAGTTCTCTCAGCCGGCCGCGGATCTCGTCCATCTTCTCCGGCGGCGTGCCGGACTCGATGATCGAGGAAACGAAGGCGGCGAATTCGGGCGCGGCCCAGCCGCTCTGGTCCGAAAGCTCCGTGTGCACGAAGTCGAGACCGTAGAACGGGTGGTCCTTGTTCTCGATGCGGCCATACATGTGCACGCCGCACTCCTTGCAGGCGTGGCGCTGGATGGTGGCGCTCGGGTCGACGATCTGCAGCTTGTCCTCGTTGGCGATGACCGAGAGCTGATCGCGGCCGACAACAGCGACCTGCGAGAAGGTGGCGCCCGACGGTTTCCAGCACTTGGTGCAGCCGCAGACATGGTTGTGCGCCGTCTGCGAGGTGATCTTCACCTTCACAGGATTGGTGCGGCAGTGGCAGGTCAGCGTGCCGCCGTTGAACCCGGCCGCCGCCGGCTTGACGCCGCCATCAACCGCCGGGTGGATCTTGACATGCGTGTAGCGCGGCGCAGGCGATGAAGCCTCCGCGCCGCCGAATAGCGTGCTCATAATGCCCATGAGGAATTTCCCCCGCTCCGGATCACCTTGCGTGCTGATGGACGTGTCAGGACGCGCCAGGGTGATCGCGCTCAAAGTAAAGAAACTTGCTGTCCGCGGTACACCGCGCGCAGGCTGTTTCCGCTCCGGTTTTCTGTCGTTGTCGATACGGTCTGTCTGCCGATGCGTAATATTACCGCGTCGCCACGGGCGTTTACTATCGTACGAAGGAGCCATAGCCGCGGGCCGTGCGGGCGTGTTCTTCGCCATCCACGGCGGGGCGCGGCCGGGTGTTTTCATCGAAGTATATTGACGACAGTTCGCTGATCATTTTTCAAAATTTACTGATATTTCTGATTTTCATTTTTGCCAGCACACTGAACAGGTAATAAATTCATTTGCGGCATAGCAAGTTTCGTTGAAATGCAATTTCAATCAAAGAGAGTATTGCTTATCTTATCTGGGGATATTTGGATATGAACGCCCGGTCGGGGCGCCAGGAGTGATGAATGAGTATTCATCACTGCATTGCCACGAAGTCTATGCGGAACACGGTGATCGTGCTCGGCAATGAGCTGAAATTCGGCTGAGCGCTGCTGAAATTCGGCTGAGCGCTCCGGCCGGCTCGATGTGAAGCCCGATGTGAAGCCGGCTTGGCCGGCGCGGTCTGCCGCGCCGGCGGTGGTGTGTCCGTGATCCGCCCGGTTGGACGGCTGCGGGACGGCTGTGCCTCAGATGTCCAGAAACACCGTTTCATTGTCGCCCTGCAGATGGATGTCGAAGGTATAGATCACCTCGCCGTCGCGTTCCGAGCGCTGGGCGATCAGCGTCTCGCGGCGCTTCTCCAGCTCGATCAGGTTGAGCACGGGATCCTTGGCGTTGGCCTCGGTCTCGTCGGAGAAATACATCCGCGTGTTCAGCCCGATGTTGATGCCGCGCGCGACGATCCAGACATTGATGTGCGGCGCCATCGTGTGGGTGTGGCGCCCGCGCACGGCGCCCGGCTTGATCGTCTTGAACGTGTACAGGCCGGTCTCGAAGTGCGAGCCGGTGCGTCCCCAGCCCCGGAACGTCTCGTCCAGCGGCTTGCCCTGGGTATCGTCGGGGTGGTTGTAGCGGCCATCGGCGTTGGCCTGCCAGATCTCCAGCAGCACATCGCGCAAGGGCGTGCCGGTTGAATCGAACACATGGCCCTTGATGGTGATGCGTTCGCCCTTGGTCTCGGGCGTCAGCATCGTGTCGCCCAGCTGGTTTTCGAAAATGTCGAAGCCGGCCTGTTTCGGGATCAGCCCGATATGGACGTAGGGACCGGCGGTCTGTGACGCGGTTTCGCGCAGGTAATCAAGCGGTTGAACCATGGCTCAGTTCCCCTCCAGGCGGTTTTCGAACATCGTCGAGCGGCGGCCACGCAGCACGATGTCGAACTTGTAGGCCAGCGTGTCGATCGGGATCGAGGCGTTGAGATCCAGCGGCGCGATGAGCTGGCGGATGGCGTCGTCGTCGGGAATGCCGCGCACGATCGGGCAGCTCCAGATCAGCGGGTCGCCCTCGAAGTACATCTGGGTGATCAGCCGCTGGGCGAAGGCCGGGCCGAAGATCGAGAAGTGGATGTGGGCGGGGCGCCAGTTGTTGACGAAGTTGCGCCACGGATAGGGGCCCGGCTTGATCGTGCGGAACATGTAATAGCCGTTCTCGTCGCTCAGCGTGCGGCCGCAGCCGCCGAAGTTCGGGTCGATCGGCGCCAGATAGGTGTCCTTCTTGTGGCGGTAGCGGCCGCCGGCGTTGGCCTGCCAGAACTCCAGCAGCGCGTTCGGCTGCGGCCGTCCGGCCTCGTCCAGCACCCGCCCGTGCACGATGATGCGCTCGCCGATCGGATCGCCGCCGTGTGCGTAGTTGCGGATCAGGTCGTTGTCGAGCGCGCCGAGTTCGTTGTGGCCGAACACCGGGCCGGTGATCTCCGACAGGGAATTCTGCAGCGACAGCAGCGCGTTCTTGTGCGAGCGGGTGACGCTGGTCTTGTAATGCGGGGTGAGCGCTGGCGGATGCATGGTCCGGTCGCGCTGGAAATATTCGCCCTTGGGCGAGGTCGGGTGCTCCATGGGGATCCTCCATCGTGGCATGAAACGCTGCCATTGATGGCCCCAGCATCCGGGCGGGTGACCGGACCCGGCCTTGACGCAGATCAATTCGCGAAGGAATAACCAATAAAAATCAATCGCTTTGTACGCATTGCGGTCAGAATTCCGGCTAAACCGGTTTAGGTGGAACGCGTTTGGGCGGAATGCGGGTCATGTCCATCGCGCGATGGGGCCAGGCGCCCGGGGAGGGGCAGGCACCTGGCCGCTCGGGATCGCGCGCCGCTTACGGCACCGCGATCTGCAGCGTCTTGTTGGCGCCGATCACCTCGATGCCCTTCGTGCCCCGGTTGCTGCCGATGTCGGCCGCCTCGGTGTAGGGGGTTACGACCGGCAGGCCGATGCCGGTGATGCAGCCGATTACCTCGAAGCCCCAGTATTCCGGCTGCTTGACGTAGACCAGAGGCCGAAGGGTGATCTCGATGTTGGTCGACGGCTTGTCGCCGCTGACGATGAGAATGAAGGTGTTCGGCAGGAAGCCGGGATGCACCTGTGCCTTGTCGAAATCCATCAGCTTGCAGGCCTGGGGAGCCGGGCGGGCGGCGAACGTCTTGATATCCTCGTGTTTCATGGCAATTCCTTTAATAAAAATGTTAAGTTGCTTGGAAAATACGCCGAAGCGCGATGGGATTTATATCCCGGTGGCGTGCGAATACATGTGGCAATTGCCACGGGTGCGACATTTTTCAGATTTTACGACGGGCGCGCGCAGGGGCCGGACACGCGGCGGGTCAGTCGTCGAGGAGATCGCCCAGATCGCGGGCGCCGTGGATGACGCGGACGATCTCCACACCCGCGGCCGTCGTGCGGTACAGGATCAGATAGCTGCCGACCGGAAACGCGCGGGCATTGGTGCCGATATCGGTTCGCTGGCGCCCCAACTCGGGATGCCGTGCGAGCAACGCGAATTTCTCGTGGAATAAATCGGCGAGGCGATCTGCGGCGGTGAGGTCATCGGGTGCGATCGAGCACCAGATGTCCAGCATGTCAGTGTCGGCTTGGTCATTGACGACAAGTCTATCGATCATTTCCCGCGCGTTTTTGTCGCCGCGCGAGTTCCTCGCGGGCCCGAAATTTGAACTCCTTGATGTCGAATGCGCCGGCCGAACCGCTTTCTATGCCTTCCTGCCAGGCCTTGCGCAGGCGCTCGATATCGGCTGCTTTTGCCTGCTGCTTCAGCGTCCAGTCGCGCATGGCGTCGCGGATGACCTCGCCGGTCGAGGCGTAGTCGCCTGCGTCCACAGCGGCGCGCATGCGTGCGACGAGCTCCTCGGGCAGCGAGACGGAAATTTTTTCAACCCCAGACATCCGGGTTCCTCGCGAAGATCAGGATGGATGCGCGATCATAGCAAGAATTCGGCGCGAAGGCGACGAAGGCCTCACAGCCCCGCCCGGACCGCTTCGAAGGCGATATAGCCGCCCAACCCGAGAATGGCGAGGAAGAACAGCCGCCGGAACTGGGCTTCCGAGAGGCGTCTGCGCACGCGCTGGCCCAGCCAGACGCCCGACAGTGCCGGGATCACGGCGAGCACCGAATAGATCCCGACGCCGGGCGGCACGATGCCGCTTGCGCCCAGCGCCAGGCCCAGCGCCACGGTGGAGCCGAGAAACAGCATGCCCATCGCCTGGATGAACTGGTCGCGCGTCAGGCCGAGCCCTTGCAGGTACATCACTCCCGGCACCGCGTAGGCGCCGGTCATGCCGGTCAGCACGCCGTTGACCGCGCCCGTGAGCGGCCCCAGCCAGGGCTCGTGGCGTTTGGGCACGGTGATGCGAAGCCCGGCGAGGCTGGTCAGCGCATAGAGGATCAGAAGCGCGCCCAGCAGGCCGGCGAGGACATTCAGATCCATGCGCGTCAGCGCCAGCGCGCCGATCCACACGGTGAGGGTCGCCAGCAGTAGAAACAACCGGATCCGCCGCAGCACCAGATGCGCGCCGCCGCCGGCCATTGCCTGCCACACGTTGGTGAGAAACGCCGGCACGATCATCAGCGCCATGGCCTGCGGCAGCCCGATGACGGCGGTCAGGATGCCCAGGCTCACCGTCGGCAGGCCCAGCCCGACGACGCCCTTGACGAAGCCGGCGAGCACGAAGACGCCGGCGATGACGATCAGCAGGGGCGTGTCGAACATGAGGGCGTTCCGGCGGGCAACAGGGCCCGCGACAATGCCCGCCCCCGCGCCGATTGCCAAGGGGGCGCCGTCCGGCCCGCGGCTCAGGCCTTTCTCAACGCATCCGCCGCCCATGCTTCGAGACGGGCCTGATGGCCCTCCTCAGCATGACGTTGAGCGGGTGGCGGGCCGTATGCGGGGAGATGGCCATGTGCGTGTAGATGAATGAGCGCTCCCGCTTGATGCCCGCCCCACACCCAACGTCACCCTGAGGAGCCCGGCGCAGGCCGGGCGTCTCGAAGGGCGGGCAGCTTGCGCGATCGGCTCGCACGCCTCATCCGGCGCTGACGCGCCACGGTCTCCCCGGCGGGGAGAAGAAAGGACTACGCCGACGCCCGCCGCATCCGCACCCTCTCCCCGCCGGGGAGAGGGTTGGGGTGAGGGCGCCTACAGCGCCTCCAGAAACTTCTTCGCCGCCTCGCCGTGCTCAAAGCGCAGCTTGCCGACGTCCATGTGGGTCGGCAGGCAATCCTCGACCTTCCAGTCGCCGGCGATCATCACCCGGTCGGCCTCATGCGCGCCGCAGAGCACGAGCGTCGCCAGCGGGTCGCCGCCGCCGGAAAAGCGCAGGTCGTCGAGCCGGTAGAACGCCATGTCGGCCTGCATGCCGACGCGGATCGCGCCGATGTCGGTGCGGCCCAGGCAGCGCGCCGATCCTTCGGTGGCCCAGCGGAAGGCGTCGAAATGGGTGACGCTTGCCGCGTCATAGGTCAGCCGGTTGATCATCAGCGCGTGACGCACGCCTTCCATGAGGTTGGAATTGTCGTTGGACGCGGAGCCGTCGACACCGAGGCCCACGGGGGATCCGGCGGCCTCCAGCTCCTTGGTGCGGCACTGGCCCGAGGCCAGAACCATGTTGGACGTCGGGCAATGGCAGACGCCGACGCAGTGATGCCCGAGCTTCCTGATCTCGTCGTCGTTGAAATGGATGCCGTGCGCCAGCCACACGCGCTCGTTGAGCCAGCCGCATTCCTCCAGATAGTCGACCGGGCGGCACTGAAAATGGTGCTCGCAATAGTCATCCTCATCAAGCGTTTCGCCCAGATGGGTATGCAGGCGGCAGTCGTATTTCTCAGCCAGAGTGACGCTCTGGCGCATCAGGTTTTTCGTCACCGTGAAGGGCGCGCAGGGGCTCAGCGCCACCTGGATGAAGGCGCCGTCGGACGGGTCGTGGTATTTCTGCAAAACCCGCTCGCAGTCGGCGAGAATCGTGTCCTCGTCCTGCACCACGGCGTCGGGCGGCAGGCCGCCGTCCTTTTCCGAAAGATTCATCGAGCCGCGCGACACGGTCATGCGGATGCCCAGCCGCTGGGCTTCCTCCACCTGGATGTCCATGGCGCCCTCAAGCCCCGCGGGGAACAGGTAGTGGTGGTCGGCGGCCGTGGTGCAGCCGGACATCAGCAGTTCCGTCAGCGCCAGCCGCGTGCCGAGCCGAAAACTCTCCGGCGTCACGTTCTTCGCCCAGATCGGATAGAGCGCCTGCAGCCAAGGAAACAGCTCCTTGTTGATCGCCTGCGGATGCGCGCGGGTCATCGTCTGGAAGAAGTGGTGGTGGGTGTTCACCAGCCCGGGAATGATCACATGGGAGGAGGCGTCGAAGGTCTGCTCGACGGGCAGCATCGGCTGCTGGCCGGCGGCGACCAGTTCGATGATCACGCCGTCCTCGACGACAACGCCATTCTCGGCGCCGTCGGCCAGAATGGCGATGGGGTTCTTGATCCAGAGACGCATGAGGTGGTCCTTGTCATTGGACCTGCAGGCTTGGATAGCGGCCGGGGCCGCCCGAGTTCCGCGCAGGGGCTGAGGCGTGCTTCGCGCGGAAGCAGCCGTGTATGTGTCATTCAGTAACGGACATCCGGCATGGGGGTGCCGGCGGGCGCGCCGCATTGTCGAAGAGCTTTGGCGATTGCGCAAGAGGGCTCGGGGTGTGTGCCCTGTTCCCTGCGGGGCCTGCGGGGCCTGCGGGGCCTGCGGGGCCTGCGGGGCCTGCGGGGCCTGCGGCGTGACGCGGCAAGTCTGGCCGTGACGCCGGGACCTTGACAGATCATACCAAATTTTGGCAATCTTTGCCATCGGCAACGCGAAGGCGAAATCCCATGGCGACGATGAATGTGTCCCTGCCGGACCTGATGAAGGACTGGGTCGAGGAGCAGGCCCGCTCGGGCCGCTACGCCAACGCCAGCGACTATGTCCGCGACCTGATCCGCCGCGACCAGGAGCGCGCCGACAAGATCGCCGCCATGCGGGCGCTGATCGACGAAGGTCTGGCGGATGTCGCCGCCGGCAGGGTTCATGATTTCGATGCTGAAAAGATCATCCGGCAGGCGAGGGCGCAATTCACAGAAAGCTCACTCTCCGAATAACGGATCAGGCGGAGCGCGATCTGCAAGATATCTGGTCCTACATCGCGCGAGACTCGCCTGACGCCGCAGACAATTTCCTGCGGCAGATCACAATCCGCTTTGAGCCTTTGCGCCTTGCCCCGAATATCGGCGCCAAGCGGGACCAGTTGGCGCCGGGATTGCGTGTGCATCTCCATCGCGGTTACGGGATCTATTATGTCTTCGACGAGTGGGAGCTGATCATCCTGCGCGTGGTGCACGGCGCGCGCAGCGTTGAGGATCTTTTTTCCTGATAGCTGCCCGGGTGCCCGGGACTGACCCTCACCCTTGCTTCGCCGCCATCACCTCGATCTCGACCAAAAATTCCTCGCGGGCAAATCCCGAGACGATCATCAGCGTGGAGGCGGAGGAATTTCCGCATCGTCGCTGAAACGCGCGAACGGCGTGCGCATCTGACTGGATGGGATATGCCCGAGCATGGGCCGCCTCAGTTAATATTATTCATATACTGTAAAATATTCATATTCCTCTTGCGTTATTTGAAACATCTTTATTGGGTTGCCTAGTCCCCCAAAAACGATAGATGACGGAGCTGAATCAAGCAACACGTAAAGGCTTCGATTGCTATCAATTCTGTCGCCAATACTCGTGCCATGGAAATCTCCGTTGCAGGTCGATACTGTTCTGTCAGAAATCATTGTTGCATTCGGATCTGGACCCCGATCAGGAGTTCCTGGACATATCATCTCAATTTTGCTTTTTGAATTTTCCGGCACACCCAAGAAAGCAGGTTGCCATACCCCTATTCGAGGCCGTACCTGGACCCATATTTTATTTTTTTGCTTCTTAATTGTACACTTGAAATTGTGCTGCTTATTAATAGTATTTGTGTTTCTTCCCTCGACTGCGTCAGCAACCCTTTCAGCCCAATTCTCATTGTCCAAGGTAATATATAGGCGAGATGTGATTGCGGATGGAATTAGATCCCGATCCAGATCGGTTGGAAATATTCCAATTATCGGAAATCCAGATCCTCTTTTACTTAGGGCGCGATCCAAAGCGTAATATAATTCCTCTCGGCACGCTTCACTCCTAAGACTGCTCTCTGTCACATAGATAGCCCACGCATCAGTTTTTGTCTCATCGCTTATAAAGTTGTCTATTTGCTCCCAAAGTCTTTTTCCTCCAAATAATTTTGTTTTATCTACATGCACATCGATTTTGTTTTCTTTAAGCTTCGTTGCGATATAGTCTATATCGTTCTCTTCGTTATCCTTCCATGCATATGTCAGCCAAAGGCGCTTCATTTTCTGTCCTTTTCAATACTCGGGAGAATATCCCAATTATGATTTCAATTTTCGATAATTCTATAAGTTAGAATTTTTATTGACCTCGTATAAATTTACAATGGTATTCATAAAGTAAAATACATGGTAAATGAGCGTTTATCGCATGTATCAATTGGGAAGCTGAAATTTAAGATCCTGACCGAGACGATGTAAAATATCGATCGAACGCTAAATCGAACCCAAACCCCATCAACGTTGTTCCGATGATATGCAGGGTTACCATGCCGTCGAGATCCTTGAGCCGCATGACACTTTTGCCTAAATTGACCGTAGCGTAAAGTTCGCACTCCGGTGACGGCGGCACCAGAATTATCGCATTCCTGCGCCACAATTGCCGACCGAGGCGTCCTCGGGCACCGCAATGGCAAATAATGAAGCGGCGACGCTTACTTCTCTTGGGTTTGGCAGATTGGTGTTTGGTCCGAAGCGGAAGGGATTGGTTGTGCCGGGCAGAACCGATGCATTGCCGCGACCAGTCGGCAGTAGCCATATGCGCCAGCCCGTCCAAATCAGCGTGCCGACGGCTATACCGGCGATGGTCATTGGCGCCGGTTCGTGTCTGCGCGATGGTCATCTGTGGCGGGGCAGAGAAATTGGGCCTATGCGTTATACCGGTGTCGGCACAGACCGCGATCAGCGCTGACAGCGCATCGATTACGTCGGGGATCGTCATCCCTCCTTCGCCGCCATCACCTCGATCTCGACCAGAAACGCCTCGCGCGCGAAGCCCGAGACGATCATCAGCGTGGAGGCGGGCGGCGGGCTTTTGATAAAGCGGTCGCGCGCCGCCATATAGCCCGCCAGGTGTTCGCGGCCCGTCACATAGGCGTTGATGCGCACGATGTCGGCAAGTTCCATCTCCGCCGCGCGCAGCAGGGCGCCAACCGCCTCGAAACACAGCGCCGTCTGTTCTTCCACAGTCCCGGGGATCGCGTCGTCGGTCGCAATGCCCAGCTGGCCGGAACACACCAGCAGCCGGTGGCCTTGCGGGATCACCACGCCGTGGCTGTAGCGGGCGAAGGGCGCCCGGATCGTCTCGGGCGTCAGATGCGTCAGCATGGCTCAAATCCTTCTCGGCTCGGCGCGCGGGCGCCGCGTATGCAATCCCGCATTATGCGCGCGCGTGCGCCGGCGCAAGGGGTGCGGACGGCGATGTTTCAGTCGCGCCATGCCGCTTTTTTGGGCAGGTCTAATGCGCTAGTCTGCCTGCGCAACGGGCGGTCCGGCGCTTCGCGGCGCTGGCACGGCTCTTGCGATTTTTGCCCGGTTGCCCGCAATGACGCGGGCGGCCGACAGGTCAGGCCGGGTCTGACCGGTGACTGGCATCAGGAATTGCGCGCGGCCGCAACGCCGGAGAACGCGCGCAGGGTGGAGCTGCATCATGAAGCAACTGATCACATTCGCACTTGCCGCGGCGGCGCTTTCCGCGACGGCGACCCTTTCCGTGCCGGCACTCGCGCTCGACGAGGTGAAATTCGGCACCAACTGGCTGGCCGAGGCCGAGCACGGCGGTTTCTACCAGGCGGTGGCCGACGGCACCTATGAGAAATACGGCCTCGACGTGGAGATCGTGCAGGGCGGACCGCAGGCGGCCAATCAGGCGCTGCTGATGGCCGGCAAGATCCAGTTCTACATGCAGGGCAACCTGATCGGCTCGTTTTCCGCGCTGGAGCAGGAGATCCCGGTGGTCAATGTCGCGGCCATCTTCCAGAAGGATCCGCAGGTCCTGATCGCCCATCCGGACGCCGGCATCGAGACGTTTGGCGATCTCGCCAAGCTGCCGACCATCTTCATGGGCAAGGACCTGTTCGCCACCGGCTTCCAGTGGATGAAGAAGGCCTATCCGGGCTTCCGCGACGAGCAGTACAAGCCGTATACCTTCAACCCGGCGCCGTTTCTGGCCGACAAGCAGTCCGCGCAGCAGGGCTACATCACGTCCGAGCCCTACGCGATCGAGCAGGTCGGCGGCATCAAGCCGAAACTCTTCCTGATGGCGGACGCGGGTTTCGACACCTATTCGACGATGATCGAGACGACGACCGGCTTCCTCGAGGCCAATCCAGATGTGGTCAAGCGCTTTGTCGAGGCCTCTATCATCGGCTGGTACAACTATCTCTACGGCGACAACGCCGGCGCCAACGATCTCATCAAGGCCGCCAATCCGGAAATGACCGACGGCCAGATCGCCTTCACCATCAAGACGATGAAGGACTTCGGGCTGGTTGAATCCGGCCTGGCGCTGGAAAAGGGCATCGGCTGCATGACCGAGGAGCACGTGAAGACCTTCTACGACAAGATGGTCGACGCGGGCGTCGTCAAGGCCGGCATGGACATGTCCAAGGTCGCGATGACCGACTACGTCTGCAAGGGTCTCGGCATGGACCTGAAGAAGTAGGGGCGGCAGGGGCGGCCGGCGTTCATGCCGCGCGGTGGCCTGTATGACGCACAAAGTGAATGTCATCCCGGCCGCAGCGAAGCGGAGAGCCGGGACCCAGTAATCAATGGTGGTCGGGCTCCGGCACGCTCGCTGGCGGCAACGGCTACTGGGTCCCGGGTCTCGCCGCGTCTCGCCCGGGATGACATCGCAGGTGAAGCGGCCTTTCGAATCCAGTCCGACGCCTCCGCGCAAAACATGATCCTGAGAAGGGAACAAACGTCATAGTGAGCATGCAAACAGAGGCGACCCCGCCGTCCGGACTGGTCGCCAGCGCGCCTTTGGTCTCCCTGCGCGGGGTGTCGAAGACCTTCGCCAACGGCACCGTGGCGCTCAAGGACATGACGCTCGATGTGGCGGAAGGCTCGTTTGTCAGCCTGCTCGGCCCCTCGGGCTGCGGCAAGTCGACGGCGCTGAGGATCATCGCCGGGCTGGGCGACCCGACGGAGGGGCGCATCGACTGGCCAACATCGGGCGCCGCCTCATCCGGTTCAGGCGACACGGCGGAGCACGGCCACGAGATCAGCTTCGTGTTTCAGGAGCCCACATTGATGCCCTGGGCCACGGTCTTCGGCAATGTCTGGATGCCGCTCCGGCTGAAGGGTGTGTCCAGACGCGCGGCCCGCGCCGACGTCATGGAGGCGCTGGAGATGGTCGGGCTGGAGGGTTTTTCCGAAAGCTATCCGCGCGAGCTTTCCGGCGGCATGAAGATGCGGGTTTCCATCGCGCGTGCGCTGGTCACCCGGCCCAAGCTGCTGCTGATGGACGAGCCCTTCGCGGCGCTCGACGAGATCACCCGTTTCAAGCTCAACAACGATCTGCTGCATCTTTGGGAGAAATTCGGCTGGACGGTGCTCTTCGTCACCCATTCGGTGTTCGAGAGCGTCTATCTGTCCGATCGCATCGTGGTAATGGCCGCGCGGCCGGGCCGCGTCGTCGCCGATCTCGCCATCGAGGCGCCCTATCCGCGCGAGGAGGAATTCCGCACCTCGCCCATCTACAACGATTACTGCCGTCAGGCGTCGCAGGCGCTGCATGGCGCCATGCAGGCGAGCGACGCATGAGCATCGCCGTGGAACAGACGAAACCCGTAACCCTCGTGACGCCGGAACCCGCGAGCCTTCTCATGGCGCGATTGCGCGAGCAGGCCCTGCGTGTCTTCGTGCCGCTGGCCATGCTGGCGCTGCTGATCATGGCTTGGGCGCTCTATGTGGACGTCTACGACGTGCCGCACTACATCCTGCCCAGCCCCAAACGCGTGGCGATCGCGCTCTACACCGACTGGCCGATCCTCGGCCCCGCGCTGCTGGTCACGCTGAAGATCACCTTCGCCGCCCTGGCGCTGGCGCTCATTGGAGGCGTGGCGCTGGCGATCCTGGTGTCGCAGTCGCGCATCGCGGAGCTGGCGCTTTATCCCTACACGGTGATCCTGCAGGTCACGCCGATCGTCGCCATCGCGCCGCTGATCCTGATCTACGTGTCGTCGACCCAGGTGGCGCTGCTGATCTGCGCCTGGATCGTTGCCTTCTTCCCCGTGCTCTCCAACACCACGCAGGGGCTGAAATCCACCGACCACAACCTGCTCAACCTGTTCGAGCTCTATGGCGCGAGCCGCTGGCAGACGCTGGTGTTCCTCAAGATCCCCAATGCGCTGCCGTATTTTCTCGCAGGTCTGAAGATCGCCGGCGGGCTGGCGCTGATCGCCGCCGTGGTCGCGGAATTTGCGGCCGGCTCCGCGGGCGCGGGCTCGGGTCTCGCCTTCCGGCTGATTGAATCCGGCTTCCGGCTCAACATCCCGCGACTGTTTGCGGCGCTCGTGCTGCTCTCGCTCACCGGCGTGATGATCTTTTTCCTCACCAGCATCGTTTCCCACCTGCTGCTGAGAAAATGGCACGAGAGTGCGCTCAAGAGGGAGAACTGACGTGATCTCCGGCTTTGCCACCTTTCCCCGCGCGCAGCGCTTCTGGCTGCGCCGCGCCACGCTTCCCGCAGCCCTTGTCTCCGGCGTCACGCAGGACATCGCCGCGGCCGAGGGGCTGATGCGCGCCGATGTGCTGATCGATGACGGCCGCATGGCCGCCATCCAGGCATCGGGCATCGCCGCGCCCGACGATCTGCCGTTTGTCGATCTCGATGGCGGGCTGGTGCTGCCGACGCTTGTCGACTGCCACACGCATCTCGACAAGGGCCACATCTGGCCGCGCCGCTCCAATCCCGACGGCACCTTCCCCTCGGCGCTCGCGGCGGTGGGCGCGGACAGGATCGCCAACTGGTCGGCGGAGGACGTGCGCGCGCGCATGGAGTTCGCCTTGCGCTGCGCCTTCGCGCACGGCACCTCGGCGATCCGCACCCACATCGACAGCATCCCGCCGCAGGACGCGATTTCCTGGCCGGTGCTCGAAGAGCTCCGCGCCGAGTGGGCCGGCCGGGTCGAGGTGCAGGGCGCCTGCCTGTTCGCCATCGACCAGCTCGACGCCGATGACGGGTTCCTGGATTCCATCGCCGACCGGGTGGCGGCGGCCGGCGGCGTGCTGGGCGCGGTCACCTACATGGTGCCGCGGCTGGACGAGCATCTCGACGCGCTCTTCAGCGCGGCAACCGAGCGCGGGCTGGATCTGGATTTCCATGTGGACGAGACCGCCGATCCGGATGCCGAGAGCCTCAAGCACATCGCCGAGGCAGCCATCCGCAGCGGGTTCGACGGCACCATCCTGTGCGGCCACTGTTGCTCAATCTCCAACCAGCCGGAAGCGCGCGCCGATGCGACGCTCGATCTGGTGGCGCGCGCGGGCGTCCATGTGGTCTCGCTGCCCATGTGCAACATGTACCTGCAGGGCCGCGCCTCCGGCCGCACGCCGCGCTGGCGCGGCATCACCATGCTGCACGAGATGAAGGCGCGCGGCATTCCGGTGATGGTGGCCTCCGACAACACCCGCGATCCCTTCTATGCCTACGGCGATCTCGATCTCGTCGAGGTCTACACCCAGGCGACCCGCATCGCCCAGCTCGACCATCCGGTGGGCGACTGGATCACCACCGTCAGCACGGCCCCGGCCGACGTGATGCGTCTGCCCGCTCACGGCCGGCTCAGCGTGGGCGGCCCCGCCGACATGATCCTTTTCCGCGCGCGCGACTGGAGCGAGCTTCTGTCGCGTCCCGCCGGCCCGCGCGAGGTGCTGCGCTCGGGCCTCGCCATCGACCGGACCCTGCCGGACTACCGTGAACTCGACGCCCTTCTTGGAGTATCCCCATGAGCGAACCGGCCGTAGCCGCTTCCACCCTCGACGCGCTGAAGGCGGACCTGGCGGGTCTGGCGATGGAAGACAATCCGCGCCTGGTGCAGCAGAAGAGCCGCGATTTCTACTGGTATTCGCCGGTGCTCAAGGCGCGGCTGGAAAACGTCACCGGCGATCTCGTGGTGACGCCGAAATCCGAAGCCGAGGTGATCCGCGTGCTCAAAGCCTGCCACGCGCACGGGGTTCCGGTGACCCCGCGCGGCGCGGGCACCGGCAACTACGGCCAGGCCATGCCGCTGGCCGGCGGCGTGATCCTCAATCTAGCGGAGCTCAACGAGGTTCTGGAGATTCGTCCCGGCGTGGCGGTGGTGCAGGCCGGCGCCCTGCTGGTGGACATCGACGCGGTGGCGCGCGACAGCGGCCAGGAGCTGCGGCTGCATCCCTCCACCTACCGCAGCGCCACGGTTGGCGGCTTCATCGCCGGCGGCTCCGGCGGTGTCGGCTCCATCCGCTGGGGCGGCTTGCGCGATCTGGGCAATGTCATTCGTGTGCGGGTGATCACCATGGAGGCCGCGCCGCGCGTCCTCGAGCTTACCGGCGAGGATATTCACAAGGTGGCGCATGCCTACGGCACCAACGGCATCATCACCGAGGTCGAGGTGCCGCTGGCGCCGCATTACGACTGGACGGACGTGCTCGTCGCCTTCGACGATTTTCTCGAGGCAGCCGCCTTCGCCGATGCTCTCGCCAACCAGGACGGGATCCTGCTGAAGGAGCTGGCGGTGATCGCAGCCCCCGTGCCGCACGACTATTTCCTGCGTCACCGCAAATACCTCCAGCCGCATCACTCCGTCGTGGTGATCATGGCCGCTCCCTTCGCCATGGACGCGGTGGAAGCCTTCACCTCGCATTCCAAAGGCGCGATCGCCTACCGTTCGGACACGGCGGCGGCCGAGGAGAAAAAGGGTCTGCCGCCCGCCTATGAGCTGGCGTGGAACCACACCACGCTGCGGGGCCTGCGCGTCGATCCCTCGATCACCTATCTGCAGGTGCTCTATCCCTATCCCGAACACCTGACCCGGGTTGCGGAAATGACCGCACTGTTCGGCGACGAGGTGCCGGGCATCTGGAATTCGTGCGCTTTGACGGCAAGATCACCTGCTTCGGCCTGCCGATCGTGCGCTATTCCACCGAAGCGCGGCTCGACGAGATCATCGCGCTGCATGAGGACGGCGGCTGCCCGATCTTCAACCCGCACCGGGTCACGCTGGAGGAGGGGGCATGAAGCAGACCGACGCGACCCAGCTCGCCTTCAAGCGCGAGGCCGACCCCAAGGGCCTGCTCAATCCCGGCAAGATGGTCGCCTGGGAGAACCCGGATTTCGATCTCGCCAGCGACAAGATGTTCCTGTTCGGCGGTCTGAAGGGATGAGGCAGCGCGTTTGACGCGATATTACCTCTCCCATGGGGAGAGGTCGGGCCGCAGGCCCGGGTGAGGGGGTGCGCGCGTCCCGTGCCACGCCGGCATCGGCGCCCCTCACCCCACCCTCTCCCAACGGGAGAGGGAGTGCTGCCATTTTCGCTGGAGCGGGCGGAAATCAGAGTAGGCCCCGGGTCAAGCCCGGGGTGACATCAAGGATGACGATGCGCTTGCGGGCCATTGCCGCGGCCCGCGCGTCCCGACCACTGGAGCCTTTGTAACCCATGCGTGTTCTCGTTCTTTTCGCCCATCCGGTTGAGACCAGCTTCAACGCCGCGCTGCATGCCCGCGTGGTGGCGGAACTGACCAAGGCCGGGCACGAGGTCGACGATTGCGATCTCTACGCGGAAGGCTTCGATCCGCGGCTCAGCCGCGAGGAGCGGCTGGGCTATCACGATCTGGAGACCAACCAGCAAAGCGTGGCTTCGTATGTGGCGCGGGTGCAGGCGGCGGACGCTCTGGTGCTGTGCTTTCCGGTGTGGAACTTCGGCTACCCGGCCATCCTCAAGGGGTTTTTCGACCGGGTGTTTCTGCCCGGCGTTTCCTTCGTCATGAAGAACGGCAAGGCGTCGCCGTGCCTGCACAATATTGCCCGCGTGACGACCGTCACCAGCTACGGCGGCTCGCGCCTGCGCGCCTTTCTCGTGGGCGACCCGCCGCGCAAGGTGGTGACGCGCGCCTTGCGCGCCGTGATCCGGCCCATGGCCCCGATGCGCTATCTGGCGCATTACGACATGAACCGCTCCACGGATGAAAGCCGCGCGGCGTTCCTGGAAAAGGTCGGCCGGTCCATGGCGCGTTTCTGAGACGGTCTCCCACCTTGCACCGTTCGCGCATCCAGCCGCTTTCGGCCGGGCATGTGCGTTGCCGCCTCTCCCGCACAGGGTCATATTTGTTTCACAGGCGGCTGCTAGGGACGGGTATCCCCGGCTTTTGCGGCTGTGCCGCGCGCGGTCCGGTGAATGCGATGGAGAGCCGGCTATGGGTTTCAACTACAAGAAGAGCATCACCTTCCGGTTGGCGCAGGCGGCCAAGGCGCACCGCGCGCGCTCGGGCATCCATCTGGCGCGCATCGGCATGCATCCGGGCCAGGAGGCGGTGCTCAAGACGCTGGCCGACACCGACGGGCTGACCATGAGCGAGTTGGCCGCAACGCTCGGCGTGCAGCCGCCCACCGTCACCAAGATGATCACCCGCATGTCCGGCCAGCGGCTGGTGCGCCGCCAGGCGGCCGAGCATGACGGACGGCTGGCGCAGGTCTGCCTCACCGACGAGGGCCGCGCCCGGGTCGAGTTGATCGACCGCTGCTGGAAGCGGCTCGAGCGCGAGGCGCTCGCGGGCCTCGAGGACAAGGACCGCAAGAGGCTGCGCAAGCTGTTGCGCGTCGTCGAGCGCAATCTCGCCGCCAGCTTCTTCGAGGATCCCACGCTCGACGACGAGATCGACGCCGAGGATCTCGCCGCGGGCGGCGACGATGAGGCCGCCGAGGCGGCGTCGCTCGGCGCGGCTTCCGCCGCCGAGGTAAGGGCCGCCGACAAGGCCGCGCGCGCAAAGACGGCTGGAAAACGCGTGGCCGCCGGAAAGCGCGCCGGCAAGAAGGGATTGGATCCGAAACCCGCCGGCAAGATTTCCGAGCCCGCCGCCTGAGGTCCCGGCGCGCCGCGCGCTCCATGCCTTGCCAAACCCGCTGGCGTCATCACCCTGACTTCGCCGGGTAATGTCGGCGGCGGAGGGAACCGGTCCACGGCGCAGATCAACTGCCCCCGTTCCGGCATGCGCGGGATGCGGCCCGAACGCGTTTTGCTATGCAATTCACGCAATGGTCGTGGCGCGCGCTATGCGTTATACCAAGGGTCGTAACGAATGACCCATTTGATGGAGCCAAACCGGTTCGTCCGGCAAGGCGTGTCGCGCAGCGCGACCCGCCCGGTCGGGCAAGCGGCGCAACGCTGTCCGGTGGACCGGTTTGGCCCACCGAAGGCCGGCTTTGCGCAACGACTGGACAGCGTCGCGCTTCTTGAACGATGCCCCGCATCGCCCGCGAACCGCTCCTTGCCAGACGTCGCGCAAAGCCGGTCAAATGAGTCATTCGTTGCGACCCTTGGTATTACCCTCGCGTTCACGTGGCGGGTTTTCCGTGCGCATCCTTGGCCGCCGGCTTCGCCGGCGCTTTCATCACATTTCGGGGATCCATGGCGGACAGTCGACGCGGGTCGGGCCGTGTGGCCATCAATGTCGACGACACGGGCAGCTTTACGGCCGAGGAAACGCGCGCGCGGCTGAGCGGCATCGTGCTGATCGTCGGCGCGGTGGCCTGCTTCGCCTGTCTGGACACGATCGCCAAATACGTCAGCCAGTCGGTGCCGCCGCTGGAGGTCGTCTGGTTTCGATTCGCCACCCATCTTGTGCTGGCCTGCGTGGTGTTCCGCGTCTGGAAGCGCCGCGACCTGATCGCCACCAAACGGCCGGTTCTGCAGATCCTGCGTGCGCTGAGCCTGCTTGGCTCCACCTTCTTCAATTTCCTCGCCCTGCAGCATCTGCAGTTGGCTGAAACCATGTCGATCATGTTTGCCGGCCCGCTGCTGGTCACCGCGCTCGCCGGCCCGGTGCTTGGCGAGTGGGCGGGGCCGCGCCGCTGGGCGGCGATCTGCGTCGGCTTCCTCGGTGTGCTGGTGGTGACCCAGCCGGGCACCGGCGGGTTGCACTGGGCCGTGATGTACTCGCTGGCCGCCATGGTGTCCTACGCGTTCTACGCCCTGACCACCCGGATTCTGACCGGCACCGACAGCGTGCAGGGCATGCTGATCATCTCCGCCGCCGTCGCCGTCATGGTGATGACGCCGCCGGCCGTCGCCGTCTGGACGATGCCGCCGGACGCGCTGAGCTGGGTGCTGCTGCTGTGCACGGGCATCTTCGGCGGCGTCGGCCACTGGCTGCTGATCCGGGCGCATGCGATCGTCCCCGCGCCGGTGCTCGCCCCCTTTTTCTATTCGCAGATCGTCTGGATGGTCGGCCTGGGATGGCTCGTCTTCGCCGATCTTCCCGGCCCCTCGACAGTCATCGGCGCCTCGATCGTCACCGCCTCCGGCCTGTATCTGCTCTATCGCGAGCGGCGGCTGAAAAAACCAAAGCCGCCGCTTCCCGAGGCGTGAGGCGCGGGCTTCTCAGTCGTCCCGGCCAATCCCGTTGAGCTCGCGCACATAATCCGAGAGCATCGGCACATAGTCGCCGCCGCGGCCTGCGGCCTCCGCGCCCGCGTAATAGTTGCGCACCATCGAGGAAATCAGATTGATGCCGCCGGTGGCGCTGGCGAGATCCGCCAGGTAGCGCATGTCCTTGTGGGCGTTGGCGATGGAAAACTTGTGCGCGTCGCGGTCGCCGCCGACCACGTATTTCATGAAGGTCTCATAAAACCCGTTGGTCAGCCGGCCCGCGCCGATCACCTCGTGGAACTTTTCCGGCGCGATCCCGGCCTTCTGCCCCAGCGCGAGTGCCTCGGAGTAAAGCGCGCCGTAGCCGAGCGCCACGAAATTGTTGATCAGCTTCATCGTGTGGCCGGCGCCCACGTCGCCCACATGAATGATGTTGCCCGCCCAGCACCCGACCACCGGCAGGATTTCGGCCAGCGTTGCTTTGTCCGCGCCGATCATTGTATCCAGCGTTCCGGCCTCCGCCTCCTTGGGCGTACGCGACAGCGGCGCGTCCACGAAGCGGACCCCGAGCTCGCCCAGTTCCGCCGCCAGCGCCTGCGTCGAGGTCGGTTGCGACGTCGAGCAATCGACGATGATCAGCCCCTCATGCGCCCCGGCCTTCAGCCCGTCCGCTCCGCGGACAATCGCCTCCACCTGGACCGATCCCGTGACGCAGAGAAACACGATGTCGCTGGCCCGCGCCACATCCGCCGGCGTCGCCGCCTCGCTCGCCCCGCGCCCCACCAGATCGTCCACCGGCGCCCGGTTGCGGTGGCCCATCACCGTCAGCGGATAGCCGCCTTGCAGAATGTTCTTCGCCATCCCGTGTCCCATCAGCCCGATGCCGATGAAGCCGATTTTTTTCGCCGTATCACTCATATCCGCCTCCCGATGTTTTCCCCATCCTATGCGAGCCGGGGCGGGCGGGCCATGGGGAAGGGGCAGGCCGGGTTTCTCTCGCACCCCTCGATGTCATCCCGGGCGAGCATCGCGAGACCCGGGACCCAGTAAACACCGGCCTTCGCGGCTCCGCCGTGGCGGTGCCACAGCGCCTCGGAGAATCCCGCGCAAGAGCCAATGACGCTGTCGTTTACTGGGTCCCGGCTTTCCGCTGCGCTGCAGCCGGGATGACATTTTTGATGACGTTGCGGCGTGTGCCGCTCCCGCCGTCCGCCTATCCCGCGCCCGATCCCTTCTCCCGCGGAGAGAGGTCGCGCCCGCCCACGAAAAAAGGGCGGCCCCGGAAGAGCCGCCCTTTTGCATTTCAGAGAACCAACGTCTTACTTGTCGACGCCGCCCCAGATGGTTTCGGCGGTCTTCACCACCAGCTCCAGCTTGCGGCGCTGGTCGTCAAACGTGATCTTGTTGCCTTCCTCGGTGGAGGAGAAGCCGCACTGCGGCGCGATGCCGAGCTGGTTGATGTCGCAGAACTTCGACGCCTCGTCGAACCGGCGCTTCAGATCGTCGATGTTTTCGAGTTCCGGCGTCTTGGTGGTGATGAAGCCCGGCAGCACGCGCTTGTCGCCCTTGGGCAGCAGGCGCAGCGGCTCGAGGCTGCCTGCGCGGTCGGTGTCGTATTCCATGAAGTAGATGTCGATGCCGGTCTTGTTGAAGATGGCGTCGGCCGCCACGTCATAGGCGCCCTCGGCGGCGTGGGTCGACATGAAGTTGCCGCGGCACAGGTGCATGCCGATCTTCATGTCACTGGGCCGGTCCTCGATCGCCTCGTGCATCATCCAGGCGTAGCGGTCGATCAGCCAGTCGGGATCCTGGCCAATCGCGGCCTTGGCGGCGCGGTGCTTGGGATCGCACAGATAGGCGAAGAAGATGTCGTCCATCTGCAGGTAGCGGCAGCCGGCGGCGTAGAACGCCTTCACGGCCTTCTTGTAGGTGGCGGCGAGATCCGCGAACAGGACGTCGAGATCCTTGTACTCCGGCACGGTGATGTCGGCGGGATCGGTGCGGAAGTGGCAGCACGAGGGGCCGGGAATCGAGATCTTCGGCTGCACCTTGGTGTTCTCGGCCACGAACTTGTAATGCGCGAGCATCGGGTGGTCGTCGGGGAAGTCGAGCCTGGCGTTGATGACGGGCGAAACCGCGCGCAGCTTCACGCCGGCGAACTGCACGCCCTGTTCGGGGGAACGCTCGTCCAGATCAAGCCCGGTCAGCATGCCCATGAAATCATAGTGCCAGAAGGAGCGGCGCATCTCGCCGTCGGTCACGGCCTTCAGCCCGACCTCTTCCTGCATGCGGATCACGTCGACGATCGCCGCGTCCTCGACCTCTTTCAGCCCCTCAGCCGAAAGGGTCTTGTCTTCGTAATGAGCCTTGCGCGCGGCCTTGACGCTTTCCGGGCGCAGCAGGCTGCCGACGTGGTCGGCGCGATAGGGCGCTCCGGTGACGGGTTCAGTCATGTTTGGTCCTCCCGATGGGTTCTTG
The DNA here is from genome assembly GCF_003432385.1 of Breoghania sp. L-A4. Classification (NCBI taxonomy): domain Bacteria; kingdom Pseudomonadati; phylum Pseudomonadota; class Alphaproteobacteria; order Hyphomicrobiales; family Stappiaceae; genus Breoghania; species Breoghania sp. L-A4. Next base: position 4,432,944 of record NZ_CP031841.1, on the reverse strand, counting down.
TGACTATAGGGTGGGTGCGCGGCGCGCGAAAGCGGCCTGAATGCGGCGCTTGCGGACGCGTCTCGATTCGTGGGTCCTGTCAGTTTCGCCAACTTAGGGGAGCCGGCGCGCGGCTGCAACAGATGCTGACGGGCGGCGGTCCTGCTCCACGGCATGACGCGACAGGCCGCCTCGGCGGGCATTGCTGGCGCAGCGGCGGCGGCTCGCTTATATTGGGAGGCTGACGGACGGATCGAGGAGCAGGATGATGCACACGGCCGGAGAACAGCTGCCGCCGGAGGCAGAGCGGGTCACACGCCGCCACTCATGGACCCTGCTTCTGCATCCGGTGGTTCTTGTCGCCTTGTCGCTGGCGGTCGCCGCCGCGGCGCTGCTGACCGGCGAGGAAATCTTGTCGCTCTCGGCGAACGCTATCTCCCTGTACAAGCTTCTCGGCGGCGCGGCCCTGCTCGTTTGCATCAGCGCGTATTTTCAGCAGCAGCAGCGGATCACCGAACGTCGCTCGGAGTTTAGCCGCATGCACGCGCTCGCCGACGACGAATTGGCGCGCATGGCCGGCGCGCTCAAGGCGCGCATGGAAACGCGCGATGCCGCCGAAGATGGCGAAACCCCGCGCTGAGACGAGCATGGCGCGATCGCCGGATCCGCTGGATCAAGAGGCAACGCGGATCGGGCGTCGGCTCGACCGTTTCGAGGCGCATGGCGATCTCGCGCAACTGCCGACGGCCGCGCTTCTCGATCAGGTGCTGGCGACGCGCAAGACCCTCAATGAGGCGAATCAGCTGTGCGTGCGGCACGATCAAGCCATGCCATCAGCGATATGGTTTTTCGTGTCTGTTGGCAGCGGGTTCGGCAGTCTGTTTTTCATGGAACCGACGCTCGCCTCCGTCGCGATCACCGCCGGTGGCGTGGCCGGCGCATTCAAGTCGCTCTACGACAGAGGGCGTCATCTGCTGATTGAACAACGTTATCTTGGTCTTTATTGGCGCGCCAACGCCCACCGCGAGGCGCTGGCCGTGGAGATGCACCGCCGCGGGATCCGCTACTGAGGGCTCGTGGCCGCCGGTCTTGCTCCCGCCCGGATTGCAAGCGATAACTCCGCAGGCGAAACGGGAGCGGCGCGATGCCGGACAGGAAAGATCGGCGCGGGGCGGCTCCGCCAGCCGGGGCGACCCCGGAGGAGGAGGCCAGGCCCGCGCGGCGCGGACGGCTGACGCTGAGCCAGCTCGCCGAGACGCTGAAGGTCTCCACCGCGACGATTTCGCTCGCCCTGCGCGACAGCCCGCTGGTGGCGGAGGCGACGCGCGAGCGGGTCAAGCAGGCGGCGCGAGAGCGGGGCTATATCTACAACCGCTCGGCCGCGGCGCTCAGGACCGCGCGCTCCAACGTCATCGGCGTCGCCGTGCACGACATTCTCAATCCCTATTTCGCGGAAATCTTCCGCGCGCTCGAGGATGCGCTGGGCGAGAACGACCAGGTGGTCTTCATCTGCAATCACCGCGACGACGTGGAGCGCCAGCGGGTCTTCACCCAGGCGCTGCTGCAGCACCGCGCCGACGGGCTGGTGCTGTGCCCCTCGGTCGGCACGGAGGCCGACGAGATCAACCAGCTCGTGGAGACCGGGCTGCCGGTGACCCTGATCTGCCGCGATCTGCCCGGCGTCAACGCGCCGGTCATCCGCGGCGACGACATAACCGGCGGGCGCAGGCTCACGGAGCAACTGATCGCCCAGGGTCATCGGCACATCGCCATGATCGGCGGGCGCGTGGAATCCTCGTCGGGCGTTCAGCGCCGCGCCGGCTGGGCCAGGGCGCTTCAGGAGGCGGGGCTCGATGTGGACAGCCAGTTGTATCTGCCGGAGCTGATGACCCGCGCCGACGGCTACGAGGTTGTGGATGCGATCCTCGCGCATGAGCCGCGCCCCACGGCCGTCTTCTGCTTCAACGACATGATCGCGCGCGGGCTGGTCGAGGCGCTGCGCCGCGCCGGGCTCAACGCGGGCCCGGATATCGCTGTCGCCGGCTACGACGACATCATCGGGGCGGCCACCTCCACGCCCTCGCTCACCTCGGTCAACAACGGCGCGCCGGAGATCGGCGAACGCGCGGCCCGGATGATCCTGGCGCAGATATCGGGCGAAAGCGTCGCTCCGGAGCGCGTGCTCATCGCCCCCACCTTGAAGCTGCGCGAGAGCACGGCCCAGGGACCGGCGGCAAACACGCAATAGCGCCGGCCTCGTCCGCGCTATCGTCCTGTTGTCTCGCGGCAAAGGAGTTTTCCCGTTTCCGCCGCAACGCCATCTTGCGGGCCCCCGCAAAGGGCGTCAGCATGCGTGCTGGACGCCGGCAAGGCGCATGCATGTGAGTTGGGGGAGTGGGCCATGAGCCGTCCGGAAGTTTTGATCGCGGGACCGATGCTGCCGTATGTCGTCGACGGTCTGGAATCGCGGTTCACCGTGCACAAGATCTGGGAACACGACGACCGCGACGCCTTCCTCGCCGACGCGGGGAAGCGGATTCGCGGCGTTGCCTGCAGCTACACCGGCGTCGACATGGCGCTGATCAACCAGCTCCCCAAGCTCGAAATCATTTCCAACTTCGGTGTCGGTTACGACGCGGTGGATACGAAGGCGGCGGCCGCACGCGGCATCATCGTCACCCATACGCCGGGCGTGCTCGATGACGAGGTCGCCGACACGGGGCTCGCCTTGATGCTCATGTGCGTGCGCGAGCTGCCCGCCGCCGAGCGATACCTGCGCGCCGGGCGCTGGGTCAAGGAAGGCCCCTATCCGCTGACGCGCGGCTCGCTGAAGGGCCGCACGCTGGGCATTCTCGGGCTTGGCCGCATCGGCAAGCAGGTGGCCAAACGCGCCGAGGCCTGCGGCATGAGCATCGTCTACCACGGCCGCAGCGAACAGGCCGATGTGCCCTACCGCTATTTCGCCTCGCTCACCGAGATGGCGAAGGCCTGCGACGTGCTGATCTCCGTGGCGCCGGGCGGGGCCGCGACCCATCACATCATCAACGCCGCGGTGTTGTCCGCGCTCGGCCCCGGCGGCTATTTCGTCAACATCGGGCGCGGCAGCGTGGTGGATGAAGCGGCGCTGGCCGAGGCGCTCGACAGGCGCGTGATTGCCGGCGCGGGACTGGATGTCTACGAGTTCGAGCCGAAGGTGCCGGCGGCGTTGATGGCGTGTGACAACGCGGTGCTGCTGCCGCATGTCGCCTCCGCCTCCATCCCCACCCGCAACGCCATGGGGCAACTGGTGATCGACAATCTCGTGAGCTGGTTCGACACCGGCCACCCCGTCACCCCGGTGCCGGAGACGCCGTTCAAGGCGTGAGGCGCTGCCGCGGTTCTCCGCAAAACCGCCAATGTTCTTTTCGCCATGCGCCGTGCTACCAGAGTCATCGGGTGGCCGGCGCGTGAGCGGTCATGTGATTTGCGCGGGAACAGTCCCGGGAGGACGCGATATGTTCAAGGAATTCAAGGAATTCGCCATGAAGGGCAATGTGCTCGACATGGCCGTCGGTATTGTCATTGGCGCGGCGTTCACCGCGATCGTTTCCTCCATGGTGGACGACATCATCATGCCGCCCATCGGGCTGCTGCTGGGCAATGTGGATTTCTCCGAACTCTTCGTGGTTCTTCAGGCGGGCGACCCCACAGGCCCCTACGCGACGGTCGACGCCGCCAAGGAGGCGGGCGCGGTCACCTGGAACATCGGGCTGTTCATCAACGCGATCCTCAAGTTCGTGATCGTCGCCTTCGCCGTCTTCCTGCTGGTCAAGGGCGTCAACAACCTGCGCCGCAAGGAGGCCGCTTCGCCTGCCAAGCCCGACGTGCCGCCCGCACCCACCCGCGATCAGGCGCTTTTGGAAGAAATCCGCGACCTTCTGAAGAAATAGGCGCGCGGCTCCGCCTACGCCGTGGCCATAGCCGCTGCGGCGTGTCGCGGGTCCTGCCGGCTTGCCAGATCCGCGCGCAGCAGGCGGATGTTGCGCATGTTGGCCCTGAAGGCGAGATCGAACAGATCGCCCAGAACCGGAACGGCGCCGGCGATCATGTCCACGGCGGTGTTCGCCGTCATGCGGACCAGCGTCGCCTTGCGCGCGCCCATCCTGTGCGCGCTGACAATGAGATAGGCCGCGGGCAGCAGCGTGGCGGCATCGCCCAGCCCCGGAATCACTCCCAGCACCGCGTCGAGACCGAAGCGCACGCCGAATATCTGGAAGCGGGCGTCGAGCAGCCTTGCCAGCCGGTCGAGCCTTTCAATGTCGCGCGGGCTCATGGGATCAGCGGCGCGCGATGATGTAGACCGCGTGCACGATGCCGGGGATGTAGCCGAGCAGCGTCAGCACGATGTTGATGAAGAACTGCTTGCCGACGCCGACTTCCATAAAGACGCCCAGCGGCGGCAGGAGGATGGCGACGATGATGCGGATGAGATCCATGAGACAGGGTCCTTGTGCTCAAAACTCCGGCCGTCGCGTCCTTGCCCCGGCCCGGTATTCCCCTGTTCAACGGCCGTCTCGCGTTTCCGTTCCCGCGCGCCCGGCTTTTTGCCGCAGCGGCCTCATGCGAGGCCGGCGCCTACGCTAGGCAGGCGGTCTGCGCGCCATGAGATCGTCAACACCCACCAATGTCACCCCGGGCTTGACCCGGGGCCTACTCTGATCTCGGCTTGTTGAGGCGCTCGCGGGCTGTCGGAAGCGTCTGCGCGCAAAGCCGGACCGCGGCACGGCTGGATCGGCATAGTGGGCCTCGGCTCGGGGGCCGGGGTGACATCGAGAGTGTCGGACGAACGGAGCTCACAACCGCCGGCTTGACCGGGACGGCACACGCCATGGATCATCCCTTCTCGACGCCATCCTGGCCCCGCGAACCCCCGCCGGGGACAAGTTTTTCGCGCGCGGAGTTGTCCCCGGGCGTTCTGTCGGCCGCCTGCGGGGATTCAACACGCAGATCAAATTCGAGTCAAAAAACCATCAAGAAACCTTCGAATTCCTGTCAATTCGACACGAATTCGACAGAAATTAGAAGTGCACGAAGCGAGCGTCCGAAGCTGGGGCGTGTCCCCGCTCATGCAGGCCTGTTGGCCCCGAGGAAATCCTTCATCCGGCCAAGGGCTGCCTCGATGTTGGCGCGGGAATTGGCGTAGGAGACGCGGATGTAACCCTCGCCGAAAATGCCGAAATCGGGTCCGCCGATCAGCGCCACGCCGGCCTCCTCCAGAAGCGCGGAAGCGAGCTTTTTCGACTTCCATCCGGTCGCCGAGATGTTGGGGAACGCATAAAATGCTCCCTTCGGCGTGGCGCAACTGACATTGGGAATGGCGTTCAGACCGGCGGTGACAAGTTTGCGCCGCGCGTCGAACTCCGCGACCATTTCGTGCACCGCGTCCTGCGGTCCGGTGAGCGCCGCGATGCCGGCATATTGGCTGGGCGCGTTGACGCAGGACCAGGCGTTGACGGCCAGTTTGCGCGCCTTGTCGACAAGCTGGTCGGGCCACACGGCGAACCCCATGCGCCATCCCGTCATGGCGTAGGTTTTCGACCAGCCGTCGAGCAGGATCAGCCGGTCGCGGATTTCCGGATAGCCCAGCAGCGAGACGTGCTCCTCGCCGTCATAGGTCATCTGGCCATAAATCTCGTCGGACAGAATCGCGATGTCTGGCCGCTCGGCCAGTCCCGCCACCAGCATGTCGATCTCGGTTCTCGGCGTGACGCCGCCGCAGGGATTGGCGGGGGAATTGACGATCACCAGCCGCGTGTCGGGTGTGAGCAGCGACAGCATTTCCTTGGCGGAAAAGGCGAATTCGTTTTCTTCGCGGATCGGCACGGCAATCGGGTTGGCGCCGGTGAACTCGATCATCGAGCGGTAGATGGGAAAGCCGGGATCGGGATAGAGAATGTCGACGCCGGGCGCACCGAACATCAGGATCGCCATGAACATGGTGACCTTGCCGCCGGGCACGATCATCACGTTGTCGGGCGAGACGTCGCAGCCGGTGCGGCGGTGGATGTCGGCGGCGACGGCCTCGCGCAAGGGGAGAATGCCGGTGGCCGGCGTGTAGCCGTGGTGACCGTCGCGCAGCGCCTTGATTGCCGCTTCCACGATGTGGCCGGGCGTGGAGAAGTCCGGCTGGCCGATGCCGAGGTTGATGATGTCCCGGCCCTGGCTCGCCAGCGCGGTCGCGCGGGCGAGGACAGCGAAGGCGTTTTCCTCGCCGATGCGGTCGAAGCCGCCGATTGTTTTCAGCATTCTTGTCCCCCTGTCCGCAGGCCGGCTTATGATCGCGCAAATCCGGTGCGTGTCTGCCTGCCGATTTCTAGATCGGATTTGATGGATTGGAAACGGGGGAGCGGTGGAATCGTTTGAACAGTGTCCAAACGCAATTCGGGCGGAGGAATCCTCCGCCCGAATCCGGCATCAGCGGTAATTCGCTGTCCCGGGAGCTGTTATTCGGCGGCGATCTGCAGCGCCGGGGCGTTGGCGTCGCGGTACCAGGCCTGGGCCGCTGCGACGCCCGAGCCGAGCTCGACCTTGATGCCCGCGTCCGCCATGGCCATCTCGGCGCTGGCCAGCGCGCTCAGGCACATGACCTCGTTGAGGTCGCCCAGATGGCCGATGCGGAACACCTTGCCGGCGACCTTGGACAGGCCGGAGCCGAACGAGGTGCGGTAGCGCTCGTAGCCGATCTTGATGACCTCGCGGGCGTCCGTGCCCTCGGGAACCACGATGGCGCTGACGGTATCGGAGTACCATTTCTCATGCTTGGCGCAGAGGTCCAGACCCCAGCCCTTGACGCCCCGGCGCACGCCTTCGGCGAGGCGATGATGGCGGGCGATGATATTCTCCAGGCCTTCCTCGAAGATCAGGTCAAGCGAGGCGCGCAGGCCCTGCAGCAGCTGGGTCGGCGGGGTGTACTGGAAGTAGCCGTTGGCGTTCATCGCCAGCATGTCGCCGAAGTCGAAGTAGCAGGTGCGCATGGTCTTGCCCTTCGAGGCCTCGATGGCCTTGGCGCTGACGCCGAGCATGCCGAGGCCCGCGGGCAGCATGAAACCCTTCTGGGAGCCTGCGACCGCCAGATCGACGCCCCAGTCCTCCATGCGGAACTCCAGCGAGCCGATGGAGCTTACGCCGTCCACGAACAGCAGCGCGGGGTGGTCGCAGGAGTCGAGCACGGCGCGGACGCCGGCGATGTCGGAGGCGACGCCGGTGGCGGTCTCGTTGTGGGTGGCGAAGACCGCCTTGATGGAGTGGCTGCGGTCGGCCTCCAGTTTCTGGCGGTAGGCCTCCAGCGGCACGCCTTCGCCCCATTCCACGTCGATCGCGTCGACGTCGAGGCCGAGGCGCTGGGCCATGTCGATCCACAGGTGCGAGAACTGGCCGAAGTCGGACATCAGCACCTTGTCGCCGACGTTCAGCGTGTTGGAGATCGCCGCTTCCCAGGCGCCGGTGCCCGAGGAGCCGAACAGGAGCACGGTGCCGGTCTCGGTCTTGAAGACCTTCTTGACGTCGGCAAACAGCGGCAGGGTCAGCTCGGGGAAGTCCGGCGCGCGCATGTCCTGCATGGGGACGTTCATCGCCCGGCGGACCTTCTCGGGGATGTTGGTCGGCCCGGGGATGCAGAGATGAGTGATGCCGGTTTTCATGGCGCGGTTTCCTCTTGATGGTGGCGCGACACCGCCGGACACTGCGTCCGGATCCCTCGGTCGGGCCTTATGGTCTGTTCGTCTGGAAGCCGGCGGTCGCTTGGGGAGGGGCGCCCGTGCGCCATCACACTCCTCAAGGTCTCGGGTTCGGTGCGCGTACTCGGACACTGATCAAGATGGCTGCGCGCGCCGCCGGCGAAGCTTCCATACCTGTCGCCGCTGACGCTGATCTATCACCGGACCGGGGCGAGGTGTACCTGAAACGGGTTGCCGTGAAACTTGTGTGATTTACAAAAATCGGATATGTAATTTTGTAAATTTACATGTTGCAGCGCACAGGCCGCCCATGCCCGTTGAAAAGAAATTCGTCGGCCCCCGGTTGCGGCAGTTGCGCCGGGAACGCAGGCAAACCCAAGGCGAAATGGCCAAGGCGCTCGGCCTGAGCACCACTTACGTCAATCTGCTGGAGAACAACCAGCGCAGCCTGTCGGTGCAGGTGCTGGTGCGGCTTTCGGAGGTCTATGGCGTCGACTGGCGTGAGCTGCTGCAGGACGATTCCACCTCGGTGCTCGCCGATTTGCGCAATGCTTTCAACGACCCTGTCTTCGGCGGCGATCCGCCCGACCTGCAGGAGCTGCGCGCGGCGCTCGACCATGCGCCGAAGGTGGCGCGCAATCTTCTGGCACTGCACAAAAGCTACCGGGCGCTGACGGAGCGATTGCTGGCGGCGGGCGAGAGCAAGGTGGCGGCTGTCGACGAGGTTCTGTCGTCCACGCCCGAGGCCGCGGTGCACGATTTGTTTCGCCGCAACCGCAACTATTTCGAGGTGCTGGAAGAGGCCGCAGACGCCTTTCGCCGGGGCGAGATGATCCCCACCGACGAGTTCTACAGCTACCTCAAGGCAAGGCTGAAGAGCCGCATGGGCATCGATGTCGTCCCGGTGCCGGTCTCGGCGCTGTCGGGCACCGTTCGCACCTACGACGAGGGCGAGAAAAAGATCCTGCTGTCGGAAGGGCTCGATTACCAGAACAAGGTTTTTCAGCTCACCCACATGGCGGGGCTGCTCGAGCACAAGGCGGAGATCGACGGCATCGTCGAGAGCGCCGGGGTCGATGGCGCCCGCGAACAGGCGCGCTGCCGGGTGGAGCTGGCCAACTATTTCGCCGCGGCCGTGCTGATGCCCTACACCGGCTTTTTCGCGGAAAGCGTCACCAGCCGCTACGACATCGACCATCTGGCGGCGCGCTTCGGCGTCTCCTTCGAGCAGGCCTGCCACCGGGTCACAACGCTGCAGCGCGAGGGCGCGCAAGGGGTGCCGTTCTTCTTCCTACGCATCGACAAGGCCGGCAATGTCACCAAGCGGTTCAACGCCACCAGCTTCCATCTGGCGGAATACGGCGGCGCCTGTCCGCGCTGGGACATTCATCTGAGCTTCCGCACGCCGGGGCGCATCCTGCCGCAGTTCGTCGAGATGCCCGATGGCTCGCGCTATTTCACCATCAACCGCACGGTGGACCGGCCGACGCTGGGCCATCGCAGCCAGGACAACCGGCTGGCGGTGACGCTCGGCTGCGCCATCGAGTTCGCGCCGAGGCTGGTCTACGGCGCGCAGTTCCAGTTCGACGACCCGGACCTGTTTACGCCCATCGGCATCAACTGCCGCCTGTGTCCGCGCCACAATTGCTCGCAGCGGGCGCATCAGCCGATGCATCTGGAACTGCCCATCGACGAGCGCCGGCGCGGTCAGACGCGGTTCGAGAGCTGAGGCGCTTTCGCATCGTGAAAGGCCGCCGGAAAGCCCGGCGCCGCATCGGCCTCGCGGCGCGGCAGGGCTTGCAAAGCGCCGCGCCGCGGATTGTCTTGTCCGCAGGGAGCCGGGGAACCGGCCCGTCGGAAACGCGCCTTTTCAGGGGAGAGACGCATGACCCGGCAGGCAAACGGGGCGTCGCGCGCGACGCTTCTGATGACCGTCAAGGGGAACCGGACGGTGGTGTTTTTCGACGAGGAGACGGGCACGTTGCTGGCCGCCCCGTCGTCGGCACGGCGCAGGCCAAGCCGCATGAGATCATCCTTCGGCTGATGGCTCCCGCGCCTTCGTCTCGCTCTATGGCGACAAGGGCACCGGCGACAATACGCCGGCCAACAAGATCGCCGTCATCGACGTGGCCGCGATGGCGCTCGATGTCTCCGACCCAATTTCCTGCTGCGGCCGCTGGCGCTGCTCGCCGTGGTGGCCGGTCTGGTCGCCGCCACCGGGAGGTTGGTGCTCGAGGATGTGCTGATCGCCTATCTGCTGCTGGCCTATCTGATCGCGGTGAGCCTGGCGGCGCTGATGTGGCGGCGCAAGGTGACCCCCATCTCGCCGCGCGAGAGAACCGACGGTTTGCGTGTCTCCTGAGGCAGGCGCCGCAAGCGCCGAGGATCTGACAACCGCCTGCGGCAAAGCCGCGCAATTCCTGTCACCGGCGCGGAGGAATCATGATTTCTTTCGGAGCTTGAAAGACCGCATTTGCGGATAGCGGGTACAACGCCCTGTTCTCTCGGCCGAAACCGCCTATATTAGCCACGCCTGACGCGGGTGGTGTTCCGTATTGGCCCTCAATCGCCATCCGCGTCATTGACCCTTATCATGCTGTCTGGCAGGAGGGTTGGGAACAAAATATAAGAATCAGGGAATGTGCACCTTCATGCAGGAAACGATCAAAGAACTCGCGGCGCATTGCGCCGCGTTCCGTGCGCCGAATTCCTTGCGTGCAATCAGCCAGATTCTCACAACCACCGCGCCATTTCTGATCCTGTGCGCGGCGATGTATCTGACAATCGACGTCAGCTACTGGATTACGCTGGCGCTCGCCGTGCCCACGGGGGGGCTGGTGATCCGCTTCTTCATCATCCAGCATGACTGCGGCCACGGCTCGTTCTTCACCTCCAAGACCGCCAATGACCTGACCGGCCGCATCCTGTCGGTGCTCACGATCACGCCCTATGCCTACTGGCGCCGCGCGCACGCGCTGCATCATGCGTCGTCGGCCAATCTCGACCGGCGCGGCATCGGCGACATCTCGACACTGACGGTGGCGGAATATACGGCGCTGCCGCCGCTCAAGCGGCTGGGCTACCGCATCTACCGCAATCCGCTGTTCCTGCTGCTGGTCGGCGGCCCGGCCTATTTCCTGGTGCTGCAGCGGCTGCCGCTCACGCTGCGCGTGCCGGCCAAGGAAATGTGGACCAGCGTTCTGACGCTCGATGCGGCGATGGTCGTCGTCTACGGCGCTGCGGTCTATTTCATCGGCTGGACCGATTTCCTGCTGATGTTCGCGCCCGTCATCGCGATCTCGTCGATCGCCGGCGTTTGGATGTTCTACGTGCAGCATCAGTTCGAGGAAACGCACTGGGAAAAAAGCGAGAACTGGGACCGCAAGACGGCCGCCGTGCTGGGCTCCTCCTACTATGTGCTGCCGCGCGTGCTGCAGTGGTTCACCGGCAACATCGGTCTGCACCACATCCATCACCTGTGCAGCCAGATCCCGAACTACCGGCTGCAGGAGTGCCTCGATTCGCACCCCATTCTCCCCACCATCAACCGGTTGACCTTCTGGCAGAGTCTGAAGACCGCGCGCCTGGCGCTGTGGTGCGAGGAGCGCAAGAAGCTGGTGGCATTTTCGGCCCGCCACTATGTGCCGGTCCCGGTTCGTGTCGCCGCCTGACAGGCGTCGGATTTGAGATTGTCATGCGCGCCGGAACCCCCGTTCCGGCGCGTTTTTGTTTGGCCGCAAGGCGTCGGGACAGCTCGCGACCGTCAATCAACGCGCGACATTGTGCAATAGCACTTGCGTGCACTCCCAATGCGCGCTGCGAACGCCTATGTTCGCTGTGAGGCTCGGGCAATCCAACCCGCCATGACATTCCACGACGCGTAAGGGACATCCCATGTCTGCGACAGACCAGATTTTGACTGACACCCGGATTCCCGTCACCGTGCTGACCGGTTATCTCGGCTCCGGCAAGACCACCTTGCTGAACCGCATCCTCACCGGCAACCACGGTAAGCGCTATGCGGTCATCGTCAACGAGTTCGGCGAGATCGGCATCGACAACGACCTGCTGGTGGAATCGGACGAAGAAATCTTCGAGATGAACAACGGCTGCATCTGCTGCACCGTGCGCGGTGATCTGATCCGCACGGTGGAGAACCTGATGAAGCGCAAGGGATCCTTCGACGCGATCCTGGTGGAGACCACCGGCGTGGCCGATCCGGCGCCTGTGGCGCAGACGTTCTTCATGGATGACGACGTGCGCAAGGCCGCCAAGCTCGACGCCGTGGTCGCGGTGGTCGACGCCAAGCATCTGCCGCAGCGCCTTGCCGATACCGAGGAAGCCGAGGACCAGATCGCCTTTGCAGACGTGATCGTGCTGAACAAGACGGATCTGGTCACACCTGAGGAGCTGGCCGGGGTGGAAGCCTCCATCCGGCGGATCAACCCGTATGCGCTGATCCACCGGACCGAGCGCTGCTCCATCGATCTGGGCAAGGTGCTGGACCGCGGCTCCTTCGATCTCGACCGCATCCTGACGCTTGATCCGCACTTCCTGCATGATCACGGCCACGACCATGAATGCGGTCCGGACTGCGATCACGAGCACCATGATCATGGGCACGATCACGGGCATGACCATCACGGCCACGATCATCACCACCATGACCATCATCACGAGGATGCGCATTCCGTCGCCAGTATCTCGCTTCGTGCCGGCGAGCTGGATGCTCAGAAATTCTTCCCCTGGATCCAGCAGATCACCCAGACGCAGGGGCCGAACATCCTGCGGCTCAAGGGCATTCTGGCGTTCAAGGACGACCCGCAGCGCTATGTGCTGCAGGGCGTGCACATGATCGTCGAGGGCGACCACCAGCGTGACTGGAAGGACGGCGAGCCGCGCGAAAGCCGCCTCGTCTTCATCGGCCGCGAGCTGCCCAAGGACATGCTGAAGGCCCATTTCGAGGCCTGCGTGCCGGATTAGGGAATGTGCCGCGGCGCGGGTCGCCCATCCTTCGAGACGCCGCCGTTGGCGGCTCCTCAGGATGAGGGTCCTGTGTCGATGAGGGGCGTTGACGGTCCCGCGCTTGCTCCACCCGATGCCTCATCCTGAGGAGCCTGTGAATGCAGGCGTCTCGAAGGATGGGCAACACGCTCAGACCTCGTATCCTGTTCAGGTGTGCTCCCACAGCTGCCCTGACATCTCGTTACGCGACACAAGTGCCGGATCATCCCATGCCCACCGTTGCTCCTTACGATTTCGACGCCTTCGTGGTTGCCGCCTGTTTCATCGACGACGTGCCGGCGTTCGCGCTGGGCGATGGTACGGTGAGGCTGATGGGTGCGGGCGAGACATCCGTGCATGCGCACAAGGGATCGGTGCTGGTGGCCGTGCGGGCGCGTGATGGCAAGGCGCTGGTGACCGGCGGCGATGACGGCACCGTGGTGCGGATCTCTTCCGACGGGACCCACGCGGTGCTGGCGGAGCGGCCGCGCAAGTGGATCGACATCCTGGCCTGCGGGCCTGACGGGGCGGTGGCCTTCGCCTCCGGCCGCATCGCCTGGACGCGCGACGGCAAGGGCGCGGAGAAGGAGTTTCCGCTCGAGCGCGCTGTCGGCGGGCTGGCGTTCGCGCCCAAGGGCATGCGGCTGGCGGTGTCACGCTACGACGGGGCGACGCTGTTCTGGGTCAACACTTCCGGCAGCCCCGTGGAGCTTGCCTGGAAGGGTGCGCACCAGGGCATCACCTGGTCGCCGGATGGAAAATACGTCGTCAGCTCGATGCAGGAAAACGCCCTGCACGGCTGGCGCCTGTCGGACATGCAGGACATGCGCATGGCCGGCTATCCGGGCAAGATCAAGTCGGTCTCCTGGTCGGCCAAGGGGCGCTATCTGGTGACCTCGGGCGCCAACGCGGCGATTGCCTGGCCGTTTTTCGGCAAGACCGGACCGATGGGCCAGAACCCGCTGCAGCTCGGCACGCGCGGCGATCAGATCGTGACATGCGTGGCCGCCCATCCGGGCGAGGACATGGCGGCGGTGGGCTATTCCGACGGCATGATCATGGCCTGCCGGTTCGTCGATGGTGCGGAGGTGCTGCTGCGCCGCCCCGGCACGGGCCCGGTGTCCGCCATGGAGTGGAGCGGGCAGGGCTCGCGTCTGGTGTTTGGAACCGAGACGGGCGAAGCCGGATTGATTACACTGCAATAGGGGTTTTCAAAGGGGGAAGGGCATGTTCGGCCGCGTCATCGTTCTGCTGATCGCGATTGCATCGGGCACCGTGACCTCGCAAGTCCCTGAGTTCGCGCAGCAATACCGGCAGCGGCTGGGCGGCGCGATCGACGCGCTGGCCGAGGTCGTGGCCGACTTCCGCCGCGACGCGGAAGCCGAGAACCTCACTCCCGAATCCGCCATCGCGCGGTTGAAGCTGAGCGATGACGCCTTCGCGCGCCGCCGGGGCGTCAGCATGGAGCGCGCCAGCGACCGGCTGGAGTCGCTGATTGACCAGATGAAGGCCATGCAGAATGCGGGGCCGATCCAACGCATCGCCGTCTTCGCGAGGCACGCGGACGGCGAGTTGATGCGCAGGACGGCGGCGGATTTCGAGCCCGGCGTGCCGGTGACCGGCGAGGGCGCGATCAGCGCCGGATTGGGCGTGTTGGCCGGCCTGATCGTGAGTTGGATGACGATGGCGGGTGGCCGCCGCGTCCGGAAACGCATTCGCCGCAAACGGGCCGGTGACCACGCCCGCGACGCGTGAGCGCTATCCGCCCTGCCAGGTCTTGATGGCCTCGAGCGGGTAGAGCAGCATGATCACGTTGAGCGCCAGATTGTCACGGATCACCCACAGCGCCAGAAGCTCGAAGGTGATGGCGACCAGAACCGTCAGCCAGACCGGCATGCGCCAGGCGAACCAGAAGCCGGTCAGCATCCAGACGATGTCGAAGACCGAGTTCAGAACGCTGTCGCCCGTGTAGCCGATGGCAATGGTGGCTTCGCGATAGCGGTCGATGATCCAGGGGCTGTTCTCGACAATCTCCCAGGCGGCCTCGATGGCGATCGCGCCCAGCGCACGTTCGCCGACCGGGCGGGAGCGGATCAAGAACCACAGTAGCCAGTAGAACAGAAATCCGTGGATGATGTGCGAAAGCGTGTACCAGTCCGCGATGTGCTGCGACGATCCCGAGACGTCGGAAGCCGGAGTCCACAGGCGCACGAAGCCGCACTCGCAGATGGGGATGCGGCCCATGGCCAGCAGAATGAGCGCGGTCGCGGCAATGAGGCCGATGCCCGTTGTCCATGTCATGCGTCGTGTCACGGGTCTCTCCCTCGGGTCTGAGCCGCTCGGTGTTCGGCAGGAGCCGACTGCGTCAGACGTCTGTGTCACAATCCGGCGCGCGGGCCAATGCCAATCGTGCGGCAAAAATGCTATTCCGGATTCTCGCTTTCGTTCGCCCGCCACCTTGGCGCATAGAACCCCTGCCGGTCTCTGCATACCGGCGCCCCGTTCAGCGCATTCGGAGAAACTCATGGACACGATCGTTTCCAACCGCGGCATGGTGGTTGCCCCGCATATGGAGGCATCGAAGGCGGGCGCCGAGATTCTTGAAAATGGCGGCACGGCCGTGGACGCGATGATCGCAGCCGCCGCGACGATCGCGGCGGTCTATCCGCACATGAACGCCATCGGCGGCGACGGCTTCTGGCTGATTGCCGAGCCGGGCAAGGACCCGTGGTACATCGAGGCCTGCGGACCCGCCGGCGCCAGGGCGACGATTGAGAACTACCGCAAATGGGAATGCGAGACGGTGCCGACGCGCGGACCCCTGGCCGCCGTCACCGTGCCCGGCACCATCGGCGGCTGGCACAAGGCGCATGAGATCGCAAGCGCGCTCGGCGGCGGCCTGCCGTTGCGCGACCTGCTGGGGAATGCCGTCGGCCATGCCAAGCAGGGCATTTCGGTGACCCGCAGCCAGGCGCAGCTCACCCGCGACAAGCTCGCCGAGCTTCAGGACCAGCCCGGGTTCGCCGATGTCTATCTGGTGGACGGTATGCCACCCGAGATCGGCGCGACGCTCAGGCAGGAGCGGCTGGCCGATACGCTGGATCAGTTGGCCCACGCGGGTCTGAGAGATTTCTACCGCGGCGACATCGCGGCGACGCTGGCCGAGGATCTGGAAGCCATCGGCTCGCCCGTGACGCGTCAGGACCTGCGACGCTATGAGGCGCGGCTGCGCAAGCCGCTGGCCGCAACGCTGTCCAAGGGACGCATCTTCAATTCGCGTCCGCCGACGCAAGGGCTGGCATCGCTGATCATCCTGGCGCTCTACGACCGGCTGAAGGTGGCACGGGGCGAGAGTTTCGAGCATATCCACGGGCTGATCGAGGCGACCAAGCGCGCCTTCATCGTGCGCGACCGGGTGGTGACCGATCACGATCATCTGGACGAGCGCCCGGAAGACTTTCTCACCGGCGAATGGCTGGATCGCGAGCTGGGCGAGATCAACATGAAGCGCGCCGCCCCCTGGCCGCATGTGGCCAAGGATGGCGATACCATCTGGATGGGCGCGATCGACAGGAAGGGCGTGGCGGTCTCCTTCATCCAGTCGATCTACTGGGAGTTCGGATCGGGCTGCATCTCGCCGCGCACCGGCATTCTGATGCAGAACCGGGGCGCCAGCTTTTCGCTGGACAAGAGTGCGCTCAATCCGCTTGAGCCGGGACGCCGGCCGTTTCACACGCTCAATCCGGCGATGGCGCGGCTGGATGACGGCCGCACGGTGGTCTATGGCACTATGGGCGGCGAAGGGCAGCCGCAGACCCAGGCGGCGATCTTTTCGCGCCATGTACTGCACGGGATGCCGGTGGGCGAGGCGATCGACGCGCCCCGCTGGCTGCTCGGGCGCACCTGGGGCGACGACACCACGGCGCTCAGGCTGGAGAACCGCTTCGACCCGGACCTGGTGCGGGCGCTGGAGCGTGCCGGCCACCAGGTGGTGGTCATGGACGAGCCCTATTCCGACATCATGGGCCACGCCGGCATGATCGTGCGCAACGTCAAGGGCGGGCTCGAGGGCGCCCACGACCCCCGCGCCGACGGCGGCGCGGCCGTGGGCTGAGGCGTCAGGCGCCGACGAAGCGCAGCAGCGCGGTGAAGTCGTGGTTGTCGGCGGCGCGGAGAGCGGCGATGTAGCGCCGCCGCCGCTCGCTGTCGTTCTGCAGGTCTTCGCCCGCCGCCCAGTCGATGCGCGGCTGACGGAAATGATCCTCGAGCAGGAGGTCCGCCGCGATGCGGGCGTGCCGTCCGTTGCCGTTGGCGAAGAGGTGGATCTGAACCAGCCGGTGGTGAAAGCGCGCGGCGGCTTCAAGCGGTGAATAGACGGTGCTGTTCACCCAGAAGCGGGCGTCGTCGAGCAGCATATGCACCTGAACGGGAATTTGCCGGGGGTCGATACCGATGTTGCTTTCGGACTGCCGGTAGCTGCCTGCCCAGGTCCAGACTTCGCCGAACAACCGTTTGTGCAAGAGACGCACGAAGGGCTCGGAGAGAATGTCGCCTCCGCGCCGCCGGGCAAGCCACCGCAATCCATCCGCGACGTTGGCCTGTTCCAGTTCATTGAGTTCGGCGCGGATCGTGACGTGGGGAAACCGCAGGCCGGCGGCATCGTCCGGATCAAGCGGCGTCGCTCCGTCCGGATCGCCAGCCATCAGTCCCGGTCCCAGAAATCCGCGGGGTGCCGGTCCGTCATCTGCGCGGCGATCCGCTCGATTTCTCCACTGGCGTGTTCGGGCGGTAGGGCCTGATCCTCCAGTGCCATGTGCACATGGGCTCGCCGCAACAGGGCTTTGGCCTTGTCGTGCGCCTGGCGTGTGACGAGATCGTCCACCGTCGTCTCCGGAACGATGGCGTAGACGAAACGGCCGCCCAGCGCCTCCGCCATCTTGCGCATCTGATTGAGGGTGATCGCGCCGTCAGGCTCGTTGCGTTCCGCCTGATAGACCGCCGCCTTGGTCACGCCCGCGCGGCGCGCCAGTTGCGGACCCGACATACGCAAGGCCTTGCGGAAGGCCGCAATCCAGCCCTCGCGCGGCGGGGAGAGTTGCGCGGTCTGCCGGGCTGCGCGGTCCAGCATACGGGCATATTGCCGAGCGGCTGCTTGCTTGACGCTTGTGTCCATGGCGCATGCACCTTTGTTGGATATGGTTTGATAGCCTCATGAGCGAGTAAAGTCAATTATCTGATATTCTATTTAGATGAAATTGGACATTAATTGATAGTCTACATGAGGCGCCGGCTCGAGATTGGCCCTTCGGGGCCCGTTTCCTCGATCCAGCGAGGATCGCGGTTCCGGGAATCTCGGGCATAGGTGTCTGGCCGCGTGGATGCAGGCGTGTTGCCGTGCGGAAATTGTTTTCCATGGGCGAACGATGGCTGTAAAAACGCTGACATCGTTCAACGTATGGAGACAATCATGGATGCGGTGACCCGGATGCGCTGTTTTATCCAGGTGGTGGACTCGGAAGGGTTTTCCGCCGCAGCGCGGGCCATGGGGCGGTCCAAGGCGCTGGTCTCCAAATATATCAGCGAGCTGGAGGACGAGCTTGGCGTGCGGCTTCTCAACCGCACGACGCGGCAGATCTCGACGACGGAAGCCGGGCTGGCCTACTATCGCGAAGCGTCCGACATCCTGCAGCGGATAGACGATCTGCAGTCGCTGCTGCGCGACACCCACCAGCAGGCGCGCGGGCAGTTGCGCGTGTCGGGTCCGCGCGCGCTGGGGGACCGGGATCTGGCCCGCGCGATCATGGAATTCATGGCGCAGAACCCCGACATCTCGCTGGACCTGAGACTTGAGGACCGCTTTGTCGACATGGTCGAGGAAGGGTTCGACGTGGCGATCCGGCTGACGGAACTGGCCGATTCAAGTCTGATTGCGCGCAAGCTGGCGCCGTTCCATCTGGCCACGGTGGCCACGCCGAAGGTGATCGCGGAACACGGCCGCCCGATGACGCCGGGCGATCTCGCGGGCGTTCCCTTCATCATCGACACCAACTACCGCTTCCGCAACAATCTGGATTATTTCGTCGACGGTGAGCGCAAGAGCATTTCGGTGCGCGGCCGGGTGGAGGTCAACAGCGCGGAAGCGGCGCGGGAGGCGGCGCTGGCGGACCTCGGCTTCGTGCGTACCCCGCTGTTCATGATCCGCAAGGATCTGGCGGACGGCCGGCTTGTGGCCGTTCTGGAGGAACACGAGAACCAGGCGACGGGCATCTACGCCGTCTATCCGCACAGAAAGCATCTCTCGGGCAAGGTGCGCGCCTTCGTTGACTTTCTGGTGCAGTGGTTCGACCGTGAACGCAAGCGCGGACTGGACTGCTAAGGCGAGGCGGCCGCGATGTTGCTTGACGCCTGCTCATGCTGGCCGCGGGGCGGCGTTCAGGCGCTCCTCGGCCAATGAATCCGCGACCGCCTGGGTGGGCCGGTTCTCGGCATCCGCGCGGCGGAAGATCGCCGTCAGCGTGTCGCCGATGGCCAGCACCGCCTTGCGGACAATCGTGTCATCCTCATCCGGCTTTCCAAGCGCGATCGAGATCACGCCGCCGGCGTTGATCGCGTAGTCCGGTGCATAGAGAATACCGGCCTCGCGCAGCGCCGCGCCGTCGGCCTCTCCGGCGAGCTGGTTGTTGGCGGCGCCCGCAATGATGCCGGCGCGGAGTTCGGGAATGGTGCGCGCGTTGAGGCCGGCGCCGAGCGCACAGGGGCAGAAGACATCGGCGGGAGCCTTGTGCGCGTCGCGCGGATCGGTGACCCTGGCGCCGAATTCCGCGACCGCGCGCGCAACCGCCACGCCATCGATATCGGCGACGATCAGCCGGGCGCCGGCGTCGTGCAGCAGCCGGGCGACGCCGAAGCCCACGTTGCCCAGGCCCTGGACGCAGACGGAGAGGCCGGCGAGATCATCGTCGCCGCGCCGGTGCGCCACCGCGGCCTTCAGGCCTGTGAAGACACCCAGCGCGGTATAGGGTGAGGGATCGCCCAGGCCGGTGGCCTTGGTGCCCAGGGCATGCGGGGTGATCGAGGAGACGATTTCCATATCAGCACTGTTGATGCCGACGTCTTCCGCCGTGATGTAGCGGCCGCCGAGACTCTCGACGTGATGGCCGAAGGCGCGCAGCAGTTCGGGCGTCTTGTCGTGTTTAGGATCGGCGATGATCACCGATTTGCCGCCACCGAGATCCAGCCCTGCCAGCGCGTTCTTGTAGGTCATGCCGCGCGACAGGCGCAAAGCATCCGTCAGCGCCTCGTGCGGCGATGCGTAGGGCCACATGCGGCAGCCGCCGGCCGCGGGCCAAGGCGCGTGTCGTGCAAGGCGATGATGGCGGTCAGGCCGCTCGCCGCGTCATGCGCGAAGAGGATTTGTTCGTGACCGCGGAATTCCGGATGGTCGAAAACACACGTTGGCGCCAGGGGCGCGGCGCAGATATTCATGATGATCGCTCCTCCTTGTGCAGGGCGATGACAGGTCCAAGCTTGATCAGAAGAATGCATCTATTGTGGCGCAAAAATCGGTCTATTTCGGCCGCCATTCCACGTATGCGACTCTAGAATTTTCCTGGATTGGCGGTTTCTCCGGAAAAGTATCCCTACGGGTGCGATCCGGCAGATGGCCGCGTTGCCGCGGGCGGCATGCGAGCGCGCCTGTTCCTGCCGCCGGCGCGTCTGGCAAGGCCCGGGAAGGGGCGGCTCGGCGCGCGGCCGCAATTCACGGAGATCAAACATCTATTTGCGTTGTGAACATGTTTTCCACAGGTGCCGAAGCGTTTGATTCGACTTTTCAAGTAATCATCCTAAGATATGTTTATCCGCGATGAGTGGTTTCCCCGCCCTTGCCTGGGTGGATCAGGTAACCTTCAATTGCGGCCCGCATCCGGATGTATTCGCTGGTCCTCCAGTGCAATGCCCGGAAAGGCGTGCGGGATCGTGCTTTACGGATGCGCACCGTGGAGTGCGAGCCGGTGTGAACGGCGGCTATCCGTTCTCGGGATGCATCGGCGAGGCCGCAAGCCCGTTTCGGTTCTCAGCTGTCCTGTCGAGGTGGCACCATTTCGGCGGAATTGCATGACGGACAGGACGTGCCCGGCGCAACCTTTGCATCGGAACCGGATGTTTTCCGTGCGTGTTGCCTGCATGGCTGATCGGATGCACGAATGGTTTGCCGCGTCAGCGGCGGCTCATCGGGGCGGACGGATGCGCGGGCCGGCAAGACGAGCGGCGGATGTCCGAGTTCGCGATCAGACCGGCGTGGGCCGGCGGATCGTCAAGGTGTGATTGACACGGGCGCGCCTGCCCGAAGCGACGGATCTCGTGAGGGTCATACTTCACCCGTTTCCGTCTTTCGCAAGGCGCGTTATCGGAAATCACGCCCACGACGATGCGGTACGCCCGCAACAGCCCGGCTGATACAGGGAGGCGCTGGTGAGTTTCCTCACCGGCGTCTTTCTGCGTTTGGGGGCTTCTGTGGAGCAGTTCGGCCCGCCTTTTTGAAGTAGTGCCTTCCATGGTGACCTTTTCTCGAAAAGTCTGTCTGTGACGCGCGGTGCCGCAAGCGGGATCGCACCGGTGTGTTCTGTGTTGGGCGCGCCTTGGAGTGTTTCTGCCGATGGGGCAAGCCGGCCATTCAACGCGCTGCGTTCAACACAGAGTTGGGCGGGCGGCAGCCACTCACCGTGCAGCGAACGAAGGGTCGAGGGGGCCATGAGCATCGCAATAGCTGAGAGGTGTCTTCCAGCTCTACGCTGCATTGCCGCTTCGAGCTGTTCACGATCATTCGCGACGACGAACAGAACCGCAGGCTGTCAATCGGCGTCCAAACGCGACCCTGTCAACCCTTGCGTGCCAGCAGGATCATGCCGACCAGTACTGCCAACAGCACCATCGACAGCGCAATGGCAATGCGCGTGGCCTTCACGGCCCGATCCTTTTCCAACCATGTCGTCGGCTTGATGCCTTGTACCCAAAACGTCGTCACACCTGCCAGGTTCACACAAATCAAGTTCACCAAAAACAGCGAGAAGGCGCCCGTGGCCAAGGTGGGATGTCCGCCGCCGAGCAGCAGACCGGACGTCACCAGCGGCGGTAACAACGCCACCGCGACCATGACGCCGATCAAGGCAGCCGATACCCCTGTCGTGAACGCCAACGCGCCCGCGCAGCCCGACGCCAGCGCCAGCACGATGTCGCCAAGACCCACTCGCGTGCGCGACGCCAATTCGGACAATGTTGAGTCCACGTTCAGCAGCATGCCGATGAGCACGGATAGCGCCAACGCTGCAGCAACCCCCGCCAGCGCCGTCAGGAGCCCGTGCCGAAGCAGCGACACATCGCCCAGCGTGATGCCAAGCGACAACGCCACGATTGGTCCCAGCAGAGGCGCAATCACCATGGCCCCGATGATGACCGCCACGCTGTCGTGATTCAGGCCAATGGCCGCCACCACTGTGGACAGCGCCACCATCGCCAAATAGACCCGCGTCAGTTGCGCGCCGTTCTTGATGTCCTCGTATAACTCCTCGCGGCCGATCCGCTCGGATGTCTTTTCCTCGGGCGCTGATTGCTCGGGCGCAGCAGGCGTTTCCGGTTCCGCGTCGGCGCGTGGCAATGTGGCTTCGACCGGCAGCATCACCACCCGGTTGCCCTCCTCGCCGGTGTAGCGTTTCTCCAACAAATCCAGCACCGTCTCGCTCTGCTCCGCATCCAGCAGGATGCGCACCAGCACTTCCCCGTCCGCCAACCGGATCTGTCGGTGTTCGATCACCATGCAATTCTCAAGAAGCTCGCGGACGTCGCCGCTATCCTTTTCCTGCAACACCAATTCGAGCAAGCGCAGCGCCATCGAGTCTCATCCTTTCGATGCGCAGCCGGGCCTGGCCGTCATTATATTTCCATCCGCTTCAGCAGTTCCCACACCGGCAACCCCGTTAGACCGCCGACAACCCCGCTCAGATAGCCCGGCATGTCGGTGTTGAAGAACCAGTGCCACAAGAAGCCGGCGACGAGACTCGTCACCAGCATGGTCGCGACCGTAATCAGCAATCGCTGCCAGCGGCATGTTGTCGCTCCCCGTCGCGATCGCCGCGGGAATGCCCATGGTCAGGCTTGCGGACGACGAAATGGTTCTCGGTATGCTGACAAAGACGACTTGTTCGACATCAATCCGTCAGATCAGATCCGCCCAAGCAGTACGAGGACCACGAGGATGATCAGGATGATGCCGATGACACCGACGCCGCCATGACCGAAGCCATAACCATAGCCGCCGAAGCGACCACTGAAGCCGCCAAGCAAGAAAATGACAAGGATGATAATGAGGATGGTTCCGAGTGACACAATCTATCTCCTACCATTGTATCTGATTGAAATATCAGGCCTCTTTGCATTCCGGCTGCGAGGCTCCCGCTGGGCATTTCCGGATGTGGAGGTATCGACGCCGTCATCCGGGAAAGCCGTATTACTTGGTCTCGACTGAAATCCCGCCTTTGCCGACGTTTATCTCGATGCTGCTCGTCTTCTGGCGCTCCTGGTAAAAATAATATCCCAAGACCAAGGTGGCGACAGCGAGCGCGCCGATAGCGAGGTAGAGAACGTTGCGATTCATATTTGGACAGTTCCCATTTCGGTTCGCATACACGAGCATTCCTCAGACGAAACTGCCATACGTCCGGCCAGTATCCCGCCCTCGTTCGGCTGTTTCGGTGCAGAAATTCGATGCACTGCTTTTCAATTCTTGATATTATTTAGATGATCCGCGGCAAATTCCATTGATTGAAATCAAGCCCAACTATCAGATGACGTTTTGACGTCAGGAGCCGATATCTGGCATCAAACGACGCAACGGCGGCTACGGGCCGATAACCTGCGTCCCATATACTTTCGCTTCTGGCGCGATGCGGTCGGGCATTCACCGCGTATTATTGTTGCTCATGTGCGGTTGGCGGGCCGTTTCAGGCCGGCGACGACTCCGCCGGGCAGATGCCGGATCGTGCGACGGGCTTTGTCGCAGGGGCGCGGCATAAGTCGCATTGAAATGGCGATCGCGCAAAAGACGGCGAGTGGCATCGCGACCGGTTTCGACCATGACCGCGCCGATTCCGAGCGGCACACGAAGGGCGGTGCGGCGAAGGGGCGTAGTCCGTGCGCTTCGCCTCGGCCACGCTTTCGCCGTCTTCGCGCGGCACGGGTGGACGCTGCCGACAATTCGGTTGCGCCATGCCACGGTGTTGGCGATCTTGAGGCCATGAAGCCCTTGCCCACGTTTTTCTCTCGAATGGCCGTCGTGGCCAGCCTGCTTTTCGCAATCGGTTCGCCCGCCTGGGCGCATCCGCATGTGTTCGTGGAGGCGCGCTCGGAAATTGTCTTCAACGACAAGGTCGAGGTGGTCGCGGTGCGCCATATCTGGCGTTTTGACGCGGCGTTCACATCCTTTGCGATCCAGGGGCTGGACACCGACGGCGACGGCAAGCTGTCCCAAGACGAGCTTGCGCCGCTGGCCAAGATCAACATGGAGTCGCTGAAGGACTACGAGTTCTTCACGTATCTCGACGTGGGTGCGGCGCAGGCCAAGTTTTCCGAGCCCGAGGAATACTGGCTCGATTTCTCCGACGGCCGTCTGACGCTGTTCTACACGTTGCCGCTCGAAAAGCCGCTGGCGGCATCAAAGCAGCGCAGCGAACTCGCGGTCTTCGACCCTGAGTATTTCATCGCGTTCGAGATGACTGAGACCGATCCCTTCGTGCTCGTCGATGCGGCCGCGGGCTGCAAGCTGGAGACCGCGCGCGCCGAGGCGCCGGATCCCGCGACCGCGGCGATGCTGGCGCAGATCCCGCAGGACGTACGCGAGTTGCCCAAGGAATTCCAGGCGGTGACGGAAACCCTGTCCAACAATGCCGTGGTGAGATGTCCGTGACGCCTCATGACTTTCGTGTGGCCGTGGCTGGCGTCGTCGTGCTGGCATTGGCTATTATTGTCTGTGCAGCCGATCCGGCAGTCGCGGCGCGCTCGCCGCTTGGCGTGGGCTTGCCCGATGCCTCTTCGTCCATGGGCGCAGGCGGGCCGCTGGCCGGGTTCTTCGCCTACGTGGCGGCCAAGCAGGCGGCGTTTTACCGGGAGCTGACGGCGACGCTGGCGCTGCTCAAGACCGATGGCCGCGCGTTCTGGCTGCTCGGTGGTCTGTCGTTCGCCTATGGCGTGTTCCATGCCGCGGGTCCCGGGCACGGCAAGGCGGTGATCTCGTCCTACATTCTGGCCAGCGAAGAGACGGTGAAAAAGGCCGTGGTGCTGTCGTTCGCCGCCGCCATGGCGCAGGGCGTCACCGCCGTCGTGCTGATCGGCATCGCCGCCATCATCCTCAACATGACCTCGATCGCCATCACCAGGACCACCGAGATTTTCGAGATCGGCTCCTACGCGATGATCACCGCACTGGGCGCTTGGCTGGTGTGGGGCAAGGTGTTGCGGCCGATATGGGCGCGTGCGTCCGTTTTGCAGTTCGTGCCCGCCGCGGCCGGTCATGCGCACGGGCATGATCACGTTCACGCTAACGGGCATAATCATGAGCATGCGCATGATCACGGGCCTGGAGAGGTCTGCTCGAGCTGCGGCCATTCCCATGCGCCGGACCCAACGATGCTGCAGGGCGAGATGACGCTGGCCAAGGCGTGGTCGGTTGTTCTTGCGGTGGGCTTGCGGCCGTGCTCCGGCGCGCTGATCGTGCTGGTATTCGCGCTTTCGCAAGGCCTGCTCGCCGCCGGCATCGCCGCGACCTTCGCCATGGCGCTGGGCACCGGACTGACGGTCGCGGCCCTTGCCAGTCTCGCCGTGGGCGCCAAGGGGCTGGCGATGCGGTTCGCCGGCGAGGGCAGCGGGCTCGCGGTCACCGTCCACCGGACGATCGAGATCCTCGGCGCGGTGGTCGTGCTGCTGCTGGGGCTGATCCTGCTGATCGCGGCGCTGGGCTGGGACTAACCCCGCTTCTCCGCGCCGAGTTCGATCGGTTGTCCGTGCGGGGTGGCCTTGGCGGCACGGTCCCAGGCGTTGCGGCGATCCTCAAGGGTGGCGGGGTCGCTGACGCCCTTGGCCGTGACGATGGTTTCCAGCGCCTTCAGCCAGTGCAGATAGTAGGTGTTGCCGGCGTCGGGATCGCCGCCGGCTTGCGCGTGCGCGATGGTCGCGGACAGGGTCTCGGCCCACTCGCTCCAGGTGAAGACGCCCTGCTCGTGCAGGCGTAGCGCCATAGCGAAGGCCTTGGCCTGCCAGGGTTCGGCGAACACCGGGCCATCCGCGTCGCGCGGGATCGATGGGATCGCTTCGAGGGCGGTGCGGTCAAGTACGTTCAAGATAGGGCTCCCACAAATCGAGGCGCAGGCTGAGGCCGGGATCGCTGTCCGGACCCCAGATGTCTGTGCCCTTGAAGGCGACCGAATAGAGCCATTGGGGATTCTCGCCCAGGCCATGGGCGTTGGTGTCGGGAAAGACATGCGCGCCGTGCACGCGCTCAATGACGCCGGGGGCGCCGCGCGCGTAGCGCGGCAGACGGGTGTGGCCGACCGGATGCATGATCCTGGTGCGGACCGCGTCGCCGGGGCCAAACAGCGCCTCCCTGTCCACCGGACGATCCGCCGGACCGCCCTTGGCGAGCGTGGCCGCGACGTCCTCGGCTTTGAGGATTCGAGACAGTTCGCGCGGAGGCGTCAGCGCCTTGCCCGCGTCGAGCTCCTCAGGTGACACCAGATCGCGTTCGGCCAGCAGTTTTTCCATCCCCGCGAGCCAGATCTCGTAGTAGCTCTTCGACAGATAGTCGGCTGGCGGGATGCTTTCGCGCGCATGGCGCGAGGCGTCGATGTTCCATTGGCCTGTGGCGCCCATGGCAAGCGTCAGCGCCAGAACGCGCCGCTCCCAGGCGGCGTGAAACAGCGGCTCATCCGCTTCGGGCGCCACGGGTCCGAACCCCATCTGGCCGCCCATGTCCTGCGCGCCGTTCATGACGGATCTCCCGCAGCGGCGAGCTCGTTGGGCGATGTCGCCAAGGTCGTTCCGATCATGCTGTCGCGGTTGACCAGGGCGGCGAGCCGCTCCTCGTTCCATCCCTCGGTGCCTTCGGGCCGCATGGGAATCACCAGATAGCGCACCTCGGCGGTTGAATCCCAAACCCGGATGCCGGTCGTCTCCGGCAGAGTGGTGCCGAATTCGGCGAGAACGCCGCGCGGATCGCGCACGACCCGCGAGCGGTAGGGCGCGGATTTGTACCACACCGGCGGCAGACCCAGCACCGGCCACGGGTAGCAGGAGCACAGGGTGCAGACGACCACGTTGTGCAGCTGCGGGGTGTTTTCCAGGGCCACCATGTGTTCGCCCTGCCGGCCGATATAACCGAGCGAATGAATCGCCGCCGTCGCATCCCTGAGCAGCCAGTCGCGGAACGCCGGGTCGCTCCACGCCTTGGCCACCACATGCGCGCCGTTGCGCGGGCCGACGCGGGTCTCGTAGGTCTCGATCAACGCGTCGAGCGCGGCCGGATCGACATAGCCCTTCTCGACCAGAATCGATTCCAGCGCGCGTACCCGCAACTCCGTCTCAGAGAGCTCCGAATGATCGTGATCATGGGAGTGCCCGTGCGCGTGGTGGTGATTCTCGTGATCGTTGTGTTGGTGATCGCTCATGTCGGCTCTCTCGAGTGCTCGTCGATCCCGCAGTTGTGATCGATCGGAGGCTGTGCGCACACCGTCAGGCGCGGCATCTTGTTTGTGAAAATACGCTAGCGGAGGCTGGCCGCGAGAACAATCCGTCTTGCCTTGGCCGCGGGGGCGGGCGGGTGTTCATGCGATAGCGACACGGGAGACTGTCATGCCGATTTCTCAGGACGTAATCAATCTTTACGACCGGTTCACCCATGGCACGATGAGCCGGCGGGCGTTCATGGACCGGCTGAGCCGGATCGCCGGCAGCACTGCAGCAGCGGCAGCTTTGCTGCCGCTGCTGCAGAACGACTACGCGCGCGCGGCGATGGTGGCCGAAGATGACGCGCGGCTCGACATCGGCACGCTGGAATACGAGGCCGAAGGAGTCACCGTTTCCGGCTATCTGGCGCGACCGAAGGGCGACGGGAAACTGCCGGCCATCGTCGTCATTCACGAGAACCGAGGGCTCAATCCGCATATGAAGGACGTGGCGCGGCGGCTGGCGGTTGAGGGCTTTCTCGTTCTGGCCCCCGATATCCTGTCGCCGCTGGGCGGCACGCCGGAGGATTCGGACAAGGCGCGCGACATGATCCGGGCGTTGGACGGGGAAGCCGCCACGGCGCAACTCGCCGCGGCCGTGCCGGCGCTCGAAGACCATCCGCAGAGCACGGGCAAGGTGGGCGCTGTGGGTTTCTGTTGGGGCGGCGGCATGGTGAACCAGCTCGCGGTTCGCGTGCCCGAACTGGATGCGGGTGTCGCCTATTACGGCCGCCAGCCCGATGCCTCGCAGGTGGCGTGGATCAACGCGCCGCTGCTGCTGCATTACGCCGGGCTTGACGAGCGCATCAACGCCGGCATCGCGGACTACGAGGCGGCGCTGAAAGCCGAGGGCAAGCAGGCGACGATCCACGTCTACGAGGGTGTGAACCATGCCTTCAACAACGACACCAACGCCGCGCGCTACGACAAGGCCGCCGCCGATCTCGCCTGGCAACGCACGGTGGCGTTCTTCAAGGAGACCCTCACCTGACGCAAGCGGCCAGGCCAGGGCAAGGCGTCATGCCTTGTCCTGGAGACGCGGGGAGATCTATTCTGCGGCCTCGCTTCGTTCACGCGCGTTCATGCGCTCGCGCATGGCGTCGCCGAATGCCCTGAATAGTTTCTGCGAGGTGTCGTCGCTGGCGATCCAATATTCCGGGTGCCATTGAGTGGCCAGGGCAAAGCCCTTGGCGCCGGTTGGGCGCATGGCCTCCACCGTGCCGTCCTCGGCCAGGGCGTCCACGGTCAGGGCCTGCCCCAGCGTGCCGACCGCCTGGCGATGCAGCGAGTTCACATGCACGGGCCCGGTGCCGAGAATCGCAGCGATGCAGCTTCCCGGTTCCGGCGTGATCGTGTGCGCCAGCCCGAACCGGGTTGCCTGATTGTCGGAGGGCGGCGCGCGGTGGTCGCGCTTGCCCGGCAGTGTCTGGATCTCGGTCACGAGCGTTCCGCCCAGCGCCACGTTGAGTTCCTGCATGCCGCGACAGATCGCCAGCAAGGGCACGCCGCGTTCGATCGTGCGGCGGATGAGCGGCAGAGTGGTCGCGTCGCGCTTGGGGTCGTAGGGGCCGTTCTCCTCCGTCGCGACCTCGCCGTAGAGCTCGGGATTGACGTTGGAGCGCGCGCCGGTCAGCAGCACCCCGTCCACGCGATCGAGAATGTCGTCGAGCGGGATCTCCGGCCCCAGCGAGGGGAGAATCACCGGAATCGCCTCGGACCCTTTCAGGACCGCCAAAAGGTAGGTGGACGGGGCCGCGTGCCATTCGTAGCCATCCGTTTCCCGGACATCGGCACTGACGAGAACGAGCGGTGTGGGCATGTGGCTTCCTGTCTCTCGCGGCCGCTTGCGGGGCCATGGGCCTGGGCGGCGGCCGGGGGATTTCCGGGTCATTGGCCAGCGCGCGCGCTGGGAGGCGGGCGCATGGCCGGATTTTCCAAGTGGTACAAACTTTTGTCCACGGTGAACGGGTTTCACTTGTAAGCCGCGGATACATGCGCTTTATATCAGATCCACGACTCTGGAAAAGGAGTCTTGCAGGGTGATCGGAAGGGAGCTGGTCACCTTCGAGCTTGAGTTCAATGTGTACACTTTCGGGAGGAAGCATTCATGGATCGTCGTTCTTTTCTGAAAAATGCAGGCATCGGCGCAGGTGCGGTTGCCGCCACGGGCGCGCTTGCCGCGCCGGCCATCGCCCAGTCGACCACCGACATGGTCATCGTGTCGACCTGGCCGCGCGATTTCCCCGGTCTCGGCATCAGCGCCCAGCGTCTCGCGGCGCGGATTGGCGAACTGACCGAGGGCCGTCTGAACGTCCAGTATTTCGCCGCGGGCGAGCGTGTTGGCGCATTCGACAGCTTCGATGAAGTCGCTTCGGGCAACGCTCAGGCATACATCGGCGCCGACTACTACTGGAAGGGCAAGCACCCGGCCTGGGCCTATTTCACGTCTGTTCCGTTCGGCCTGACCTACGCCGAGATGGATGCGTGGATCAAGTTCGGCGGCGGTCAGGAGCTGTGGGACGAACTGGCTGACGGCTTTGGGCTGCAGAACTTCGCGGCCGGCAACACCGGCGTGCAGATGGGCGGCTGGTTCAACAAGGAAATCGAAACGGCTGACGACCTCAAGGGTCTGAAGATGCGTATTCCGGGGCTCGGCGGCGACGTCATGGCCAAGCTGGGCGCGTCTCCGGTGTCCTTGCCGGGCGGCCAGATCTACGAAAATCTCGTCTCTGGCGCCATCGACGCCACCGAGTGGGTCGGTCCGTGGAACGACTACTTCATGAAGTTCTACGAAGCCGCGAAGTACTACTACTATCCGGGCATGCATGAGCCGGGCTCGCAGCTCGCGTTCGGCTGCAACAAGTCCTGGCTGATGAAGCTGTCGAAGACCGATCAGCAGATCATCAAGGCAGCCTGCATGGAAGAAAACGCCGTGCAGATGGCCGAGACCAATGCCAACAATGGTATTTATCTCGACAAGCTGATCAACGAGCACGGCGTGGAACTGAAGAAGTTCTCCGACGAGATTTACGACAGCTTCGGTGAAGCGTCGGAATCGGTGTTCGAAGAAGTTGTCGCACACAGCGATCTGGCCAAGCGGACCCACGAGAGCTTTGCCAAGTCCCGTTCGGAAATCGGCCGCTGGATGCTGCTGGCTGACACCGGCTATACCGAGCAGCGCAACCGGGTGCTCGGCATCACGGTCTGATTGCTTCTCAAACGAATGACGGGACGGAGCCACAGGCTCCGTCCCGTTCACATGATGAGTACTGATTGCGGGACACGCATCCAATTTGAAGGTTGAGGGTTCGTCCGGACCTGTCTGCTGGCGATAGGCAACGATCCGCCTTGCAGAGTACGGCAGTCCGGTGGAATCCGAAGGCTCCGAACCTTTCGAGGGGACCCTGCCAAAAGGGGTTTAGGTTCGAGGCACGCACGGAAGTGATCAGCGGCAAGGTCCGAAAAAACAAGGACCGCGCTCCGCCTGCACAAGACCCGGCCTCTCGCGCCGGGTCATCGTTCCTGCGACCGGCATGCTCTGGACGCGTTCACCCGCCGGGTCGGATGCGAAGACAATGATAGTTCGTCTGTTCGGTTGGACGGTGTTGGCGGTCCTGGCCGTCTTCCTGATCAATAATTATCTCAACTACTGGCAGGATCTCCCCGGAGTGGCCCCCGTGTTGAACGGCGGCGCGCCGCTGTTGTCGTGGGTGCAACTCGCGCTCTACGGTGCCGGAGCGGGGCTCGCCATGTTCTACGTCTTCACGCATCGCGGCGTGACATTGCGGCAGGACAGCCAACGCATCTCCGACATCAATGCCTTTCTGATCCGGGCCGCCTTCTGGGCCGTGCTGCTGGTCGGCCTGGCCGATATGGTGATTTCCTTCCTGCGCGTCGAAGGCCTGCTGGACGGGCTTGTTGGCCACGCCATCGCGGGGGACCTCGGTCGTTCGCATTGGCGCGGAACCTACATTCACATGCCGCTGATCGCATTGTCCATCGGGCTTGCCGCCGTCACCCGCACGCTCGGCTTTCCCTGGCTGGCGCTGCTGGTCGTGGGGGCAGAACTGCTGATCGTGCTTGGCCGCTTCATCTTCTCCTACGAGCAGGCCTTCATGGCGGATCTGGTGCGCTTCTGGTACGCCGCGCTGTTCCTGTTCGCCAGCGCCTATACGCTGCTGGAGGAGGGCATGTGCGCGTTGACGTGTTCTACGCCGGGTTCCACAGACGGACCAAAGGCAAGGTCAATGCCTTCGGGTCGATCGTTTTCGGCGTTGCCCTGTGCTGGGTCATCCTGGTCGTCGGCATGGGCGGAAAATCGAACATCATCAATTCGCCGTTGCTGTCCTTCGAGACGACGCAGGCCGGCTTCGGCCTTTATGTCAAATATCTGATGGCCGGCTTCCTGGGGATCTTCGCAATCTCCATGATGATCCAGTTCGTCAGCTATTTCCTCGATGCGGTTGCCGATATCCGCGATGAGCCGGGCGGTCGCGACCACGACGTCCACGCCGTGCAATAGGCCGAAACGAGACACATCTCCATGGAACTCTTTTTTCTCGCCCTCCTCGTCGTGTTGATGGCGACGGCCCTTGGCTCGGGCTTTCCCGTTGCCTTCGCGCTTCCCGGCGCGGCCATCGTCACCATCGCGCTCGCCGCGGGCTCGGGCTACCTGTTCTCCGGCAGCATCGATGCCTATTTTGCCCAGGGCGGGCCCAGCCAGTGGCTGTCGGCCGGTGTCACGAACTTCCGCGGCATCTATTGGGAAGCCGAGCGCGATACGCTGATCGCCATTCCGCTGTTCGTCTTCATGGGCATCATGCTTCAGCGGTCCAAGATCGCCGAGGATCTGCTCGTCACCATGGCGCAGCTGTTCGGACCCGTACCGGGCGGACTTGGCATCTCGGTGGTCTTCGTCGGCGCGCTGCTCGCGGCAACCACCGGCATCGTCGGGGCCACGGTCGTGGCCATGGGCCTGATCTCGCTGCCCGCCATGCTGCGGTCAAACTATTCCGTGCCGTTGGCCACGGGCACGATTGCCGCCTCGGGCACATTGGGGCAGATCATTCCGCCGTCCATCGTGCTGATCATTCTCGCCGACCAGTTGGCCAGCGCCGTCGATCAGGCCGGCACACTGCGCCAGACGCTGTACAAGGCCTCGACCGGCGAAATCTCGATGCCGTCGGATTTCGCGGTGACCTCGACCAGCGCCGGCGAAATGTTTCTCGGGGCGTTCATTCCGGGCCTGCTGCTCGTTGCCCTTTACATGCTGTTCATTCTCGGGTTCGCGATTCTGAAGCCGAGCTCCGCGCCGGCGGTCAAGCAGACCGAAAAACTGGACCGCAACTTTCTGATCAAGGTGGTCGTCACCCTCGTCCCGCCGCTGGCCCTGATTTTCCTGGTGCTGGGCTCGATCGTGATGGGCATCGCCACGGTCAATCAGGCCGGTGCGATCGGCGCCGCGGGCGCCATGATCATGGCGGGGTATCGCCTGCGCGAAGGCACGCCGGGCGCTTACCGGCCGGCGATGATAGCCATCCTGGCGTTGCTCACCATTGCGGTGGTGCTGAGCTTCCATTCCGTCAACATCAAACGCATCAATACGTCCGAAGACGTCACCATGGCGATCCTCGCGGGGATCGCCGTATCGATGTTGCTGATCGCGCTGGTCTGGAGCGGCTGGCGGACACTGAAGTTCGAGGACACGCTGCGCGGTGTCATGGTGGAGACCGCCAAGACCTCGTCGCTGGTGTTCATCATCCTGATCGGCGCGGCCATGCTGACGTCGGCCTTCCGTGCGTTCGGCGGCGAGGAGCTGGTGAAGGACTTCCTGCTGTCGCTTCCCGGCGGCTTCTGGATGCAGTTCACGATCGTCATGCTGGTGATCTTCGTTCTGGGCTTCTTCCTCGATTTCATCGAGATTGCCGTGGTGGTGGTGCCGATCGTGGCGCCGATCCTGCTGGCGGATCCGGGCGCCAATGTCACCGCCGTGTGGCTGGGCGTGATGATCGGTCTGAATATCCAGACGTCGTTCCTGACGCCGCCCTTCGGCTTTGCGCTGTTCTACCTGCGTGGTGTGGCGCCGAAAATCGTGCGCACGATCGACATCTACAAGGGCGTCATCGCCTTCATCTGCTTGCAGTTGATCGCACTGTGCGTTGTCGGTCTCAATCCCGCGCTGGTGAACTACCTGCCCAACCGGGTGTCGCTGCTTTCCGAGACGGCGCCGCCGCCGAAGAACCCGCGACTGCAGTACTGCCTGGAGAGCTACTCGGCCGATCAGTTCGCGAAAAACGGCGCCGCAATATCCAACGCGATCGATACCGTGTCACGGCTGGATCTGTCGATCCTGCCGGCGGATCTGCGCAAGGACCTGGCGGCGAGCTTCGAGGATGCCGCCAAGGTCATGCCGCTGATGGAGGAGATCCAGGCAAACGCCCGTGCGGTGGAGCAGGCGGCGCCGGCCTATCGGCCGCTGCATGGTCTGGTGCGTGCACTGGAGCGTGACGCCCTGCGGATAGAGGAACGCATCGAGGAGCTTCAGGTGATCGTCAACCGGTCGGGTCCGGGTGGGATCTATTCCGAAAGCCGCGGCGAGCGCGCCGAGGAACGGATCGCGGATCTGACCGAAAAGCACGATGCGCTGATCGCGCAGATCCCCGACGACTGGGACGCCCGCCACAAGGCCTTCGCCAAGATTCAGCAGGCAGAGGACAAGGCGCGGATTGTGTATCGCCGGGCGACCGATGATGCGTTCGAGCCGTTGCAGGAAGTGCTTGCAGTGATCCGCGACGCGGACAAGCTGGCCACGCTGGAGGCCGAGATCACAGGCCTGCAGACCAAGCTTTCGAGCCTGGATGCAGCCGCCTTCGTCGAGGAGACGGAACGCGTGCGCGGACTCGTCGGTGATGTCGAGGGCGCGGGCGATGTCCGCAAGGTCATCAACGAGGTTCGCAAGGCCATGCGCTCCAAGACGCCGGATCCCGAAAAGGCTCGGGCGGAACTCGGGAAGCGTTGAACGTGCTGCGGGCCGATCTCGCCTGGCGGCGTCAGGCGCAGACGTCCTTGTTGCCGGACCTGGAGGCCTATGACGCCGCGATCCGCGACACCATCGGCTTGCGCAGCTTGCCGGTGCTGCCGCGCGAGCAGGCGCTTTACGTCGCAAGCTGCAGTTCCGGGCATCGCGACGTGTCGCTGAGCTTCTGATCCGCTCACGCATGATATGAAACAGGCGGCGCCTGGCGGATCCCGTCAGGCGCCGTTTCCATTTGAGGCACGCAGTGGCCCGCAACCATGAGGCTTGAATGCGCGGATTGGCCGAATGCATCGACAGGCTGAGCATCGCCGTCGGCAGGACGGTGGCGTGGTGCGTGCTGGGCATGGTGCTCGTCCAGTTCGCGGTCGTGCTGCTGCGCTACGTCTTCGGGCTGGGCTCGATCTGCATGCAGGAAAGCGTCCTTTATCTGCATGGCGCGACCCTCATGCTCGCGGGTGCCTATGCCCTTGCGGTGGACGCCCACGTCCGTGTCGACATCTTTCACCGTGAGGCGGGCGCCCGCGTCCGCGCGCTGGTCGACGTTCTGGGAGCGCTGATTTTTCTGCTGCCCATGTGCGCGGTGATCCTCGTGGTCTCGGTGCCCTATGTGGCGCGCTCCTGGAGCGTTCTGGAAGGCTCGCGCGAGACGTCCGGCATCCAGGGGTCTTTCTGCTGAAGACGGTGATCCCGGTTTTTGCGGTGCTGATGGCGCTGCAGGGGTTGGCGCTGGCCGTGCGGGCCGTTTTGGCCCTCCGCGGTGACCCGCTGGCGCTTGAGCGCTTCACCGATCCTTCCCGCAAGGGTCTCCGGTGATCGCCATGGATCTGATCCTTACCAGTCTCGACATCGCGATGTTCGCGGTCCTGTGCGCGGCGCTGATGGCGGGCTTTCCGGTGGCCTTCACACTGGCCGGCACGGCGCTGGCCTTCGCGCTGATCGGATGGCTCTTCGGCGCCCAGCTCTCGCTCGGCGCGCTGCCGTCGCGCATCTTCGGGGTGATGACCAATGAGGTGCTCATCGCCGTCCCCCTGTTCGTCTTCATGGGCGTGATGCTGGAACGCTCCAAGGTTGCCGAGGATCTGCTGGAGGCGATGGCGGGGCTGTTCGGGGGGCGCCGCGGCGGGCTGGCGATCTCCGTGACACTCGTCGGCGCGCTGCTCGCCGCCTCCACCGGGATCGTTGGCGCGACGGTGGTGACCATGGGATTGATGTCGCTGCCGACCATGCTCAAGCACGGCTACAGCCCGCGGCTTGCCAGCGGAGCGATCGCGGCATCGGGAACTTTGGGGCAGATCATTCCGCCGTCGATCGTGCTGGTGATCCTCGGGGATCAGCTGTCCAATGCCTATCGCAGGGCGCAGCTGGACGCAGGCAATTTCGCGCCCGACAGCGTGTCGGTGGGAGATCTCTTCGCCGCCGCTCTGATCCCGGGACTGTTGCTCGTGTGCCTCTACATCGCCTATCTCGCCACAGTCGCAGTCCTGCGGCCGCAGGATGCGCCGGCCTTGCCGCGGGTGGTGTCATTTGGCGCGGGTCGCGCCGCTCGCTCGCTCGTGCCGCCCGTTATGCTGATCGTCGCGGTGCTCGGCTCGATCCTCGGAGGCATCGCGACGCCCACCGAGGCGGCCTCCGTCGGTGCGGTCGGCGCCTTGTTGCTGGCGTCCCTGCGCAGCGACGGGACGGCGCGATCGCTGTGGTCGACGATGCCCGTGGTGCTTTCCGGGCTTGCGGCCGTCTGCCTGCTGGCGCTGACGACGCTGATGGATCTGCGGGTCGCGCGCGACGCCATCCCCTTCGCCGACATGGGCGGCATTGTCATGGCAGTGGTGTTGTGCGCTGTCATCGCCTGGGGGCTTTTCGTGGCCTTGCGGCGCGTCTGGCGTGCCGATGTGCTGGCGCCGGTGGTCCACGCCACGGCGCGGATCACGGCGATGATCTTCGCGATTGTGATCGGCGCGAGCATCTTCTCCTTGGTGTTCCGCGATCTTGGCGGCGAGGAACTGGTGCACGCGATGCTGTCGGATCTTCCCGGTGGCACCCTGGGCGCCGTGCTCGCGGTGATGGCGGCGATGTTCGTGCTGGGTTTTTTTCTCGATTTCCTCGAGATCACTTTCGTCGTCGTGCCGCTGGTCGCACCGGTTCTGCTCAAGATGCCGATGCCGGACGGCACGCTGATGAGCCCTGTGTGGCTGGCGGTGATGATGGCGGTGAACCTGCAGACGTCGTTCCTGACGCCACCCTTCGGCTTCGCGCTGTTCTACCTGCGCGGCGTGGCGCCCGACAGCGTGCGCACCAGCGACATCTATCGCGGCATCGTGCCGTTTGTGGGCATTCAGCTGCTTGTGCTGCTGCTGCTGTGGTTCGCACCACGCCTGGCGACGTGGCTGCCGGGCGTGATCTACGGGTAGGAATGAATTAAGCGCGATCTTCACGCCATATGACACGGTTGCCCCAGTACCGGATTATTGGTGGAACGCTTTGAGGCCGAAGTTCAAACCAGAATTGATCCTGCCAAACGGCCCCGGTGCCAGTCGTCATTCCGGCCAACACGAGTTCGCCATTTCCCTCTCGGTAAATGATCTCAACCGGCCATTGCATATGTATTCCGCTGATGACAACGTCAGCGATACCGTCCCGGTCCTCAATAGGCCTGAAGCGAATTGTATAGAGGCCTTCCGGTCCTTGAACGACAATTTGAACGCCTCGGGAGCATTGGTCTTCATGGATCAATAGGTACGATATAGTTCCGAGGATTGCCATAGACCTACGCCGTTCTGCCGCATGTGTTGCCACGCAAGATTGCGTGGCCGAAGACCCGACGGGCGATATCGCGGATAACTGGCAGCTCGTTCATCGGCCTTGGCGGCGGTATGCTGCTTACCGAATCAAGAGTTTGTTGTCCGGTCCTTGTCGACTGCCGCCGTGAAGGGGTTAAGATGCGGATTCGGTGGAGGAATACACTTTCGATTGCGGTTTGGGAGAGACGCGCAATGGCGTTGACGAACGTTCAGCTCACGGACAAATACGACCTGGATACCGATCGGGTTTTCGTGTCCGGAACGCAGGATCTGGTGCGTCTGACCTTGATGTAGAAGGCGCGCGACTTGGCGTCGGGTTGGCGATCTCGGTGACAGTCGTCGGTGCTCTCCTGGCGGCCTCCACCGGGATTGTCGGGGGTGACGGCGATGACCATGGGGCTGATGTCGCTTCCGACCACGCTTAAGCATGGCTATAGCCCGAGGCTTGCCAGCGGAGTGATCGCTGCCTCGGGAACCCTAGGGCAGATCATTCCGCCATCAATCGTGTTGGTGATCCTCAGGGATCAGCTATCCAACGCCTATCGCAGAGCGCAGCTGGACGCTGGCAATTTCGCACCCGACAGCGTGCGCACCAGCGACATCTATCGCGGCATCGTGCCGTTTGTGGGCATTCAGCTGCTTGTGCTGCTGCTGCTGTGGTTCGCACCGCACCTGGCGACGTGGCTGCCGGGCGTGATCTACGGGTAGGCGCCGTGACGGCAGCCGCGCGGGCAACAAGAGCCGCGCGGCTGCCGCAAGTGCGGGCGTTCTACAATCCGCGGATCGTGCAGCCGAGCGCCAGGATGACGTAGGCGACGGCGACCCACCAGAACGGTGCGATCGGCAGGACGATCACGGTCGTGACGGCGGCGAGAATGCCGATCACGGCCAGAACCAGTGAGATTATGAACACAAGTTGTGTCGGCGCTTGAACTCTCAGTCGCATGTCAGTTCCCCCAAAATGCCCACGTGCTGCGGGCCGAAATACCTTAGCCCGGAACGCTCCCAGACTGTCCAGTGACATTCAGACAACGGCGGGAACCGCCAGTGGTTCCACGGACGCTCCCTGCGGGCAAAAAAACACCGCGGCATAAAGCCATTGACCCGGTGCCGTGGCCTCGCCAAGCTGGTGCACCATCATGTGGCGGCGCCGATTGGCCTGTGCCGGCCGCTTTTCACGCAACATCGGGTCCGGCTCTGGACCCCGCTGGAGGACCAATGCCGCTGAAGCCCGTTCGCCTTGATGATAAATTCGACCTCGCCACCGATCGGGTTTTCGTGTCCGGAACGCAGGCGCTGGTGCGTCTGACGTTGATGCAGAAGGCGCGCGATCAGGCGGCGGGGCTGAATACGGGCGGCTATGTCACCGGCTATCGCGGCTCTCCGCTGGGCGGTCTCGATCAGCAGTTCGCGCGCGCCAGGGGCGTGCTCGAGCCGGCCGACATCCACTTCCAGCCGGCGATCAACGAAGACCTTGCGGCCACCGCGCTGTGGGGCACCCAGCAGGTGGCGATGCGCGGCGAGGGCCGGGTGGATGGCGTGTTCGGCATCTGGTACGGCAAGGGGCCGGGCGTCGACCGCTCGGGCGATGCGTTCCGGCACGCCAATCTGGCGGGAACCTCCCCGCACGGCGGGGTGCTGGCCTTGATGGGCGATGATCATACCTGCGAGAGCTCGACCACCGCGCATCAGTCGGAATTCGCCTTTGTCGATGCGATGATGCCGGTGCTCAATCCAGCCGGCGTGCAGGAGATGCTCGATTTCGGCCTGCACGGCTGGGCGCTGTCGCGCTATGCCGGCATCTGGGCCGGGCTCAAGTGCGTCAAGGATAACGTCGAGTCGACCGCCTCGATCGACGGCTCGCTCAATCGCGTCATGCCGGTGCTGCCGGACTTCGCCTTTCCCGAAGGCGGCCCGCATATTCGGGTCAGCGATCATCCGCTGACACAGGAAGCGCGGCTGCACGAGCTCAAGCTGCCCGCCGCCATGGCCTATCTGGCGGCGAACGCGCTGGACCAGCTTGTGCATACGGGAGGCCGCAATGCGCGCGTCGGCATCGCCTCGACCGGCAAGAGCTGGCTCGATGTGCAGCAGGCGCTCGACAGCCTCGGCATCGACGAGGTCAAGGCGGCGGATCTCGGGTTGCGCCTCTACAAGATCGGCTGTTCCTGGCCTCTGGAGCCGCAGGGTTTCAAGCGGTTCGCGCAAGGGCTCGATCTGATCATCGTGGTGGAGGAAAAGCGCTCGCTGATCGAGAGCCAGGCCCGCGAGATCCTGTATCGGACCGCGAATGCGCCGGTGATCGTCGGCAAGCGCGATGAGGAGGGCCAATGGCTGTTCCCCTCCAAGGGCGCGCTGGACGCCAACGACATCGCGGTGGCGATCGGCGAGCGGGTCACGCAATTCGCCCCCAACGAGGCGTTGCAGGGCCGCATCGGGGCGCTGCGCGAGGCGCAAGCCACGTTGCGCGCGACAGAGGACGTGGCGATACGCTCGCCCTATTTCTGCGCCGGGTGTCCGCACAATTCCTCGACGGTGATCCCGGAAGGATCGCGCGCTTACGCCGGGATCGGCTGCCACTACATGGCGCAGTTCATGGACCGCAACACCGAGGGCTACACCCAGATGGGCGGCGAGGGCGCCAACTGGGTCGGCGAGGCGCCGTTCTCCACGCGCGATCACGTGTTTCAGAACCTCGGCGACGGCACCTACAATCACTCCGGATATCTGGCGGTGCGCGCCGCCGCCGCCTCGAAGGTCAACGTCACCTACAAGATCCTGTTCAACGACGCCGTGGCGATGACCGGCGGCCAGGCCCATGACGGCGGTCTGTCCGTGCCGCAGATCGCAGCCCAGGTCGCCGCCGAAGGCGCCAATCGGGTGGTGATCGTCTCCGATGAGCCGGACAAATATGCCGCCGGGACGGTCTGGCCCGAGGGCACGACGATCCATCACCGCAGCGAGCTGATCCCGGTGGAGAAGGAACTGGCGAAAGTTCCCGGGCTCTCGGTGCTGATCTACGACCAGACCTGCGCCGCGGAGAAACGCCGCCGGCGCAAACGGGGCACATTCCCCGATCCCGACAAGCGGGTGGTCATCAACGAACAGGTCTGCGAGGGCTGCGGCGATTGCGGCGTGCAGTCCAACTGCGTCGCGATCCAGCCGATGGAGACGGAGTTCGGCCGCAAGCGGCAGATCGACCAGTCGAGCTGCAACAAGGATTTCTCCTGCCTCAACGGCTTCTGCCCGAGCTTCGTCACGGTGCACGGCGGCACTTTGAAAAAATCGGCGGGCGTCGGCGAGGGCGCGGACGTTTCCGGGCTGGTGGCGCCGGAGTTGCCGGAACTCGATGGCGTCTACAACATCCTGCTGACAGGCGTCGGCGGCACGGGCGTGGTGACCATCGGTGCGGTGCTGGGTATGGCGGCGCATCTGGAAGGCAAGGGTATCGGCATCATCGACATGGCGGGGCTCGCCCAGAAGGGCGGTGCCGTGACCAGCCATATCCGCATCGCCGAGCGGCCGGAGGATATCTCCAGCATCCGCATCGCGGCAGGTGCCGCGGATCTGGTGCTTGGCTGCGACATGGTGGTTGCGGGTTCGGCCAAGGTGCTGGCGGCGGCCGATCCGATGCGCTCGACCATCGTCGTCAACACGCATGAGACCTATCCCGGCGACTTCACCCGCGACGCCGATTTCACGCTGCCGTCCCGCCGGCTGATCAAGGAGATCGAGGCGCGCGGGCGCGTGGGGCGCAGCCGGTTCATCGAGGCGACGAAGATCGCCACCGGCCTGATGGGCGACAGCATCGCCGCCAACATGTTCATGCTGGGCTACGCCTGGCAGTTGGGCGCCGTGCCGCTCGCCGCCGAGACCATCGAACAGGCGATCGAGCTCAACGGCGTGGCGGTCGCCATGAATCGCGATGCGTTCCGCTGGGGCCGCAAGGCGGCCGCCAATCCGGACAGCGTCGAGGCGGGGCGCGCCGTGTCCGCGGCGGATCTTGAGCATCGCCGGCCGAGCGAAAGCCTCGAAGAAGTGATCGCGCGCCGCACGGCGTTCCTCGTCGACTACCAGAACGCATCCTATG
Organism: Breoghania sp. L-A4; assembly: GCF_003432385.1. Lineage (NCBI taxonomy): Bacteria > Pseudomonadati > Pseudomonadota > Alphaproteobacteria > Hyphomicrobiales > Stappiaceae > Breoghania > Breoghania sp. L-A4. The sequence continues at coordinate 4,391,554 of NZ_CP031841.1, read as the reverse complement.
CGCAGGATTTCTCGAGCCGGGTCGCCCTGGTGCGCGCGGCGGAAGAACGTGTCGCGCCGGGTTCGACAGAGCTGGCGGAGACCGTGGCGCGCAATCTGTTCAAGCTGATGGCCATCAAGGACGAGTATGAGGTCGCGCGCCTGTTCAGCGACGGCTCGTTCCAGCGTCAACTGAAAACCCAGTTCGAGGATTGGAAGAAACTCGAGTTCCATCTCGCGCCACCGATCATGGCCAAGCGGGATCCGGAGACCGGCAAGCTGAAGAAGCAGGTTTTCGGGCCGTGGATGATGCGGGCGTTTGGCTGGCTCGCCGCGTGCCGCGGCCTGCGGGGCTCATGGGCGGATCCCTTCGCGCGCACCGGGGAACGGCGCATGGAGAAGGCTCTGATGGCGGATTACATGGCCGTGGTCGACGAGATCGCCGGAGCGCTGAACGCCGGCAACAGGAAAGAAGCGGCCCTGCTCGCGGCCTGGCCGGCGCGTATCCGCGGTTACGGCCATGTGCGCGAGCAGGCGGTCAAGCGCAGTGCGTCGGACCGGGCGGCCTTGCTGCAGGCCTTCCGCACGGCATCCGGGGTCCGCGAGGCGGCGGAATAGACCGTCGCGATCACCGGCATTTCTAGCCCGAGCGCGGCGTCGGCGTGTGTCTGCGCGGCGCTCCTTTCGCGGTGTATTCCGCACTGCGGGACAGTCGCATGCGGAATTGCCGTTGTGGACCTTTCTTATTGTTTTGTCGAAAAGAAGTAATGCCGCACTGCGATATCGCAGTGCGGTACGACGTTCCTGTGTTCGGACGCCGATAAATTTGCGAAATGAAACTTCGACGGGCTTGATATTGGTCGCCCGGTCGGATTTAGTTTCACCATAACAAACTAAGAAACAAAAACCCGCACCCGGATAAAAACCTTCCGCGGGGATCATGGTGAGGAAACGCATGGCGGAAGCGGCCCCAACCGCAGCCACACGTGGCGCTATAGGCGGCGACACATTTCCCAAGCTGCTGCTGCACAACGCGCAAACTCGAGGCGAACGCCCGGCCATTCGCGAGAAGGACCTCGGGATCTGGCAGGTCTGGACCTGGGCGGATGTGCTGGAGGAAGTGAAGACGGCCTCGATAGGGCTGGCGGCGCTGGGTCTGACGTGGGGCGACAAGGTCGCGATCATCGGCGCCAACCGGCCAAGGCTTTACTGGTCGATGGTGGCCGTGCAGGCGCTGGGCGCCGTTCCAGTGCCGGTCTACGCGGACTCGGTGGCTGAGGAAATGGCCTACGTGCTGGAGCACGCCGAGGCGCGTTTCGCGGTGGTCGAGGACCAGGAGCAGGCCGACAAGCTGCTGTCGATCGCCGATCAACTGCCGATTCTCGACGAGATCATCTACGACGAGACGCGCGGCATGCGCGATTACGACCCCACCCATCTGCACAGTTTCGAAGATCTTCAGCGGCGCGGCCGCGAGGCGATGGCGGCTGATCCCGCCACCGAAGCGGCATGGCGCGCTGGCGTCGAGAAGGCATCGGGGTCTGATATCTCGGTCATTCTGTATACATCTGGCACCACCGGCCGGCCCAAGGGCGTGATGTTGTCCTTCGACAATCTGATCCTGTCCGCGGTCAACGGCAACCGTTTCGATTCGCTCGGCGAGGAGGAGGAAACACTCGCCTATCTGCCGCTCGCCTGGATCGGCGACCACGTGTTCTCGCTCGCGCAAAGCTACACGGCCGGCTATTGCGTCAACTGCCCCGAAAACATGGAGACGGTTTTCGACGACCGGCGCGAGATCGGGCCGACATATTTTTTCGCCCCGCCAAGAGTGTTCGAGGGTCTGCTCACCCTGATCATGGTGCGGATGGAGGACGCCGGCCGGCTCAAGAAGAAGATGTTCGACTACTTCATGGGCGTGGCGCGGCGCTCGGGAGAGAAGATCCTCAATGGCGAAAGCGTGGCGTTTAGCGAGCGGATCCTCTACCAGCTGGGCGAGTGGCTGGTCTACGGCCCTTTGAAGAACCGCATGGGTTTTACCCGGCTGAAAGTCGGCTACACCGCCGGTGAGGCGATCGGGCCGGAGATCTTCCGCTTCTACCGCTCGCTGGGCCTGAACCTGAAGCAGCTCTACGGCCAGACGGAGGCCAGCGTCTACATCACGATGCAGCCGGACGGCGAGATCCATGCCGATACCGTCGGCATGCCGGCGCCGGATGTGGAAATCAAGATCGCGGAGAGTGGCGAGGTACTCTACCGCAGCCCCGGGACCTTCGTTGCCTATTACAAGAACGACGAGGCGACCCGGTCCACCAAGACCGATGACGGCTGGGTTCACACGGGCGACGCGGGCTTCTTCACCGATTACGGACACCTGAAGATCATCGACCGGGCGAAGGACGTGGGCAAGCTGACATCGGGCGCGCTGTTCGCGCCGAAATACATCGAGAACAAGCTCAAATTCTTCCCCAACATCAAGGAGGCCGTGGCCTTTGGTGACGGCCGCGACATGGTCTGCGTGTTCATCAACATCGATCTGACGTCGGTAGGCAGTTGGGCGGAACGCAACAATGTCAGCTACGCCAGCTACCAGGAACTGGCCGCCAACCCGCAGATCTACGAGATGATCCAGGGCCACGTCGACCAGGTGAACCGCGACCTGGCGTCCGAGCCGATGATGGCCGGCTCGCAGATCCATCGTTTCCTGGTGCTGCACAAGGAACTGGACGCGGACGACGGCGAACTCACCCGGACGCAGAAGGTCCGCCGCACCTTCATCGTCGAGCGCTATGCGCCGCTGATCGAGGCGCTCTACGACGGGTCGCTGGAGAAGCACGTGGTGACGGAAGTGACGTATGAGGATGGCCGCACCGGATCGATCGAGGCCAACGTGGAGATCCGTGACATGACGATCTATCCGGCAACCGGTGGCGACACTCTCAAGGAGGCGGCGGAATGACGGTGTTCGTCAACCCGGTCCAGACAGGCGCGGATGCCGTGCCCAAGCGCGAGGTGCTTCTGAGTGTCGACAATGTCTCGTTGTCCTTCGGCGGCGTGAAGGCGATCACTGACATCTCGTTCAACATCGAAAAGGGCGAGGTGCGCGCCATCATCGGCCCCAACGGCGCCGGCAAGACGTCGATGCTCAATGTCATCAACGGTTTCTATCATCCGCAGGAAGGCACCATCACCTGGCGCGGCCGCGAGCGGCGCAAGATGAAGCCCTATGAGGCGGCAAGCCAGGGCATCGCCCGGACGTTCCAGAACGTGGCGCTGTTCAAGGGCATGACGACGCTGGATAACATCATGTCCGGCCGCACCTTGCAGATGCACCGTAACTTTTTGTGGCAGTTGTTCTACTACGGCCCGGCGCGCAACGAGGAAATCGCGCACCGCCACCGGGTGGAGGAAATCATCGAGTTTCTCGAGATCCAGCACATCCGCCGGGTGCCCGTCGGCCGCTTGCCATACGGGCTGCAAAAGCGCGTGGAGCTTGGCCGGGCGCTGGCGATGGAGCCGGAGCTTCTGCTGCTTGACGAACCGATGGCCGGCATGAACCTCGAGGAGAAAGAGGACATGAGCCGCTTCGTTCTCGATGTGAACAGCCAGTTCGGCACCACCATCGCTCTGATCGAGCACGACATGGGCGTGGTGATGGACCTGTCGGACCGGGTGGTGGTCCTCGATTACGGCAAGAAGATCGCGGACGGCACGCCGCAGGAAGTGCAAGCCAATCAGGACGTCATCGACGCCTATCTCGGCGTTCCGCACTAGCAGTCCCGAAGGGTTGAGTTTTCATGCTTTACGACGTTTTCATCGATCCCTTCATGCAGATGGTGGAGCAGCCGGACTTTTTGCTGCAGGTGCTGTGGGAAGGCTTCGTCGCCGGAATCCTCTATGCGCTGATCGCGCTCGGGTTCGTGCTGATCTTCAAGGCCTCCGGCGTCTTCAATTTCGCCCAGGGCATCATGGTGGTGTTCGCCGGGCTGACGCTCGTCGGGCTGCACGAAAAGGGCGTGCCCGCCTATCTGGCGCTGGCGCTGACCATCGGGGTGATGGGGATCCTCGCCTATACGGTCGAGCGGGTGGTGATGCGGCCGCTGGTCAACCAGCCGGACATCATCCTGCTGATGGCGACCATCGGGCTGACCTATTTCCTCGTCGGCTTCGGAGAGTTCGTCTTCGGCGGCGAGCCGAAGCAGATGATCGCCGAGGAGCTCGGTCTGCCGACCGGCTCCACCGCGTTCAACGTGGGCGAGCGCGGGCTGGTGATCCTGCAGCACATCGACATCGCCGCGGCGGTGATCGCGGTGCTGATGGTCGCCGCGCTGGCTTTGTTCTTCAACAAGACACGCATCGGCCGGGCGCTCAGGGCCGTGGCTGACGACCACCAGGCGGCGCTTTCGGTGGGCATCTCGCTCAACCAGATCTGGGCCATCGTGTGGTTCGCCGCCGGCATCGTCGCGCTGGCGACCGGCATCATGTGGGGCGCGCGTTCGGACGTGTCGTTCGCGCTGGAAATCATCGCCTTCAAGGCGCTGCCGGTCTTGATTCTGGGCGGATTCACCTCGATCCCGGGCGCGATCATCGGAGGCCTGATCATCGGCTTTGGCGAAAAGATCGGCGAAATCTACTGGGGACCTCTGGTCGGCGGCGGGATCGAATCCTGGCTGGCCTACATCATCGCCCTTCTGTTTCTGCTGTTCAGGCCGCAGGGCCTGTTCGGCGAACGCATCATCGAGCGGGTATAGGGGCGCGGCATGCTGTATCGTGAAGCTGGACAATTCAAGACCACATACGAAAGCGATCAGGCGCTTTTCCCGCTGCGTCAGGACCGCATCGGTCTGGCGATCGTCTTCGCGGTCGCGTTCGTCGTCGTGCCGCTCCTGGGCAACGATTTCTTCCTGACCTCGATCATGACTCCGTTCCTGGTCTTCGCGCTCGCCACGATCGGCCTCAATGTGCTCACCGGCTATGCCGGCCAGCTTTCGCTGGGAACGGGCGCCTTCATGGGGTGGGGGCGTATTCGGCCTACAAGCTGACCTCGATCTTTCCAGAGGCCAATCTGATCGTGGTGCTGCTCGCCTCGGGGCTGTTTTCCGCCGCCGTCGGCGTCCTGTTCGGCCTGCCCAGCCTGCGCATCAAGGGGCTGTATCTGGCGGTGACCACGCTGGCGGCGCAGTTCTTCCTCGAATGGTGCTTCATCCGCATTCCGTGGCTTTACAATTACAACGCCTCGGGCGCCATCGAGGTGCCGCAGCGGGAAATGTTCGGCACCATCGTGACGGGCGCGGCGGCGGCGCCGCTGACGCAGTATTTCTTCGCGCTGGGCATTGTCGTTGTGCTGACCTGGCTGGTCTCGAATGTCATCCGGGGCCGTATCGGCCGCGAGTGGATGATGATCCGCGACATGGATATCGCCGCCGAGCTGATCGGTGTTCGGCCGCTGACGGCAAAGCTCTCCGCCTTCGCCGTTTCCTCGTATCTGTGCGGGGTCGCGGGCGCCATGATGGTGTTCTTCTGGCTTGGCGCGGCGGAGCCCTCGGCCTTCGCCATCTCGTTGTCGTTCCAGGTGCTGTTCATGACCATCCTCGGGGGGCTCGGCTCTCTGATCGGATCGTTCATGGGGGCGGCGTTCATCTGGGTCCTGCCGGTTCTGTTGCGCAGCGTGCTGCCGTCACTGGGCCTTGAGGTGGGGGCGGAAACCGTCGAGCACCTGACGTCGATGATCATCGGAGGATTGATCATCTTCTTCCTGATCGCCGAACCGCATGGCCTCGCCAGGCTGTGGCGTCTGGCGAAGGAAAAACTGCGGGTCTGGCCGTTCCCCTACGGTTGAGGCTCATCAAAAAGGACGCCGGCACAAGGCGTCCGGAACAAGCCGCCGGGCATTGGGAGCCGGTCCGGGGCAACGGCTAACGGCTTTTCGTCCGGCGTCGTGAGGCGCCGGAACAGGGAGGAAGATATGAAACACAGCTATATGGCCTCGGGCCTGGCCGCGCTGGCGTTGGCCGGCGGCATCCTGGCGACCGTACCCGCGCAGGCGGCCGACTCGATCTACATCCCGCTGTTCACCTACCGTACGGGCCCCTACGCCGGTTCGGGCATTCCGATCGCCAACGGCATGGAAGACTATTTCGCCATGCTCAACGCCCGAGACGGCGGCGTCGGCGGCGTGATGCTCGACGTCGAGGAATGCGAGACGGGCTACAACACGCAAAAGGGCGTGGAGTGCTACGAGACCGTGAAGGCCAAGAACCCGATCGTGATCAATCCGTATTCCACCGGCATCACGCTGCAGGTCATTCCGAAGGCGTCGAACGACAAGATCCCGGTGCTGTCCATGGCCTACGGCCTGTCGGCGGCGGCGGAAGGCAAGATCTTCCCTTGGATCTTCAACGCACCGGACACCTACTGGGACGGCGCTTCGGCGATCATCAAGGACATCGGCCGCCGGGAAGGCGGACTCGACAAGCTCGGCGGCAAGAAGATCGGCTACATCTTCCTCGACGCCGGTTACGGCCGCGAGCCGATCCCGCTGCTGGAGGATCTCGCCAAGAAATACAGTTTTGAGCTGGTCCAGTACCCGGTGGCGGGCAAGGAAATGCAGAACCAGTCGTCGCAATGGCTCAATGTGCGCCGTGACCGGCCGGACTACATGATCATGTGGGGCTGGGGCGCGATGAACCCCACCGCCGTCAAGGAAGCCACCAAGATCCGCTACAACATGGAGAACTTCTATGGTGTGTGGTGGTCGGGCGGCAACGACGACGCGGGCGCCGGCGGCGAAGCCGCCAAGGGCTATCGCACGCTGAACTTCAACGGCGTGGGCAAGGACTACGGTGTCATCCAGGACATCAAGAAGTACGTCGTCGACGCTGGAAACAGCCAGGTCGAGCCGGAGAAGTTCGCCGACAACCTCTACAACCGCGGCGTCTACAATGCGATGCTGGTCGCCGAGGGCATTCGTTCGGCGCAGATGCTGACCGGCAAGACGGTCATTTCCGCCGAGGACATGCGCGCGGGCCTGGAGGCGCTCGACATCGATGAGGCGCGGATCGCAGAGATGGGCATGGAAGACTTCATGCACCCGTTCAAGCTGTCGTGCGAGGACCACAACGGCCACGCGCCGGTCTACATCATTGAGTGGGACGGCAAGGACTGGAAGAAGGCGTCCGACTGGTTCGAGCCGATGACCGATGTCGTAGCGCCGCTGTTGAAGGCGGCGGCGGATGAATATGTTGCCTCGAATGCTCCGTGGCCGGAGCGCGAAGTGCCCTGCGCCGGCGAATAAGCCGCGCATGACGACTCCGGATCGCGGGCGGCTCTTGCCTGCGGTCCGGCCCATTGAGACTCGTCCTCATTCGATTGTCATTCCGGTCGGCGCGCAGCAGAGAGCCGGGAACCAGGAGCCATTCCGGTTGAATGGGGCACTCCGTGTTCCGGCCGCAACGGTTACTGGGTTCGGAATGACATCTGGAGGCTTGGCGAAACCATGCTGGTGACGGGCGGCTGTCAAAGGGCCGGGAAGAGAGTGATACGATGATAGCGACCACCACTTCTGCCACGGAATCTCCCGCCGAGACCATTCTCGTCGTCAACAATATCGAGGTGATCTACGATCATGTGATCCTCGTTCTCAAGGGCGTGTCGTTGACCGTGCCCAAGGGCGGCATCGTGGCTTTGCTCGGCGCCAACGGCGCGGGCAAGACAACCACGCTGAAGGCGGTCTCCAACCTGCTCGGCGCGGAGCGCGGCGACGTCACCAAGGGCAGCATCCATTTCAAGGGCGAACAGGTCGAGGCGCTGTCGCCCAACGATCTGGTCAAGCGCGGCTGTATCCAGGTGATGGAAGGCCGGCATTGCTTCGGCCACCTGTCGATCGAGGAGAACCTGCTCACCGGGGCCTACACGCGGCGCGACGGTTCGGCCGCCGTGAAGCGCGATCTCGAGATGGTCTATGACTATTTTCCGCGCCTGCGCGAGCGCCGCGGCAGCCAGGCGGGCTACACATCCGGTGGTGAGCAGCAGATGTGCGCCATCGGCCGGGCGCTGATGTCGCGTCCCGACATGATCCTGCTCGATGAGCCGTCGATGGGGCTGGCGCCTCAGCTCGTCGAGGAAATCTTCGAGATCGTCAAGGAACTCAACCAGAAGCAGGGCGTCTCCTTCCTGCTGGCGGAACAGAACACCAATGTGGCCCTGCGCTACGCCACCTATGGCTACATTCTCGAGGCGGGCCGGATCGTGCTTGACGGCGCGGCGAGCGCGTTGCGCGAGAACCAGGATGTGAAGGAATTTTACCTCGGCACGGGCGGCGAGGGGCGCCGCTCATTCCGCGAAGGCAAGCACTACAAGCGCCGCAAGCGCTGGCTGGCCTGACGGCTCCGACACGCTCCTGAAATAGTCTTCGCTGTAGTATTATTCGGCGATGCCCGGTGGCCGGGGGGCGAGCGAGACTGTCATGAAGCACTTTGTTTCTGCCGTTTTCACGGCCACATTTCTTCTTCTGCCCCAACCGATCCATGCGGAAGTGCCGCTCAACGGGTACTTCATCGCCCGGGCCGCCTGTCCCGCCGTGCAGTCGATCCGCAAGGGGACGAACCCCGGCGACGTCGTGACCGCTGTCGACCATGCCTATACGCTGTTCGCCAAGAATCGCCCGGCGGCGAGCCACTATCTGATTCTCGTTGAAGGAGCCGCGCCGGAGCGGCGCTGGGTGGCGGTGTCGTGCGGTGAACACGTGGTGCCGGCCGACGGCTCGCAGGTGGTGCTTAATGACGGGGATGCGCCGGATGGGGACGTGCCTTCCGGCCAGCCGTCTTCGACGGGCGCGCCGGCCTTCGTGCTGGCGGCAAGCTGGCAGCCGGCCTTTTGCGAAACGCGACCTATGAAGACCGAATGCCGCAACCAGACGGGCGATCGCTTCGATGCGAGTCACTTCGCGTTGCATGGCCTGTGGCCACAACCGCGCGGCCTGGACTACTGCGGTGTCTCCGCGAGAGAACGCGCAGACGACAAGGCAGGGCGATGGGATGCGCTTCCCGCGCTCGAACTCTCCACGCAGACGCGTGATCAGCTCGATCATGTGATGCCGGGAACTCAGTCCAATCTTCAACGGCATGAATGGACCAAACATGGCAGCTGCTATCCCGGCTCGTCGGAGGACGAATATTTCCGCGCCGCGCTGCTGCTCATGGAGCAATTGAACGCTTCGGCCGTTCGGGAGTTGTTCGCCAACAACATCGGTGCGACCATTGACGCGGAACAGATCCAGGCGGCATTCGATGCCGCCTTCGGCGCGAACGCCGGGCGGCGCGTGCGGATTTCCTGTGCGTCCGATGGCGGCCGCAGGATCATCACCGAATTGCAGATCAGCCTGCGCGGCGTGATCAGCGACGAGACTGCGATGGAGGATCTGTTCGCCGAAGCGGCGACCACGCAGACCGGTTGTTCTGGCGGTACGGTGGACCCGGTTGGATTGCAGTAGCGGCGCGCTTGCGGCGGATGTGCCATCGACATGAGTGCAAAGGCGGGCCCGGTCAGGCCCCGAGAGATGGGGCTTGGGAAACGCGTATGAGTGATTTTTTCGACGATCTGGAAACCCGTGACCCGGACGTGCGCGAGGCGGACCTGTTTCGCAGGCTTCCCGGCCACATCGGCACCGCCATGGAACAGGCGCCGGGGCTCGGCGTCCACTTGAGCGGCGTCAATCCCGCGGACATCACCTCGCGCGAGGCGCTGGCCAAGCTGCCGGTGCTGCGCAAGATGGATCTGATGGACGCGCAAAAGGACAAGCCGCCATTCGGCGGCTTTACCGTGGAGGACGGCAGCGCGCCGTCACGTGTGTTTCTCTCGCCCGGTCCCATCTGGGAGCCGCAAGGGGAGGGATCGGATCCCTGGCTTGCCGCAAGAGCGCTGTTTGCCGCGGGCTTCCGCCCGGGCGACGTGGTGCACAACTCCTTCGCCTATCACATGACGCCCGGCGGCTTCATATTCGACACCGGCGCGCGGGCACTGGGCTGCTCCGTGTTTCCCGCGGGCGTGGGCAACACCGAGATGCAGGTGGAAGCGATCGCGGCGCTGCGGCCGCGCGGCTGGAGCGGCACGCCGGACTATCTGAAGGTCATCCTCGACAAGGCGCGGGAGATGGGGGCGGACTGTTCATCGATCGAGATCGCCAGCGTCGGCGGCGGCGCGTTGTTCCCCGCCCAGCGCGAGGAATATGCGAGCCGCGGCGTTTCCGTTCTGCAGACCTATGCGACAGCGGATCTCGGCATCATCGCCTTTGAAAGCGAGGCGCGCGAGGGGATGATCGTCAACGAGCAGTTCATCGTCGAGATCGTTCGCCCGGGAACCGGCGAGCCGGTGGCCGAGGGGGAGGTGGGCGAAATGGTGGTCACCACCTTCAACCGGCGCTATCCGCTGATCCGTTTCGCGACCGGGGATCTTTCGGCCGTGCTGCCCGGACTCTCGCCGTGCGGCCGCACGGGCATGCGCATCAAGGGTTGGATGGGGCGGGCCGATCAGCGCACGAAGATCAAGGGCATGTTCGTTGATCCCGCGCAGGTGGACGCGATCATCAAGCGGCATCCGGAAATCGCCCGTGCGCGGTTGGTGGTCATGCGCGAGGGCGATCAGGATGCGATGGTCCTGAATGTGGAACTCAAAGACGCCGCGTCGGCTTCGGCTGACCTCGAGGAGGCGATCGTTGGATCCTTGCGCGACGTGACGAAGCTCTCCGGCAGGGTAGCGATCGCCGCCAGGGGCGCCTTGCCGAATGACGGCAAGGTCATTGCCGATGAGCGCAGCTACGAGTGAGGGATTGCCGCCGGCCCGTCGGCAATCGAGGCGCCCGGTATGGTCAGGATGAAATCGCTGCCGGGGTGATCTGCGCGCGGAGCCGCTCGGATTTTCCAGCCGTGCCCCTCGGCGATCGACTTGCACATGGCGAGGCCAATGCCCGTGCCGGAAAAGGCGGTCGGTTGCAGTCGGGCGAAAGGCTCGAAGATCTTTTCCACCGCATCGGGTGGAACGCCGATGCCATTGTCGCGGACGGTGACCTGGATGTCGCCGTTGGCCAGGGGTGTTGAAAAAATCTCGATCCGCGGCGGATGACCAAGGCGCCTGTAGGTCAATGCGTTGTTGATCAGGTTGTGGAACAACCGCTCGACTGGCACCCGATCGCAGCGAAACGCCGGCAGCGGATCAATGGTGATCCGCGCGTCGCTTTCCTCGATGAGCAGGACCATGTCGTCGAGCACGGTGTTGAGAATGGCGGCAGGGTCGACGACCGCCTGCGCATAGTCGCGTTCTGTCTGTTTGGAATAGGCCAGGAGATCCTTGACCAGCTTCGACAGGCGCTGCGATGAGCGCACCACGACGGCGAGCGATTCCAGAACCTCGGTATCGTCGCTTCCGACCAGTGCTTCCTTGAGGATGTCGCCGTAGATGCCGATCTTGCGAAGCGGCTCCTGCAGGTCGTGCGCAGCGATGGCGTTGAAGCGCTTCAGACCGTCGTTGGCGCGGTGCAGTTCGTCGTTGCCCCGGGTCAGACTGCGCTGGGCGCGGTTGCGGTCCGACACGTCGATGGCGACGACAAGAGCCTCGCTTTCGAGCCCCGCCTTCGCATCCAGGGTCGAGACTTCCGTTTCCACCACGGTGCCGTCGCTGTGTCTGAAACTGCGCCGCATGCCGGTGGCTGATTCACCAAATGCCTGGGCGACCATCCCCTTGGCTTCGGCGGCGCCCTCGGGGATCAAGAAGTCGGTGATGTCCTTGCCGAGGGCGTAGCTCTTGTCGTAGCCAAGCGTCGCCGCCCACATGTCGTTGACGTTCGTCAGCCGGCGATCCTTGCCTATCGTATGCATCATGATCGGCGAGCGATCGAACACATTGCGATACGTTTCTTCGTTTCTCGAGATTTCCTCGATCTTTTTCTCGCGCGTCAGCGTGAAGGTGACCCATTGCACGAGAATTTCGCAGAACTGGATTTCTTCAGCGGTGAACAGTTCCGGCGACCGCTTGCCCGAGCCGAATGAGAGGGTGCCATAGCACTCGCCGTCAATCATGAGCTTTGAGGCTATCAGGCGTCCGACGGGATTTTTCTTGTAGAAGCGCGTGTGCATGTAGTCGGATGCGCCGGTGTCCGAAATTGTGACGATCCGGTTTGACGCGATGGCGAGCGATGAATAGGAATCTTCGACCGGTATGGGCTTACCGACGTCGATGGGAAACGTTTCCGGGTGGACATGCACGGCGACGATACCGTCGTCAGTCAGCCGGGAGATCGCTCCGACTTCGGTTCCATAATAGTCGCAACCGATGGCGACGATCCGGGTGAGCGTCTTCTCCGCGTCGAGAGTGCGGTCGCTTGTCAATTGGATCAGCCGTTCCAGCGCGTTGCTGTAGCGGTGTTCGGCGGTGACGTCCCAGCATGAAGACCAAAGGGACCGCAAAGTGCCATCCGCATTGAAAGCGCCGGTGTTGCTCCAGATGAGCCATTTCTCGCGTTTGTCCACCCGGATCGGCTGCTTGTCGCCGAGGGTCGTCGGTTGCTGTGGTGTCAGTTGAGACATGAGCATGCGCAACCGGTTCTGATTGCCTGAAGCAATGACGTCCGCAGCCCGAGTGCCGATGAGTTCTTCCCTCGAACGGGCGCAGATCTCGCAGAGGGCCTCGTTGACGTCGATGATGATGCCGTCGGGCGTGCTCTGGCATGACGGCAAAGGCATTTGCTCCAGCGATTCAATTTGGCCGGGGTTCTGGTGGCTCATGTCGATTGCGCCTGACCGACGCTCGTGGCCGCGTGTTCGTTCGATGCTGACGCCTCCGAGGCTCCTGTGGCCGTTTCCCGATCCAGGGTGATGATGAGGTCGGCCCCCCCGCAGCCCGGTTTTCCGCGCGTATGGTCCATCCGTGGCCCGTGGCAATTGACTTGCAGATCGCCAGGCCAATGCCTGATCCAGATGATTTTTCCGGTTGAATGCGAACGAAGGGCGCGAAGATCTTTCGCTCTTCTCCAGGCTTGAACCCGATGCCGTTGTCCCTGACGATCAATTCAAGCGATTCCTCGGCGCCGGTGCGTGCGAAGATTTCGATTTCGGGATTGATGTCTTCCCGGCGGTACTTGAGCGCGTTGAGAATCAGGTTTGTGAACAGGCGCTGCAGCGGCACCGGATCGCCTTCGATCTCGGGCAGGTCGAAGATCCGAATCTGCGCATCGGTATCGGCGATGATCAGGGCAAGGTCATTGATGGCTTCGTCGAGCAGCGGCGCCAGGTTCACTTTCTGGCGGGCGTAGGAGCGCTCGCTTTCCCGGCTGTACAAGAGGAGGTCCTTGACCAGCGTCGTCAATCGATTCGCGGCGTCGATGATTTTCTCGATCGCCGTCTCGATCTCGGGGTTGGCGGTGTCTTTGAGCGCCGACTTCAAGATCCCGCCGAACAGGCGGATCTTGCGAAGCGGCTCCTGCAAATCATGCGCGGCGATCGCGTTGAAGCGTTTGAGTTCCTCATTGGCCTTTGTCAGTGTCTTGCGAATGTTCGTCAGGTCCAGAAGCACCCGGTTGCGCTCGGTGACGTCGACCATCACCGCCAGGGTCGCCGAGGTCGCTTCGGTACTGCCCAGCGTCGAGAGCCGGCTCTGCACGATCTGCCCGTCGCGGGTGACGAGGTCGAGGGGCACGTTGTGCACGTCGTGCTGCAGTTCCGGAGTCGGGCCATTCGCATGGGGCGCTGCGAAAAAATCGGTGACGCGCCGGCCGATAACGGACGTGCGCTCGTAGCCGAGGGTCGTGAGCCAACTGTTGTTTACATCTGATATGCGCTCGCTCGCATCGAGAATGCTGATCATCGCAGGCGCATCTTCGAAAAGATGGCGGTATTTGCGTTCCCGCAACTGAAGCTCGGTGAGGAAACGGTGTTGTTCGATGATGAAACCCAGCCACTGGCCGACGAGCGTGCAGTATTGCGTCTGCTGACTGGAGAACTGTTGCGTGCGGGGGCGGTTGCTGGCGAAGACCACCGCACCGTACAATTTGCGGTTCACGTAAATTCCCGACGCCAGCAATGCGACAGGGGACAAGGGCGCCTTTTCCGACAATGCGGCGTGAGGTGTCTTGCCGATATCGGGGACGGCGAGCACTTTCCCGCTGTCGATCAGGAGACCGAGCGCGGTGTCGGCCAAGGGGATGCTCTGCCTATCTTGAGCGGTGATATCGCCAAGGCCGCGCTGATCGACTTCCGTGAATGCGCCGTCCTCGCTGAGCCGTTCGACATGGGCCGTGTCCATGTCGAAGTAGTTCCGCGCGCAGGTGAGAATGCCGCAGGCACGCGCGTCGTAGTCAAGCGCCGGGTCGTTGGCGACCTTCAGCAGGCTTTCAATCGCCGTGCGATAGTTGAGGTCGTCGGAAGCCGGGCGTGCGAATGCCGTGATGAAACGCAAGGATCCCTCGGGCGTGAAGTCCGCCTTGCAGTCCCACACCAGTGGAATGGATCCGCCTTTGCCGTCGACAATCGGGATACGCACCGAGGAGGAGGGGTTTTGTGGCGTCAACCCGGCGAGCGCGGCAAGATCTGCGTGAAAGGCTTCGGGCACCATGTCAAGCAGTCGCGAACCGATGCACGGCTCCGAATCACGGTCAAAGACTGTGGAGAAAAGACTGTTGAAATAGATTATTGTTGTGTTGGCTGTGAATCGGCATGCTGCTGTTCTCAGCGTATCCATCGTGAAAATGCCGGTGTCTGCCATTATTGAAGCAAGCTCTTGTGATTCATTCTTGGTCAATGAGACACGGCCCTGCTTTGCCCGTGGGAATCCATGGTTTCTGTTGTGGCATCAATTGACCAAACACTATAATGTTTTCCCAGAGAGTGACATATGGCGATTGATCCGGAGATCATTGTCGGCTCTTCGAAACCAAATGACTCTTCGAGAGGTCCTTGGCGAATGGCAGTTGCGTTAGGCCCGGATGAACGGGCGGAAGCTACCGTCGATGCACACGTCTTGCTGGTCGAGGACGATCCTGACGACGTTATGGTGATCAAGCGCTCCTTGCGCGATTCTCCGATTAAGCTCGATATGCGGGTTTGCGAGGACGGGAAGATCGCGTTCGATTACCTCGAAGCGCGGGCCGCGGAGGATCTGGCGCCGCCGGACCTTATTCTGCTCGATCTGAACATGCCTGTGATCGATGGCGCCACCTTTCTGCAAAAGCTGCGCGCGCACGATACGCTGCATTCCATTCCGGTTTGCGTGCTCACGACGGCGACGGATGAGGAAACCATCCGCCAAGCCTATGAGTCCGGCGCCAACGCGGTGGTCAGCAAGGTCGACACACTGGAAGGCATGAGTGCGATCCTGAACACGATTGTCGAGTTCTGGTTCAGTACGGCCCAGCGCTATTATCTCGACTGATCGGTTCACGACATTTCCACTGGTCATATCGGCCTTGTCGGAGTTTCGGGCAGTGTTCCGTCTGACGCTCCCAAGCCTGTTCATCGACCGTCGTTCGCGGCGCGGGGATTTCGCGGCTGTGCCGCTTGCGCACCGGCGAGGGAAGGCGCGGGGATTTGCCGTGCAGGTCTCCGGAAACGTCGTGGATAATGTCCATAGTCGCGGCAAGGCGACTTATTCAAATTTGTAGGCGCATTTTTCGTTTTTGTATATCTTCGCTAAAATTCACCTTGTCTATAATTCGAGTATGAGATCTTGTTTCCAACAAACACTGTTCTGTAACCACCCATTCTTGTATTACGAAGCAGCTCCGCTGGCCGATGTGATGCCATCTGTGCGCGCGCGTACGCCGTTCGCGCGAAACGTGGTCGAAAACACCGTTCTGCGGCCGCGTGTCCGGTTGCCTGCCCGTTCGCTCTGCCATACGGTCCAGCGGCCGCATGAGCGGACCGACGTCAGACATTTCGCCTGCACAATCAGGATGCCCGCTTTGACCCATGCCTCTCCCTCATCGACCGACACAAGCCGCGCCGCGAGCATGCGCGAGGCGGCGCTCCCGGAAGGGCATCCGCCGGTTGCTACCGGAAAAATCGGCGTGCTGCTCGTCAATCTCGGAACACCGGACGGCACCAGCTACTGGCCGATGCGCCGCTACCTGCGCGAGTTCCTGTCCGACCGGCGGGTGATCGAGCTGTCGCGCTGGCTGTGGTTGCCGATCCTCTATGGCATCGTGCTGGTTTTCCGGCCGAAGAAGTCCGGACGCGCCTATGCTGAAATCTGGAACAACGAGCTGGACGAATCGCCGTTGCGCACGATCACCCGCAGCCAGAGCGACGCATTGGCCGCCGCCTTCGCCGCGGACGATCGCGTTATCGTTGATTGGGCGATGCGCTACGGTCAGCCGTCGATCGAGGAGAAGCTTCTTGGCCTGAAGGATGCAGGGTGCGAGCGGATCCTGGTGTTTCCGCTGTATCCGCAATATTCGGCGTCGACGACCGCGACCGTGAACGACAAGACGTTCGAGGCCTTGATGAAGCTGCGCTGGCAGCCGGCCCTGCGGACCGTGCCGCCCTATCACGACGATCCCGTGTATATCGACGCGCTGGCCGAGAGTATCGAGACGGCGGTCGCCGGGCTGGATTTCGAGCCGGAGCAGATTCTGGCGTCATTTCACGGCGTGCCGCAATCCTATTTCGCCAAGGGCGATCCCTATCACTGTCATTGTCAGAAAACGACGCGGCTGCTGCGCGAGCGCCTGGGATGGGACACGGACCGGCTGAAAATCACGTTTCAGTCGCGGTTTGGTCCGGAGGAGTGGCTGCAGCCCTACACCGACAAGACCGTCGAGGCGCTGGCCAAGCAGGGTGTCAAGCGGATCGCCGTGATCAATCCCGGATTCGTCGCCGACTGCCTGGAGACGCTAGAGGAGATCGCCGGAGAGGCGGCGGAGATTTTCGAGCACAACGGTGGCGAGAAATTCGCCCATATCCCGTGCCTGAACGACAGCGCGGGCGGGATCAAGGTGCTTGAAACGGTTGTGCGGCGCGAGCTTCAGGGCTGGCTGTAAATTCGCGTGCGCGGACTGGCGATAGCCGCAAAACCGGTCGATACTCGATGCGCGCAGCGGACCCGTTGCCGACAGGACCCGGGGCCGGTTTCGCGCTGCTGCATCTCGCAAATCCGACCGGGAAATCTCATTTGAGTGTCGGAGGATTTTTGTTTGTCGGGGGATTAGCTCCCGCCTAATTCGCCCCACTGGGAGACTGCCATGCCTTTCGACGTCTACGGCTTCGATGTCGCGATCATCATTCTTCTCGCCCTTGTCGTCATCGTCGTCCTGTCCGGCGTCAAGACGGTGCCCCAGGGCTATACCTTCACGGTCGAGCGCTTCGGGCGCTACACGCGCACGCTTGCACCTGGGCTCAATCTCATCGTTCCCTTCGTCGACCGTATCGGCCGGAAGATGAACATGATGGAGCAGGTTCTCGACGTGCCCTCGCAGGAAGTGATCACCCGCGACAACGCGACCGTCACGGTCGACGGCGTGACCTTCTACCAGATCATCGACGCGGCGCGCGCCGCCTATGAGGTCCTTGGCCTGGAGAACGCCATCCTCAACCTCACAATGACCAACATCCGCTCGGTGATGGGGTCGATGGATCTGGACGAACTGCTGTCCAACCGCGACGAGATCAACGCCAAGCTGCTGCGCGTCGTCGACGCGGCGGCCGAGCCCTGGGGTCTCAAGATGACCCGCATCGAGATCAAGGACATCAACCCGCCGCGCGATCTGGTCGAGGCGATGGGCCGGCAGATGAAGGCGGAGCGCGAGAAGCGCGCCTCGATCCTGGAGGCGGAAGGCGAGCGGCAGTCGGAAATTCTCAAAGCCGAGGGCGAGAAGCAGGGCCTGATCCTGCAGGCCGAGGGGCGGCGCGAGGCGGCGTTCCGCGACGCGGAGGCGCGGGAACGGTCGGCTGAGGCCGAGGCGAAGGCGACGCAGATGGTCAGCGAGGCGATTTCCACCGGCGACGTCCAGGCGATCAACTATTTCGTCGCCACCAAATATGTCGAGGCGCTGACCCAGATGGCCAAGTCGCCGAACCAGAAGATGCTGTTCCTGCCGATGGAGGCCACCTCGATCCTGGGAACGCTGGGCGGGATCGGCGCGATCGCGCGCGAGACCTTCGGCACGGACGCGCCTGCCGGACGCCGCGCAGGCTCTGTTCCGGCCACTGGCGCGGCGCCGGGCGCGACACCGCGTCCGGGCGGCGAGGGAGAGCGGTCTTGAGCTACGCCGAAACGCTGGTTCAGATGCTCGGGCCGTGGAGCTGGCATGTTGCCGGCCTGCTGCTGCTCGGGCTGGAAATCCTGGTGCCCGGCACCTTTTTCCTGTGGTTCGGCGTCGCGGCGCTGATCGTCGGCACGCTCGCGCTGTTCGTCGACATGCCCTGGCAGCTCACCTTGCTGCTGTTCATGGCAATCGCGCTGATCTGCCTGTTCGCCGGACGCAGGCTGATGAAAGGGCGCGAGAGCGGCGAGGGCGATTCGGGCCTCAACCGGCGCGGTCAGCGTTATGTGGGACGCCACTTCATTATCGACGAGCCAATCGTCCAGGGTGCGGGGCGGCTGCACGTCGATGACACGATCTGGCGGATCTCGGGCCCCGACCTGCCGGCCGGCGCGCGGGTGACCGTCACCGGAGTGAACGGCGCTTCCCTTGTCGTCGCGGCCGCGGTTGGCGACTGATCAGGGACGGTAGTCGACCGGAAGCGGGGGGCTTCCGCCATCAGCAGGATGCTGATGCGCCGGTTGGCGGCCAGAAACGGATCGTTGGGAAACATCGGGTCGGTGTCTGCCTTGCCGACGACAGAGTAGAACCGGTCGCTGGCAACGCCGTATTCCGACAGGATCTGCCGCGCGGCGTTGGCACGGTCAGCCGACAGCTCCCAGTTCGTGTAGCCGGGATTGCCGGCGATCTGACCTGACATCGTGTGCCCCGTGACCCGGATGCGGTTCGGCATCTCCATCAGCACCGGAGCCATCTTGGCGAGCAATTGACGCGTCAGCTCGTAAGGATACTTCGAGCCCTCGGGAAACATCGAGCGGCCGTCCTGATCCACCAGCATGATGTTCAGCCCCTCGTCGTTCTCCTCGACGATCAGGTTGCTGGACAGCTCGGTGATCTCGGGCATTTCCTGCCAGGCCTGACGGATGGAGGCGGCGGCCGTCGCGAACTGCCGTGGACGCTCGATATCGGCCTTCTCGAGATCGTGGGTATTGGCTTCCGGACCCTGCTTGCTGCGGGTTTCATGACGTTGGCTTGAGAAGTCGGAGTCCAGATTGATCGTTTGCGAGGAAACGTCCTTCATGAATTCGCGGATGGGAATGCCTTTGACCTCAATGACGCCGTTGCGGCGCGAGGTTTCCTTGACGCCGAAGGCGTCGCGCATCGAGCCGGCGACGACCTGCAGCTTCTGCTTGTCCTGAATCGAGAACGAGATGATGAGCACGAAGAAGCACACCAGCAGCGACATGAGGTCGGCGAAGGTCACCAGCCAATCCGGCGCGCCGGGGTATATTTTCTTGTTCTTGCCCTTGGCCATGGTCGGGTTCCGTTTTTCCTGAAGGCGGTGGCCGTTAGGCCGCGTCTTCCATACCCTGGCGCGCCTTCTCAGGAAGATAGGCGATGAGCATTTCGCGGATGATCGCCGGGCTCTTGGATTCGCGAATCTGCATCACGCCATCGATCACCAGGGTCTGGTTCAGCTCCTCGACATCAAACTTGGCGTCAAGCTTGTCGACCAGCGGAAGGCAGATGAGGTTGGACAGCAGGGCTCCGTAGAGCGTCGTCAGCAACGCGATCGCCATGGAAGGGCCGATGGTCGAGGGATCGTCCATATTGGCGAGCATCTGAACAAGGCCAACCAGAGTGCCGATCATGCCGAAGGCCGGCGCACTGTCGCCCAGCCCCTTGAAGACGCGTTTGCCTTCAGCAAGCCGTTCCAGATAGAGATCGCGCTCGCGCTCCATCGATTCGCGGATGAAATCGGTTTCATAGCCATCGGCGATGTACTGCACGCCCTTGGCCAGGGTCGGATCGTCGATTTCGACGTTCTCGAGCCCGAGCGGACCGGACTTGCGCACCACGTCAGCCATCTCGGTGATCTGTTCAACGAGATCGCGCGGTTCGATTTTCTTGTGTGTGAAGCCGACCTTGCTGCCGACGATAAAGGCCCCCACGATTCCGCTCAGCGGAAAGCGGATCAACGTCGCGGCGAGGCCGCCACCAAGGACGATCAGGAGCGAGGGTACGTCAATGAACTGCGAAAGGCTGCCGCCGATGAAAATGGCGACAAACACCACGGCGGCGCCAGCGACCATTCCGATGATTGTTGCCAGATCCATGCTTGCGTATTGCTCCTGACCACACGCTCACCGGAGGAAGACCGGAGATTTCTACGACACCGGGGGTGGCGATGCCGCTCGGCGTTGAATTCGTCGAACCGGCAGTCTAGGGGCGCTTGCCTAAACAATTGCTAATCAAGGAAACGGAAAATGGATTGGAAAATATTGTTTTGCTTAAGGTTTACAAAGTCCAAACGTCCGCGCGGGGAGGGCAGCGGCGGCGTTTCGGGCATCCGGCTGTCGCGCTGACCGAACGCAGCTTGATACCTTCGGCGGATATCAAGGCATTGAAAGCAATATATTTTCTCGGTCAGGTGCGAGTTTTCCCGAAACCCTTGGCAGTTTTGCGATGGGGGCGGCGGCGACGGTCAGGCCGCGCCGACACGCAGCAGGTCATGCAAGTGGATGATGCCGATCGGGCGCTTGTCTTCCACCACATAGAGGGCGGTGATGCCCGAGGCGTTAAGCATCTCCAGGGCGGAGGCCACGAGGATTTCCGGCGAGATGACCTTAGGATTCGTGGTCATGATGTCTTCCACGGCGCGCTCGAGCACATTGCCGTCGAGGTGGCGGCGCAAGTCGCCGTCGGTCACGACGCCGACCATCTGGTGCAGTTCGTTGACCACCGCGAGAGAGCCGAAGCCCTTGGTGGTCATGAGCACGATCGCCTCGCGCACGGAGGTGCCCAGGGGGTGACCGGAATATGATCGCCGGTGTGCATGATGTCGCGGACGAGACGCAGGCTGGCGCCGAGGCGGCCGCCGGGATGGAACACGCGGAAGTCGCTCGCGGTGAAGCCGCGGCTTTCCAGGAGCGCCAGCGCCAGCGCGTCGCCAATCGCCATCTGGATAATCGTCGAGGACGTTGGCGCCAGTCCATGCGGGCAGGCCTCTTCGACCTTCGGCAGGCACAGCACCACGTCCGCGGCGCGGCCCAGCGCGCTGTCGGCGCGCGAGGTGAGCGCGATCAGCGGGATCTTGAAGCGGCGTGAAAAGGCGATCGAACTCGCCAGTTCCTGCGTTTCGCCCGACCAGGAAATCGCGATGATCACGTCACGGTCGGTGATCATGCCGAGATCGCCGTGGCTCGCCTCGCTGGCGTGCACGAAGAAAGCCGGCGTGCCGGTGGAAGCGAAGGTCGCCGCCATCTTGGTGCCGATATGCCCCGACTTGCCCACGCCGGTAACGATCACCCGGCCGTTGATCGACTGGATCAGTTTGACAGCTTCGGTAAAGGGAACGGACAGGCCGTTGCGCAGGGAGGTGCGGACGGACTGGAGCGCCGCGATTTCCGTGTCCAGAGTGCGCTCCGCGGAATTGATCCAGCCGTCCATGGACGGATCGGTTGCGGCGGCGGCGTTCAGGGGATCGGCGGCATTCGCGGGCATAGGCGGACTTTCGAAACTGACCGCGCCATGAGGCTGCGGACTGAGGCCTGTATCCTGTATCCTAGCGGATTTTCATCAGGCTGTGAGGCCCTTGCTACGTTGCAGCGCACAAGCCTCGGGCAAACGGTGCGACATCAGGCGGTCACGCCGACCATGTCGCATTCCTCAGCGCGTGTCTCAAGCGAAATCAACCGAGACACTGATCATACGGCGGAATTGGACTTTCTCAAGGCTGTGAATCGCTTCCATCCGGGCGGGGTCATCGGGCGCCGGGTTTTCGTGGGCCGGCCGCCGGACACATGCGAATGCGCGCGTGCAAAGACAATATTAACCTTACCTTTTTACCTTTGGGCAACAGTTTCACGTCGTGTCAAAGCTGCAATCCGGCCGTTGCAGGCCGCGTGCTCGGAAATCAGTCCCGCCATGCCATATCGCCTGCGCCTTGGTCTTTGTCTCTTCGCTCTCGCCGGTCCGGCGGCGGCGCAGCAGATGGATGACCCGATGGCGCTGCGTGGGGTGATGGCGCGGGATGACGAACGGGATGCGGCGACGGACATGGGCGCGGATGCAGAGACGCCGGCCGATGCCGTTGACACGGTCGAGGCCGCATCCGAACAACCCTTGTTGATCGATGCCGTCGAAGCCAACGCGCCGCAAGGGCGGGTGCGTTCCGTTCAGCCCTTGACCACGGGCAGCATTCGCCCCGGATCCCAGCCCATCGAGGACGAGGGCGTGTTCGGCGGCGATACGCAGCGAGATGCGGCGCGCGGCATCCGGGCAGGCAGCTTTCTGGTGTTTCCCGAGCTTACGTTGCGGGGCGGTGTCACTGACAACGCATCTGGTGCCCCGGGCGGTGCGTCCGGATCACTGTACCGGGTGGAGCCCGGGCTTCGTCTTCGCTCCGATTGGGAACGCCACGCCTATGAGTTGAGTCTGCGCGGATCCTACAAGGGCTACATCGATGATCCGGATGATAACGCGCCGTCGCTCGACTATTCATCGAGCCTTCGGATCGACGCAACCGACGAGACGACGCTCGAAGGCACTTTGACCTACGCGCTGGCGACCGAGGGCCGGTCGACAGCGGAAAGCGCGGGCAACACGGGCAAGCGCGTGCTTTCGCATGATCTCGAAGGCACGCTCTCGGCGACCCGCGAAGTCGGGCTGATCGCTGCGACCTTGCGCGGTTCCGTGGGCGGGTCCGCCTATACCGGAGGCACTGGGACATCGCGCAACAATGCGGTGGCCTCAGCGGGGCTGCGGCTTGGATATGATTTTCGTGCGGCGATCTCGCCGTTCGCGGAGGCGGCCGTTCTTGGCCGCATGTACGAGAATGCGCCGGGACGTGACGCCCTGGGTTACGAGTTGCGCGGCGGACTGGCGATCGATCGGGGCGACAAGCTGAGCGGCGAAGTGGCCGTGGGCTATCACCTTGAGGACCTGGAAGGGACGGGCTTCAAGACTCTCGAGGGCGTGCTCGTGGAGGCGGCGCTGGTCTGGTCGCCGAGCCGCCTGACCACGGTGACGCTGAATGCCTCGACGGCATTCGAGGCTACCTCGCTGGCGGGCAGTTCCGGATCGATCGTCTATGGTGGCGACGCTACGGTCGCGCACTCGCTGACCAGCGATCTTGCGGTCGATGCCGGTGGCACGGCGGCCTACCGGCGCTATCAGGGGCTGGATCTTGAGGAACTGACGCTGTCGGGTTCTGTGGGCGCGACCTACGCGATCACCTCCTATGCGGCAGTGCAGGCGCGCTACACCTACGAGTGGTTCGACAGCACGCAGGCCGGAAGCAACTACACGAGCAACACGATCGAAGCCGGGCTCAGACTGCGGCGGTGAGCGCCTTGCGCCATTTTTGCGTCACCATCGTCGGCTTTGATTTTTTTGGATGGATATTCGCTTCCACGCGGGAGAGAGACCGGCAAGCCATTGGCTGCCGCGTCATCTTGAGGCCATCACGCGGTGGAACAGCGGTATCGGGCGGACGATCGGGTGAAACAATGCGCGAATTGATATTTGGGCGAACTCTTGAAGTCATGCGGCGGCTCGCCGCCGGGCTGCTCGTCGCGGTGATCGCGGCCGGCGCTGGATCCGGCGACGCGCTCGCGGATCGCGGGTTCGACACCTGGGTGCGGGATTTCTGGCCGCAGGCGCACAGTGCCGGGATCTCGCGCGCAGTGTACCAGCGCGCCTTCGCCGGCGTGACGCTCGACCGGGAGGTGGTGAACAAGACCGATCGCCAGGCCGAGTTCGTCAAACCGGTGTGGGAGTACCTCAACAGCGCGGTATCCGACAAGCGGCTGGTCAACGGCCGCGCCATGCTCGACGAGCACGCGCGGCTGCTCGACCGGATCGAGGCCAAATACGGCGTCGATCGCCATGTCGTGGTGGCGATCTGGGGCATGGAGTCCTCCTACGGCGCGGTCCTGGACAACCCCAAGATCGTGCGCAACGTCATCCAGTCGCTGGCGAGCCTTGCCTATGCCGGCGGACGCTACCAGCGGTTTGGGCGCACGCAGCTGATCGCCGCCCTGAAGATCCTGCAGCGCGGCGACATCTCGGCAGACGGGCTGACGGGCTCCTGGGCGGGCGCCATGGGTCACACGCAGTTCATCCCCGCAACCTACAACGGCTATGCAGTGGATTTCGACGGCGATGGCCGCCGTGACATCTGGAACTCGATTGCCGACGCGCTGGGATCGACCGCGGCCTATCTGAACCGTTTCGGTTGGGTCAGCGGCAAGACCTGGGGCTATGAGGTGAGCCTGCCGGAGGGTTTCGACTATTCGCTCGCCGACGGCCGCTCCGAGCGCAGTCTCGGAAAATGGGCGGCGCTGGGCGTTCGCCGGGCAAAAGGATCGGCGTTCCCCCGGCCCGAGGACGATGCCTGGTTGTTGTTGCCCGCGGGCGCGGGCGGAGCGGCCTTCCTGATGCTGAAGAATTTTTCCGTCATCAAGCGCTACAACAATGCCGATGCCTATGCGCTTGCGGTGGGGCATCTTGCCGACCGGTTGCGCGGCGGCGAGGCGTTTGTGGCGGACTGGCCGGAGAGTGAGCGGCCGCTCACGTCGGACCAGACGAAGCTCCTGCAAGAGGTGTTGTCGCGGCGCGGCTATCCGGTTGGCGCCATCGATGGCAAGCTCGGTCCGAACACGCGCGCGGCGATCCGCAAGTTCCAGCGTTCGGTCGGCCTCACGCCCGATGGATACCCGAGCACCGGCTTGCTGGGACGGGCGCGCGGCGACAGCTGATCGCGCCAGCGGTGGTTGTCATCGGCATGGCGGAAGCCTGCTTCGGCGGATATGCTGCCGGCAACCAGCCGACTCTCGGAAAAGGCGGTCATGGCCTTTAACTGGGGTGGTCGGAGCAACGAACGGACAATGGCGGCAATGCGAGCAAGGGCAACCGGAATTCTGATGATGGCGTTCGTCGCGGCGATGGGCGGCGAGGCCCTTGCCGCGGGTCCTGCGCCCGAGAACGCGCCTATCGTCGTTGCACAGAATGAGGGCTGGCATCCATTGCGGCCATTGTTCCGCCTGTTTGGCGGCGGGCGAACCCAGAAGCGTACCGTGAAAGAGGTTGAGCAGAAGAAACCGGTGGTGCGGCGGGCCCCGGTCGCGCCGAAGATTGTCGAGGTTCCGAAAGATCCGGATGCGCGCGTCATCCTCGTGGTTGGCGATACGATGGCGGACGGAGTGCACACAGGGCTGACCAGCGCGTTGGCCGAAACGCCGGGGCTCAAAGTCGAGAAGCTTGTTCAACGATCGCAAGGTCTTGTGCGCGAGCCGGAGTGGCCTGCTCGCATCATCGAAGCGCTGGAGACCCAGCAGGTCGATCTCGTGGTGGTGATGCTCGGTGCTGACGACCGGCGCCCGATCCAGGGGAAAGCTGGACGGCTGACCTTTCGCGATCCGGAGTGGGAACGCGCCTATCGGGACTATGTTCAAGGGGTGGTGTCGGCGGTGCGCGAGGCGCGCAAGCCTCTGATCTGGGTCGGGCTCCCGCCGGCCAGCGGCCCCGACAGACGCGCCGACTTCCTCTATCTGAACGACATCTACAAGGCACAGGTCGAGCCCGCCGACGCGATATTCGTCGATATCTGGGAAGCGTTCCTGAGCGAGGCTGGCAAATACACCTCCTACGGCGCGGATGTGGACGGCACCCGACGCCGGCTGCGGACCGAGGATGGGCTGTATTTCAACTGGTGGGGATACCGCAAAGTGGCGTTCTTCGTGGAACAGCCGATCGCGCGGATTCTTGGCGAGGGTCCCGCGTTGGACCTGGCGCTGCCGCAGAACGATCCCGACTTCCTGCTGCTCACCGGCATCGCGAGCGAAGAGGAAACGCTGGCGGGAGCCGAAATCGCGCCGGCCATTCCGATCGAGGGATCACTGCAGCACAAGCTGATCGTCGAAGGCCGGGCGCTGCCGCGGGTCGCCGGACGGGCGGATGATTTCACGAGACCGGCCGAATAACGGGTTCTGTCCTGGCACAATGAAAAAACCCGGCAGCCGTGCGGCGCCGGGTTTTTTTGCTTGCCGGGATTTCTCGCTCAGCGCGGAAGTTCGCTCGACCCCATCAGGTCGAGGTCGATGGAGCGCGCCGCCTGGCGCCCCTCACGGATCGCCCAGACCACCAGGGACTGGCCGCGGCGCACGTCGCCGGCGGTATAGACCTTGTCGATGGAGGTTCGGTAGTCCTCGGTGTTGGCCTTGACGTTGGTGCGCGGGTCCAGTTCCAGCGCGTCGCCGGCCTGCTTGATGTAGGTCTCCAACTCGGGACCCGAGAAGCCGATGGCGGCCAGCACCAGATCGGCGCGCAGGATGAACTCCGTGCCGCTGATCGGGCGGCGTTTTTCATCCACGCGGGCGCATTTCACACCCGTGACGTGACCATCCTCGCCGATGAGCGCCAGCGTCGCCGCGGAGAACTCACGCTCCGCGCCTTCCGCCTGCGATGAGGACGTGCGGAACTTGGTCGGCCAATAGGGCCAGACCGTCAGCTTGTCTTCCATCAGCGGAGGCAGGGGCGGATGTCGAGTTGGGTGACCGACAGCGCACCCTGGCGGAACGAGGTGCCGACGCAGTCCGACGCGGTGTCGCCGCCGCCGATGACAACGACGTGCTTGCCGCCGGCCCACAGCGGTTCCTCGCCCGATATGTCCTCGCCGCCGAGGCGGCGGTTCTGTTGCACCAGGAACGGCATGGCATAGTGGCAGCCCGCCTGATCCATCCCCGGCACTTCCGGGTCACGCGGGCGTTCCGCGCCGCAGGTCAGCAGCACGGCGTCGTGCTCGGCCTTCAGATCGTCGATGGACATGTTGACGCCGAGATTGGCGCCGTAGTGGAACGTCACGCCTTCGGCCCCATCTGTTCCGCCCGGCGGTCGATGTAGTGCTTTTCCATCTTGAAGTCGGGGATGCCGTAGCGCAGCAGCCCGCCAATCTTCGGCTCGCGCTCGTACAGGTGCACGTCGTGACCGGCGCGCGCGAGCTGTTGGCCGGCGGCCATGCCGGCCGGGCCGGCGCCGACGATGGCAACGCTCTTGCCGGTCTTGCGCGTGGCAGGTTCGGGGTGCATCCAGCCCTGTTCCCATGCCTTGTCGGCGATGGCCTGCTCGACGCTCTTGATGTTGACCGGAATGTCCTCGAGGTTCAGCGTGCAGGCTTCCTCGCAGGGCGCGGGGCAGATGCGACCGGTGAACTCGGGGAAATTGTTCGTCGAGTGCAGGTTGCGCGAGGCCTCTTCCCAGTCGCCATTGTAGACGAGGTCGTTCCAGTCCGGGATCTGGTTGTTGACCGGGCAGCCGTTCGGCCCGTGGCAGAACGGAATGCCACAGTCCATGCACCGCGCGGCCTGCTGCGCGACCTGCTGGTCGCCGAGCGGCAAGGTGAACTCGCGGAAATGGCGGATACGGTCGGAGGCAGGCTGGTACTTCTGGTCCTGCCGGTCGATTTCGAGAAAGCCGGTTACTTTACCCATACTGTCTGCGTCCCTACTCGGCTGCCTGTGCGCCGAGGCGCTTGTCTTCCATTTCCTTCAGCGCGCGGCGGTATTCGACCGGCATCACCTTGACGAACTTCGAGCGGAAGTCGTTCCAGTTCTCGAGGATCTCCCTTGCCCACGCCGACCCCGTGTAGTGGATGTGGCTGGCCAGGAGCTGACGAAGGCGCTCGTCGTCGTGCCGGGTCATATCGCCGGTGAGATCAACGCGGCCCTTGTGCTCGATGTCGCCGCCATGGTGGTGCAGCTTCTCAAGCAGATCGTCTTCCTCGGTCAGCGGCTCGATATCCACCATCGCCAGGTTGCAGCGGTCGCGGAAGGTGCCTTCCTCGTCCAGCACATAGGCGACGCCGCCCGACATGCCGGCCGCGAAGTTGCGTCCCGTCCAGCCGAGCACGACGACCACACCGCCGGTCATGTATTCGCAGCCGTGATCGCCAATACCCTCAACCACCGCGATCGCGCCGGAGTTGCGCACGGCGAAGCGTTCGCCGGCGATGCCGCGAATGTAGCATTCGCCCTCGGTGGCCCCGTAGAGCACCGTGTTGCCGGCAATGATCGAATAGTCGGGATCCGCCGCGCAATTGGGGTTCGGGCGGATGACAATGCGTCCGCCGGAGAGGCCCTTGCCAACGTAGTCGTTTGCGTCGCCGATGAGATCGAAGGTGACGCCGCGCGACAGGAAGGCGCCGAACGCCTGACCGGCGGTGCCCGAAAGCGTGACGTGGATGCTGTCGGGTGCGAGCCCCTTGTGGCCATACCGCTTGGCGACTTCGCCCGAAAGCATGGCGCCGGTGGAGCGATCGATGTTGCGGATGGTCGTCTCGATCGTGACCGGCGTACGGTCGTCGAGCGCCGGCGCGGCTTCCGCGATCAGCTTGCGGTCGAGAATGTCAACGATCGGATGCTGCTGGCGCTGGGTCCAGCGGATCGCGTCGTCAGGCGCTTCCGGCTTGTGGAACATGCGCGTGAAGTCGAGGCCCTTGCCCTTCCAGTGATCGATCATCGGCTGCTTGTCGAGCAGCTGCGACTGACCCACCAGCTCGTCGAGCTTGCGCACGCCGAGTCCGGCCATCAGTTCGCGCAACTCCTCCGCGACGAAGAAGAAGTAGTTGATGACATGCTCGGGCGCGCCCTTGAAGCGCTTGCGCAGCACCGGATCCTGGGTGGCGATGCCGACCGGGCAGGTGTTGAGGTGGCACTTGCGCATCATCAGGCAGCCGGCCGCGATCAGCGGCGCGGTGGAGAAACCGAACTCGTCGGCGCCCAGAAGCGCCCCGATCAAGACGTCGCGGCCCGTGCGCAGGCCTCCGTCGACCTGCAGCGCGACGCGCGAGCGCAGCTTGTTGAGGACCAGCGTCTGGTGGGTTTCGGCAAGCCCCATTTCCCAGGGCGAGCCTGCGTGCTTGAGCGAGGTGAGCGGTGATGCGCCCGTGCCGCCGTCATAGCCGGAAATGGTGATGTGGTCGGCGCGCGCCTTGGCGACGCCGGCGGCAACGGTGCCGACACCGACTTCGGAGACGAGCTTGACCGAGATGTCGGCCTCCGGGTTGACGTTCTTCAGATCGTAGATCAGCTGCGCCAGATCCTCGATCGAATAGATGTCATGGTGCGGCGGCGGCGAGATCAGGCCGACGCCCGGCGTCGAATGGCGGGTCTTGGCGATGACCGCGTCGACCTTGTGGCCGGGCAGCTGGCCGCCTTCGCCGGGCTTCGCGCCCTGGGCCACCTTGATCTGGATCATGTCGGAGTTGACGAGATACTCCGTCGTCACGCCGAAGCGGCCAGAGGCCACCTGCTTGATCGCAGAGCGCTCGGGATTCTGCGAGCCGTCGGGCAGCGGCCGGAAGCGTTCGGGCTCCTCGCCGCCTTCGCCGGTGTTCGATTTGCCGCCGATGCGGTTCATTGCCACGGCCAGCGTGGTGTGCGCCTCGCGGCTGATCGAGCCGAAGGACATGGCGCCGGTGGAGAAGCGCCTGACCAGCTCGATTGCAGGCTCGACCTCGTCGAGCGGCACCGGCGTGCGCCCGGCTTCTTCCGCCGTCTTGATGCGGAACTGGCCGCGCACGGTGTAGCGCCCGCTGTCCTGGTTCACGATGCGCGAGAACTCGCGGTACGTCTCCGGCAGATTGCTCCGCACGGCGTGTTGCAGGTTGGCGATGGCGTCCGGCGTCCACATGTGGCTCTCGCCGCGGATGCGGAAGGCATATTCGCCACCCACGTCGAGGGCATTGCGCAGCACCGGCTTGTCGGAAAAGGCGTCGGCGTGGCGGCGAACGGTTTCCTCCGCGACCTCCTCGAGGCCAATGCCCTCGATGGTCGTGGCGGTGCCGAAGAAATATTTCTCGACAAAGGCCGAGGACAGACCGACGGCGTCGAAGATCTGCGCGCCGCAATAGGACTGGTAGGTCGAGATGCCCATCTTGGACATCACCTTGAGGATCCCCTTGTCGATCGACTTGATGTAGCGCTTCACGACCTCGTAGCGGTCGACTTCCTCGGGAAACTCCATCCGCTCGTGCATGGAAAGCAGCGTCTCGAAGGCGAGATAGGGGTTGATGGCTTCCGCGCCATAGCCCGCCAGCAGGCAGAAGTGATGGATCTCACGGGCTTCGCCGGTTTCCACCACCAGCCCCACCGAGGTGCGCAGGCCCTTGCGGATGAGGTGATGGTGCACGGCGGCGATGGCCAGCAGCGCGGGGATCGGAATGCGGTTGTGCGCCACAAGGCGATCGGACAGCACGATGATGTTGTAGCCGTCGTGCACCGCCTTTTCCGCGCGTGCGCAGAGTTCCGACAGCGCGAGCTCCATGCCGGCCGCGCCCTTGTGGGCGGCGTAGGTGGTGTCGAGCGTCTGGGTCTGGAACTGGTTGTCGGCGATGTCGCCGATGGCGCGGATCTTTTCCAGATCCTCGTTCGTCAGGATCGGCTGACGAACCTCGAGCCGCTTGCGCGTCGACATGCCTTCCAGATCGAACAGGTTCGGCCGCGGTCCGATAAAGGACACCAGGCTCATTACCAGTTCTTCGCGGATCGGATCGATCGGCGGGTTGGTGACCTGAGCGAAGTTCTGCTTGAAATAGGTGTAGAGCAGCTTCGACTTGTCCGACAGTGCGGAAATCGGCGTGTCCGTGCCCATCGAGCCGATGGCTTCCTGGCCGACGGCGGCCATCGGCGCCATCAGGAGCTTGATGTCTTCCTGGGTGTAGCCGAACGTCTGCTGGCGATCGAGCAGCGTCTCGTTGGAGGACGGCGCCCGGCCCGAGACCGGCGGCATGTCTTCCAGAACGATCTGGCTGCGCGCCAGCCATGACTTGTAGGGGTTCGCCGTCGACAGCTTCTTCTTGATGTCGTCGTCGGAAATGATGCAGCCTTCCTCGAGATCGATGAGCAGCATCTTGCCCGGCTGCAGACGCCACTTGCGCACGATCTTTTCCTCCGGAATCGGCAGGACGCCGGCTTCCGAGGCCATGATCACGTTGTCGTCGTCGGTGACGATGTAGCGGGCCGGACGCAGGCCGTTGCGGTCCAGCGTCGCGCCAATCTGACGGCCGTCGGTGAAGGCGACAGCGGCGGGGCCGTCCCACGGCTCCATCATTGCCGCGTGATACTCGTAAAACGCCCGCCGTTCCTCATCCATCAGCGGGTTGCCGGCCCAGGCTTCCGGGATCAGCATCATCGCCGCATGGGCCAGCGAGTAGCCGCCCATGACGAGGAATTCCAGCGCGTTGTCGAAACAGGCGGTGTCGGACTGGCCCTCATAGGAAATCGGCCAGATCTTGGAAATGTCGTCGCCGAACAGGTCGGACGCGATCGACGCCTGGCGCGCCGCCATCCAGTTGACGTTGCCGCGCAGCGTGTTGATCTCGCCGTTGTGGGCCACCATCCGGTAGGGATGCGACAGCTTCCACGATGGGAACGTGTTGGTGGAGAACCGCTGGTGCACGAGCGCCAGCGCGGTCTCGAAATCGGGATCAAGCAGATCCTGATAATAGGAGCCGACCTGTTCGGCCAGGAACATGCCCTTGTAGACAATCGTGCGGCTCGACAGCGAGACGATATAGAAGTCGTTGCCCGGCGGGGTGTCGATCTCCTTCAGCATCGCGTTGGAGATCACCTTGCGGGCGATGTACAGCTTGCGCTCGAAAGCACTGGCGTCGAGGGGCTGCGGCCGGCCGATGAACAGTTGCCGGTGCGCGGGCTCGGTCATCGCGATCTCGGGATCCTTCGACAACGCGCTGTTGTCGACGGGCACGGTGCGCCAGCCGATCAGGGGCAGGCCTTCCGCTTCCAGGACGCGTTCAACGATGGCCTTGCACTGGCCGCGCACGGCTTCGTCGCGCGGCATGAACGCGTGGGCAACCGCGTAGTCGCCCGGTTCCGGCAGCGTGAAGCCCTGATTGACGCAATCTTTCGCGAAAAACTTGTGCGGAATCTGGATGAGCATGCCGGCGCCGTCGCCCATCAGCGGATCCGCTCCCACGGCGCCGCGGTGGGTGAGGTTGACCAGCATCCGCAGGCCGTCCTGGGCGATCTGGTGCGACTTCACGCCCTTGAGATTGGCGATGAAACCAACGCCGCAGGCATCGTGCTCGTTGCGCGGATCGTAGAGACCGCGGGCGACAGGCAGGCCTTGAGCCGTGGTGGCCGCTGTGTGGGGGGCGCGGTTCGAGCGGGTGCCTGCCGCGCCGGTGTCGACGGTGCCGTCATGCCGATCCTGGTTCGCCAAATCCATCCGCTTCATGTCAACCCTCGCTTCTATAGGACCACTCCGGCCGGATGCGGACATCCGTGCCGGGTAACCCCGTCTCGTTGCAGCACTCCTGCGAGCAGGAGCGCCTTCGCGCGCGGTGCGCCGTCAGGCGTCGCCGCGCTGGGCGTCCCGGACCCTCTGATGCAGAAGGTGTTGCGGACGCGCGTTTCGCCGGGCGTCGGGTCAGCCTTCCCCGTTCGGGTCGCACATTATGAAAGTGCGGCTCGAGCGACGAGACCGGCCAAACGCCGCGGCTCTGTCGAGTGTGAACGGCGCCTCCCCGGAGACCCGTTCAAAGTTGGACAGGGGCGGTCCCCTGTTTTTCGCGCAACGGACCCCAATGCCGGGTTTTGCGCTGCGCCGCTTCTTTCGTCAAAAAGCGCCGACATTCGTCGGGAGTGGCCCTGCGTCCGGGCCGACTGTCGTATGCCCCACCACCGTCCGACGCCGGGACCTGATCTGGCGGGCAACGGGATTAATGGGACAGTAATCCTGTCCTATTCGGGACGGGCAACATGCCAGATTTCCCCTCTGGGGCAAGCGGCATTCCCGCTACCGTCATTATGTTTGTTTCAGCGGTGGTTGCGCAATCATCTCCTTTGCAATTTCCAGCGACGTTTCGCGCAACTTTCTTTCCTGTGATGCTATCACAGTGCGGTGAGCGTGCCTCTGGGACAGTATAACGGGGCTTTGATTTCCCGTTGATGGCTTTGATCCACACAGTGGGGCCGTCGGTGCGACTCAGGCAGCGCGCGAACGTGTTGGTGTGATACCGCACGCCGATCAGAGGCCAAGGGAGAGTTCAATGTCCGCGAATTCGAGATCCGTCGCAGCGGCGGTTGTCGCCGGCGCCGTCGCCACAGCCCTGTCGTCGGTCGCCGCGCCGGCAAGCGCTTACGCCCAGGCCAAGGAGAAGTGTTACGGCATTTCGCTGAAGGGTCAGAACGACTGCAAGGCCGGGCCGGGCACGACGTGTGCCGGTACGTCGACGGTCGACTATCAGGGCAATGCCTGGAAGCTCGTGCCCAAGGGCACGTGCGAGGAAATGACGGCTCCTGGCGATCGGCATGGTTCGCTGACGGCGCTGGAGCGCGACAACCCCCAGGGATGATCGCGCGTTGTCACGCATCTTTGGCCTGGCCGGGCGATGTCATCGCCGTTCGGCCATGCTTGCTGCCGCTTCCATATGAAAGACCATCATGAGTGCATTGGCACCTCCGGCCTCTGGCCTCCTCCGGTCACGGGTCCCCGCGCGCGCCGGCGCCGGGTTGAAGGGCGAGCATGTGCCGGCCATTCTCGAGACCCGGCCCGATATCGGTTTTTTCGAGGTGCACGCCGAGAACTACATGGGGCGGGTGGTGCGCCGCACCGCCAACTCTCGGCGATTCGCGAGATGTATCCGCTGTCGCTGCATGGCGTCGGGCTGTCGATCGGCGCGGACGGTCCGCTGGACGCGGACCATTTGTCGCGGCTGAAGGCGCTGAATGAACGCTACCAACCCGGCCTGTTCTCCGAGCACCTTGCCTGGTCGACCCATGACGGCACCTACTACAACGACCTGCTGCCGGTGCCCTATACCGACGCGGCGCTGGACCGGGTCGCGCGGCACATCGGTCAGGTGCAGGAGGTTATGGGCCGCCAGATGCTGCTGGAGAACCCATCCACCTATGTCGCCTTCGATACCAGCACCATGAGCGAACTGGCGTTTCTCGAACGCATCGTGGCGAAAACCGGCTGCGGGCTCTTGCTGGATGTCAACAACGTCTACGTCTCTGCGATCAACCACGACACCTCGCCGGAAGCCTATCTCGATGCGATTCCGGTGGAGCATGTGGGCGAGATCCATCTCGCGGGCCATGCGCCCGATCTCGACGATGCGGGCCGGCCGTTGCTGATCGACGCGCATGACAGGGAAGTGTCGGAGGTGGTTTGGCGGCTTTATAATCGGGTCCTGGCGCGCACCGGGCCGCTGCCGACACTGATCGAATGGGACAACGACGTTCCGGCCTGGCCCGTGCTGCTGGATGAAGCGCGCAAGGCGGATGGTCTGCTTGCGTCTGCTGCCGAGGGGCCGCACCATGCCGCCCTTGGCTGAGTTGCAGCGCGGTTTCGCTGGCGCATTGCTCGACCCGTCCCGGGACATGCCTCAGGGAATCATGGGTCCCGATGGCGAGCCTGCGGCGCGCCGTTTCAATGTCTACCGCAACAATGTCATCGTCTCGCTAAGCGAGGCGCTGGCCGCGACATATCCGGCCGTGCAGCGGCTGCTGGGCGAGGCCTATTTCCGGGCGCTTGCCGCCGAGTACATCCGTGCGCATCCGCCTCGATCGCCGGTCTTGTTGTTCTACGGGTCCGCGTTTGCCGATTTCCTGGAAAGCTTTCCGCCGCTTGCGGCCTATCCCTATCTGGGGGATGTGGCGCGCATCGAGTGGGCCTGGCTGCAGGCCTATCACGCGGCGGACGCCGAACCGCTGGCGCCCGAATCGCTGGCAACCATCGCGCCTCGTAATCTCGCCGCGCTGCGGTTCGTGCCGCACCCGGCCGCCTGCGTCCTGCGCTCCGCCCATCCGGCGCTGACGATCTTCTCCCGAAATCGCGATGAAGAGCATCGCACCGGCGATGGCGCCGAAACCGCCCGGGCGGGCGAGGACACCCTGGTGACACGGCCCGTCTGGGACGTGCAGGTGTGTGCGCTGCCGCCCGGCGGCGCGGCGTTCCTTGGTGCCCTGTTTGGGGGCGCTCGCCTTGGCGAGGCGGCGGCGGAGGGAGAACGCGCCGCAACACAGGTGTCGGAGGCCTTCGATCTTGCCATCAATATCGGCGGGATGCTGGAGGTGGGCGTCTTCCAGGGACTCGCCTGAACAGATTGGAAGCGGGCCGGCGAGACAGCATCGCTCTCGCGGCTCGGACATACGGCGGCCGAAGGCCGAGGGGAAACTGTCATGGGACGGATCACGGAATTTTTGATCATGCTGCATGCCGCGGTCTTCGGGCTCGTGACGCGGCTGGCGAGTGGCTGGTTCCTGGGCCTCGCCGCGCGGCTGATGTTTTCCTCCGTGCTGCTGTTCTATTTCTGGAAGTCGGCGGCGACCAAGGTCGGCTCTGGGGCTTTAGGTTTTCTCAGCCCCTCCGACGGTGCCTACGCCCAGATTTTGCCCACTGTTCTGGAACAGGCGGGATACGACACCTCGCAGATCGCGTTTCTCCCCTATGGGCTTATCGTGCTCTTGGGCACATGGGCGGAGTTCGTGCTGCCGCTGATGATCCTGCTGGGACTGTTCACCCGGATCGCGAGCCTTTCGATGATGGGCTTCATCGCGGTGATGACCTATGTCGACATCACGGGCCATCACGTGGAGGCGCAGACGATCGGCGCGTTCTTCGATGCTGTGCAGGATTCAGCGATCAGCGACCAGCGGCTGCTGTGGGTGTTTCCGCTGCTTTATCTGGTGGTGCGGGGTCCGGGGCGCGTGTCTGCCGACTGGTTGCTGATGCGCGCCTACCACCATCTCTAGCACGCGCTCGCAGCCTCGCCTCTTGCGTCCGCTTGCGCGGCGGATTACGGCTTTTGCCATGAACTTTGCAAGCGACAATTGGGCGGGTGCCTCGGAGCGGGTCATGGCCGCGCTGAACACAGCCAACGATGGTTTCGCCGCCGCATATGGCGCGGACGATCTCACCCGCCGGGTCGAAGCCCGGTTCAACGACATTTTCGAGCGCGACGTGGCGGTGTTTTTCGTCGCCACGGGTACCGCGGCCAACGCTCTGGCGCTGAGCGCCGCGAACAGGCCCGGCGGCGCCATCTTCTGTCATGCGGAAGCGCATGCGGCGGTGGATGAGTGCGGCGCGCCGGAGTTCTTTACCGGCGGCGCCAAGCTGGTGGGATTGCACGGGCCAAATGGCAAGATCACGCCGGATGGCCTGTCACAGGCGCTGGGCGCCTTCCATGAAGGCTTCGTGCATCATGGTCAGCCGCAGGCGGTGACGATCACCCAGTCGAGCGAGATCGGCACGGTCTATTCAGTCGAGGAAATTCGCGCCGTCAAGGCGGTGGCCAAGACCCGCGATATTCCGCTGCACATGGACGGGGCGCGGTTCGCCAATGCGCTGGTGTCGCTCGGCGTGAGTCCGGCGGAGATGACGTGGAAGGCGGGCGTCGACATGCTGTCCTTTGGCGGCACCAAGAACGGCTGCTGGTGCGCGGAAGCCGTGGTCATGTTCGATCCCGACAAGGCGACCGCCATGCCGTGGCTGCGCAAGCGCGGCGCACAGCTGTTTTCCAAGAGCCGCTTTGTCGCGGCCCAGTTCGACGGTTATCTGGCCGACGGCTACTGGCTGGATCTGGCGCGGCATTCCAATGCCATGGCACAGACCCTGGCGGATGCCATCGAAGCCATTCCGCATGCGCGGCTGGCAGCGCGGCCGCAGGCCAACGAGCTGTTCGCCATCGTGCCGAAGGCGAGAATCGCTGCCCTGAGGGCCGCGGGCGGAAGCTTTTACGAATGGCCGTCCGAGGGGCTGGCGCCGGAGCAGCGGCCGGCCGCCGACGAGGAGCTGATTCGCCTGGTGACAAGCTTTGCGACCCGTGACGAGCATATTGCCGGCTTCGCCGCGGTGCTGGCGGGCTGACTTTCAAGGCGCTGGAAAAGGGGACGCCGGCACGTCGTGATGACCTGCCGGCGGAAACGATTGGATTTGCAGGGAGGGACGCCCCGGCAGGGGGAGCCGGGGCGTCTCTTTCTCGGGCGCCCGGGGAGGGACGGCGCCCGAAGCGTGTGCCGGACCGGTTAGGCGGCCGAAGCCTCGATCTGCTTGTTTTCGCCGGACCGGATCTCGATCTTGCGCGGCTTCATCTCTTCCGGAATCTCGCGAACCAGGTCGATGTGCAGCAGGCCATTCTCGAGGCTTGCGCCCTGGATCTTCACGTGATCGGCGATCTGGAAGCGGCGCTCGAAGGCGCGGGCGGCAATGCCGCGATAGAGGAAGTTCTTGTCTTCCGCTTCTTCGCCTTTCTCACCCACGACTGTCAGCACCGATTCCTTTGCCTCGATCGAGAGGTCGTTCTCGGAAAAGCCGGCCACCGCCATGGTGATCCGGTAGGCGTCTTCGCCTGTGCGCTCGATGTTGTAGGGCGGATAGGTCGGTGCGCTGTCGCCGCTGATGTTGTCGAGCATCGAAAACATGCGGTCGAAACCGACGGTGGAGCGATAGAGCGGGCTGAGATCAAAGTGACGCATTGGAAAGTCCTCCTTTGAGCGACTGACTGTGGTTGCGACTGTCCGGGGAACACATAATTTCGTCCCCGGGGTATGTTTTCGAACCGCGCTGCACCCGCCATCATGGCCGGGCCGACGCGCCGTTCTGCAGACCCGATTGGCGCCTGCACCGTATATGTGGTCATGACAAATCTGGCCTTCAAGAGGGTCCGCGTTCGGTTTCGAGCCCATTCGCGATTTTTTGAAAACCGGTATCTTCGCTGCCTGCGGCGTTTCATGAACCTCGGCTGAATGCCGTCTTCCGGCAGCGTTCAGGCGCACGGCGGCATGATGGTTTCAACGCCCGGGAAGAGCCCGGGTCAGATTGCATAGAGGAGTTGCCGTCATGCTGAAGACCACCATTGCCGCCGTCATTGTTTCCCTCACCACCATGAGCGCCCTGCCGCAGGCCGAGGCGCGCTCGCTGACCCCGGTCGCACCGGCGGCGCAGGCTGAAAAGCTCGTCGTTCCGGTCGGGCATCGTGTCGATCGCCGGGATTATCGCCGCCATGCGCGTCCGCATCACCGCCGTCTGGGGCGTGGTCAGATCGTCCGCCGGCTGGCGTGGCGCGGCTATTACGGGTTCTCGCGGGTGCGTGATCGCGGCCCGGTCTATGCCGTGACAGCCTTCAGCCCGCGCGGTCACCGCGTATCGCTGCGCGTCGATGCAAGGACGGGCGATATCGTGCGGCGCCGTCAGGCCGGGCGGCACATGGGTCCGGGCCGCAATCACCGTGGCCGCGACGGCCGGGGTCCGCGCTTCTCGCGCTAGAACCCGTATCTGATTGGCGTTGTCGCAGGCGCGCCGTCCGCCCCGACCCCGGGGAAGGCGGCGCGCCTTCGCTGTTGTGGTGCCGGGGTCGCTTCGCTATGTGTGGGCGACACATTTTCAACGAGTGCGCCGGGCCCGACGCGATGGATCTCTTCGATCACCCCGACAATCCGATACCTGAAGGCGCGGTTTCCGGCTTCGTGCGCACACGCGATGGAAAGCGGATCCGCTATGGGCGGTTTCCCGCGACGACCTCGCCCGTGCGCGGGACGGTGACGCTGCTGCAAGGCCGCTCGGAGTTCATCGAGAAATATTTCGAGACCATCGGGGATCTTCGCAAGCGCGGGTTTTGCGTGGTTACCTTTGACTGGCGCGGGCAGGGCGGATCCGATCGGCTGGTGAAGAAGCCGCACCGGGGCCATGTCGACAGCTTTTACGATTACCTGCGCGATCTCGACGCCGTGATGGAAGAGGTGTCGTTTCCCGACGGACCCGCGCCGCACTTTTGCCTCGCCCATTCGACAGGGGCGGCGATTGCGTTGCTGGGGGCGGAGCGGCTGCGCACGCGCTTCGAGCGCGTGGTGCTGTCCTCGCCGCTGATCGGTTTCGGCGGCACAGGCATCGCGGAATCGCTGGTCTGTCCCC
The DNA here is from genome assembly GCF_003432385.1 of Breoghania sp. L-A4. Classification (NCBI taxonomy): domain Bacteria; kingdom Pseudomonadati; phylum Pseudomonadota; class Alphaproteobacteria; order Hyphomicrobiales; family Stappiaceae; genus Breoghania; species Breoghania sp. L-A4. The sequence continues at coordinate 4,352,395 of NZ_CP031841.1, read as the reverse complement.
TCGCATTGTCGCTGACGTTTCTGGGATTTGGGACGTTTCGCGTTCCCGGCACGCCGAACCAGCGCAAGCGCGAGCCGTTTGAAGGCAATGTGCTGACCAGCGATGCGACCCGTTACAACCGGGGCGAGGACGTTCTGGACGCTCATCCGGAGCTGGTCACGGGGTCGCCGACGATCGCCTGGATCAACGCCGGATGTCAGGCCATGCGGCGCTTCGCGCGCTTCGATTTCGGGCCATCGGTTTCCGTGCCCATGCTGATCATCGCCGCGGGCGCGGACAAGGTGGTGAATTCGAGGGTGAGCGAGGAACTGGCGTCACGGATGCGCGCGGCGGGCTACGTGGAAATTCCCGGCGCACGGCATGAGCTGATGATGGAGGCGAACCGTTTCCGCGAACAGTTCTGGGCCGCCTTCGACGCCTTTGTCCCCGGATCTTCTTGATCGCTGCGCTGGCGCCCGCGCCTGACACCTCCCGGATATCGAAAGCGGTTAGCCAGCCGGGCACCGCGACAGATCGCGCAGCACGATGTCATGCAGGCGCTTGTCGCCGCTGGCAATGATGCGGCCGCCATCCATGATCGAGCCGCCGGTCCATGTGGTGACCGCGCCGCCCGCGCCCTCGATGATCGGCGCCAGGGCAACGATGTCGTAGCTCTGCAACCCGGCTTCGATGACCAGATCCGCCTGACCCGCCGCGACCATGCAATAGCCGTAACAATCGGTGCCGTAGCGCGCCAGCCGCGCCTGTTCCTCTATCCGGTCGTAGCAGACCCGCTCGACCGGGCTGAACAGCGCCGGGGTCGTGGTGAAGACGACCGCGTCGGACAGGGCGGAGCAGGCGCGGGTCTTCAGATCCCGCTTGCCTTTCGGGCCGCTGTACCAGGCGCGTTTGCCGTCGCCCGCGAAACGCTCGCCGATATAGGGCTGTGCCATCATCCCGGCCAGCGGGCTGCCGTTGCGGGTCAGGCCGATCAACGTGCCCCACAGGGGGACGCCGGTAATGAAGGAGCGGGTGCCGTCGATCGGGTCGAGGACCCAAACGTGCTCGGCGTCCGCCCGCACACTGCCGAATTCTTCGCCGACGATGCCGTGATCGGGATACGTGGACTCGATCAGGGCGCGCATGACTTGTTCCGCGCCGCGATCGGCGATGGTCACGGGGTCAAATCCCTCGGAAAGTTTGTTGTCCACGTCCATTGCGTCGCGGAAATGCCGCAGCACCACATCGGCGGCGGCATCGGCAAGGCGATCGGCGAAGGAAATCAGGTCTGTGTCACTGTGCATGGCTGATATGTCAATTTTGCATAGGGGGCGAATCTGCGACGAGGCGATGCCTGGTCAACGGCTAGGATGTTCAGCCAGAATAGGCAAACTCACTTTGAAATCAAATGCTTATTTTATTTTGGCCGGAGCCTCTCCGGGGCATGGAAATGCGGACGATTCGACCAATGGCTAGGGGCACTGACACTGTTCACTTGGTTGACATTTGTGCGGCGCACAGGCATATTATTGCAATGCGATATGGGTTCATATCGTAGCCCTCCTTTGGGCGTTTCCTCCCTAGACTTGGGCCGCCTCGAAAGAGTGCGGCCTTTTTTTTGGCTCCGATTCCGATTGTAAAAAACGCCGTGTTTCCGCCGAGTTCGCCGTCATGGCGCCGGCGTCGTGCGTGTGGCTTGATTGGTCGGATGGGTACGCAACTCCGCGCGGAGCCGTCATTCCGCGGCGATGTTGATGGCCGGCAAATCATGATCGGGAATGGCGGTGAGGTGCCGGGCAAAGGTTGCCAGGTCGTTGGCGATGCGCGCAAAGCCATCGTGCAGACAGTGCCGTTCCTCATCCATGTACAGCGCGCGGTTTATTTCCAGCTGCAAGGCGTGCAATCCCTTCGCCGGCCGGCCGTAGTGCTCCGTGATGAATCCGCCTGCATAGGGCTTGTTGCGCGCGACCCTGTAGCCCATCGAGGCAAGGATCTCGCCGGCCGCCTCGCTCAGCGTCTGCGAGCAACTGGTTCCATAGCGATCGCCAATGATAAAATCCGGCCGGTGCGACAGGGCCTGCCCGCGCACCACGGAGGGCATCGAATGACAGTCGATGAGCACCGCATGCCCGAAGGCGACATGCGTCTCGGCAAGCAGGCGGCGCAAGGCGGTGTGATAAGGCTTGTAAACGATCTCGATGCGTTCGAGCGCCTCTTCGACGTCCAGCCGCTTGCGGTAGATCTCCTGGCGCTCGCTGACGATGCGGGCGATCGTTCCAAGCCCCCCGCGACCCGAACCGAGCGGATGTTCGCATAGGCGGGCAGGCTGCCGTTGAACATCTTGGGGTCGAGTTCATAAGGTTCGCGGTTGACGTCCAGATAGGCGCGCGGAAACAGCGCCCGGATCAGCGGCGCGCCCTGGGGCACCACGGAGACGAACAGATCGTCGACGAAGGCGTCTTCCGAACGCCGGATGGCGAGCGAATCAAGCTTCGAGGCGTCGAGAAAATCGCGTGGATAGCACCGGCCGCTGTGCGGCGAATTGAAAACGAACGGAAGCCGCTGCTGCGCCGGCGCCAGGACCTCGAACGGACAACGGTCGCCAAAACCCTGCACGATCTCGATCGAGCGGTCGGCTGAGGTTTTTGCCGGGACCTCGTTCACGCAGTTGGTCTCCCCTGGCGGATGGCGGGCCGTCCGCTGCCCTGAACGTCTCCCGCCGAAGGAAATTGTGCCGGGCGCGAGGGTTCGATATGGTGCGCTTGGATGTTGCCAACAATTCGGTGTCAATGTCCACAGTGTTGGGATTGTGACGTATGGCGCGTCGTTTTCACTGGATGTTTACTCCGTTGCCCGCATATGAGTGAGAGGGTCCGGGAAATCACGATCCTCCCCGCAACACACGACAATGGTGATGGTTCTTGACTATGTCGCGCATCCTTCTCGCGGAAGATGATAACGATATGCGCCGCTTTCTTGCGAAAGCGCTGCAGAACGCGGGGTATGACGTCGTGTCGTTCGACAACGGCATGAGCGCCTATGAACGAATTCGCGAGGAGCCGTTCACCCTGTTGCTGACCGATATCGTGATGCCCGAGATGGACGGAATCGAGCTTGCCCGCAGGGCGACGCAGCTGGATCCCGACCTCAAGGTGATGTTCATCACCGGCTTTGCGGCGGTGGCGCTCAATCCCGATTCCAACGCTCCGAAGGACGCCAAGGTGTTGTCCAAGCCGTTCCACCTGCGCGATCTGGTGGCCGAAGTGGAGCGTATGCTGGTCGCCTGACGCGCCCGGCTCCGGAGAGTCGCCCGGGATCGGCGCGCGCACGCCTTGCGCAATTCACAGGCAGAGCAGAAAGCCGACATCCGGCCTTGCGTGTCGCGAAATTCCCCGTTATATCGCTCTCCACCGCAGCGCTTCGGGGCGTTGCACACCGAACAGTTTCGGGCGATTAGCTCAGCGGGAGAGCACTACGTTGACATCGTAGGGTCACTGGTTCAATCCCAGTATCGCCCACCATTCTCTTCCCGGACCGGGTCTCTCAAGGATCCGTTTCCGGGATTGAGGAGACGGACTTCTCGGAAAACTCGCGGCGACAGAATCGGCTGGATCTTCGGTCCCTTGGGTCGTTGACAGGGTCTGGCGCCTTCCGTATCGTCCGCGCGACTTTCAGGGTGCCTCGCGTGCCCAGCTTTTAGCGCTTGGAGTTCGCTCCCGGCTTGACCATGAAGATCCCGAACGGGAACTGAAACGATGAAGATCAAGAATTCGCTCAAGTCGCTGATGGGTCGCCACCGCGAGAACCGCATGGTGCGTCGCCGTGGCCGCGTCTACATCATCAACAAGAAGAACCCGCGCTTCAAAGCCCGCCAGGGCTGAGCCGGATTCGGGCTCGACGCCTGCGCTCACACCATTGTGAGTGAGGCGGGCGTGAAGAGTCATTGTAAGCGATAGTCCGCCTTTGACGGCCGCAGCCAACGCGTTCATAGTCGCTGGCATGCGGCTTTTTCTGTTTGCCATATGCCTGTGTGCGGGCAGCAGCCTCTTGATGGCTTCCTCCTCCGGCGCCCTTTCGGCCGAGGCTCAGGTCGTGCCTGTGCCGCCCGGCGTGGGCGAGGGCATCCCCGACGAGATGGATCCCGCGGTCAAGCCGCCACCGGCGCCCATCACGCCGTCCGGTGAGACGGACGGGGCCGACGATGCGGCCCAGGCTCCCCCAGACCTCGATACCCTCTTCAAGAAACTTGCGGATGCCAAAAGCGCGTCGGCGCGGGCGCGGGTCGTCCATCAGATCCAGGTCGAATGGAGCCGCTCGGAAAGCCCCACGATCGATTTGCTGATGGCTCGCGCTCACAGCGCTATCCAGAACAAGGCGCCGGGGCTGGCGCTCGACCTGCTTGATGCGGTTGTGCGGTTCAAGCCTGATTTCGTTGCGGGCTGGAACCGCCGCGCAGCCGCCTATTTCCTGTCGGGCGACATCGGCAAGGCGCTGGTCGACGTGGAGCGGGCGCTGGCGCTCGAGCCGCGCCACTGGGGCGCTCTCGCGGGCCTTGCGGCCATCCAGCAGTCCTTGGGCGATGACAAGGCCGCGCTGGCGACCTACGAGCGTATTCTGGAGATCTATCCGGAGATGGACAAGGCCGAGGAAGCGCGGAAGAAGCTGAGCGCGAAGACCGAAGGCCGCACGCTTTAGCACCGGCCGCTCCCAGCGCCGTTCGCAGCCTTTTTAGCGGCAATCCTATAGCCCAGTCCCGTTGTCACAGCACCACGCGCGCTCTTGCAGCCACTCTCTCGTTGAAAATACGGATGCTGATGGCTATGTTTCCAAGGGTTAGTTTTTGACCCTCCATTCGCATCGTGCGCGTGGGTGTTGTGTCCGTTGTGAGCGTTGAGAGCCCATGGACAGCGAAACCGTTTTCTACGTCAGTGCGATGGTCCGGCTCATTATGATGGTGAGCCTCTGCGCGGTGTCCCTTGGCTGCATAGTCGTCGGGACCAGGATTTTTGGCAAGGCAGTCACGCTTTTCCTGCAACAAGGCAGTCAGGCCGAGGAAGAGGCAACTGTAAAAATGAGCCGCTCGAACGTGGAAATTTCATTCCGCGGCGGTTCCGGCCTTATTCTAATCATGTTGGGCATTGTTGCTGCGATTGCTGTCGTTCGGACAGAGATCCGCTTCGAGTATGACGTCGAAAAAGGATCGTTCGGCATCGATCAGCCGATATCCTGGCTCATTTCCGGCGCCCTTGCGCAGGGCGGGGGCGGCAATGACGTGGTTGCGGACTTTTGTGAATTCACGCTTCGCGGGGCTACGTCCCGTGTGCGTATACGCGCCGCCGGTGGTTCGACTTTGACCACCAATCGCAAGCGCATTCTCAGCTTTTTGAATCAGACCATGGAGGGGCGGTTTGCGCAGATGAGCGATGCTCAGATCGCAGGATTGGCAGAGGATTTGGCAGCCGATCCTCTATTGGCGCGACATCTGCGGTTCGTTATCGTTCAAAGCGCTTTGCCGCGCGAGGAAACCGAGCGCTATTGTCGCGCGGGTGCCTATGAGCGAACCGGGACCGGCGAGAAGATCTATGAGCTTTTGGTGATCGGGCTGAAACCATGAGAACTTTGGTCTGGATCTGCCTGTGCTTGCTGCTGTCCCTGGGTGAGGGCTCTGCGCAGACACGTATCGACAGGCAGCAAACGGCAAGCGATCGCGCTCAGCAGAGAATGTTCATGACGATGTTTGGCGACTTCGCCCCGCGCCTTAAATCTGTCTGGGACGATGAGATTGTTGCCAGCGCGCGCCTAGCCATCAGCGATGTGGACGCCGGGCATATGCGTCGGATGGAGTTTTATTTTCCCAAGGATCCCTGCGCCTACGAGATCAGTATCTATCCGGGGAAAGAGCGTTTTGACGTGCCGCTTTCGCACAATTATGTCGCGTTTTCGTTCTCCTATATTCTGCCCATGTTTTTGTATCTCGTCGGCGAGCCGGAGTTTGATGATGCGTCGCGCGTCATCGACTATGTGATGCGCCGGATGCATGGCCAGATACGGGACTTTCAGGCTGCTTGTCTTGATCGGGCCAGCAGCTTCTCTCTTGTGAGCCCGGCGGCAGAACTGTTTGGAAGCCAGCACAAATACACAGCGGCGATGGTACGGCTTTCATCGCAGCCGGGAACCATGCACCTTGCAAATGAAATCGCGGGACTGCCGATCATCTTTGTGATGCTGCATGAATATGCGCACGCCTATTTCGGGCATCACAATAAAGATTTTTCGCCGGCCCAGGAAACGGAAGCCGATCAATTCGCCGCGCGGATATTCGAACAGGCGCGTTTACCGGCGATGTTCGGTGCGCTGGGAATTTTGGTGTTTCAGGCGGACGCACATCAAAAGTCGAATGAACGCGCCTTGTCTTGCCGGTTGGCCGCGCTGATGGATGAGAAACACATGGCCCAAACCGCCAGCGCATTTGCGACAGTTGAGCAGGGGGTGCAGCGCCTGACGGCTTTGCAGGCGGCGTTGCGTCGGCTCGCCAAGGGCCGTTGCGACGCCGGTTGATTTCAGTGGCGTTGGAGCGCGGCTAAATACCGCCCAGTCCGTCCGAGCCGACGAAGGCGATGCGTAGCATGTTGGTCGCGCCTGGTGTGCCGAAGGGCACGCCAGCGGTGATGATCACCCGCTGGCCGGGCTTGGAGAAGCTTTCGCGGAAGGCGATGCGGCAGGCGCGGTCGACCATATCGTCCTCGTCGTGCGCATCCTCGCTGACGACGCAATGCAGCCCCCAGCAGATCGCCAGCCGCCGGGCCGTGGCCAGAACCGGCGACAGCGCGATGATCGGTGTGCTGGGACGCTCCCGCGCCGCGCGCAGGCCCGTGGCGCCCGAGGACGTGTAGCAGATGATGGCGGCGAGATGCAGCGTTTCGGCGATCTGGCCGGCGGCGGCGGAAATCACGTCCGCGCCCGTGGCTTCGGGTTCGGTCCGCTGCGCGCGCATGATGTTGTTGTAGTTGGGGTCGCGCTCGACCTGTTCGGCGATGCGGTTCATCGTCTCGACCGCCTCGACCGGGAACTCGCCCGCGGCCGATTCGGCCGACAGCATGACCGCGTCCGCGCCCTCGAAGACGGCGGTGGCCACGTCGGACACTTCCGCACGTGTGGGAACCGGTGAATTGATCATGGATTCAAGCATCTGGGTGGCCACGACCACCGGCTTGCCGGCGCGCCGCGCCGCGCGCGTGAGCTGCTTCTGGATTCCGGGGACGGCCTCAAGCGGCATTTCGACGCCGAGATCGCCACGCGCCACCATGATGGCATCGGACAGCTCGATGATTTCCTCGAGGCGTTCAACCGCCTGCGGCTTTTCGATTTTCGCGAGAATGCCGGCGCGTCCGCGCGTGATCTTGCGCGCTTCGGCTAGATCCTCCGGCCGCTGGATGAATGACAGGGCGACCCAGTCGATCTCGTTGGTGGCCAGCGCGGCGTCCAGGTCCTTGCGGTCCTTTTCCGTCAGCGCGCCCAGCGCGAGCGTGCTGTCGGGAACGCTGACGCCTTTGCGCGCTGACAGCTTGCCGGACACTTCGACCCGGGTAACGGCGTAGTCCTTGCCGCATTCGGTGACGACGAGCTTGATCTTGCCGTCGTCGAGCAGCAGCCGGTGTCCGGGTTCGAGCGCGGCGAGAATTTCGGGGTGCGGCAGATAGACCCGCTCGGCGGTGCCGGGCGTATCGTCGGAATCCAGCGTAAACGTCGCGCCGATCTCCAGCTGGACGGATTTTTCCTTGAATGCTCCGACCCTGAGCTTGGGTCCCTGCAGGTCGCACAGGATGCCGATCGGGCGCTCGACGGCGGCCTCAACGGCGCGGATGCGCTTGATCAACTCGCGCATCAGGTCATGATCGGCATGACTCATGTTGATGCGGAACACATCCGTACCGGCGCGAAAAAGCTTTTCGATGGTGGCTTGGTCGGACGATGACGGGCCTAAGGTGGCGAGGATCTTGACCCGTCTGTTGCGTTTCATCGTCCGCCTGTTCCTTGCTGGACGGGTTCCGTCAACTGGACGGTCCAGCTACGTTGTTCACCCGTATCGATTTCAAAAAAGCCAGTTCTTTCATAGCCCCGGGCAACGCAGTCAGCAATACCCGCAATCGTAAACTCTTTTTCCCGCGTGCACATGAATGCGCGGCCGCCCCATTCGCCGCCCTGGTCATAGTCTATGGCGTAGATATAGTAAAAACGTGACGCCAGCTGTCCGGGGATCAGGGTCTCGCAGGAATTCGCGGGCAGGTTCCACCAGCCTTCCGTCGACCATTCGACCTTGGAGCGGTAGCCGACGGCGATGCCGACCTGGCTGTCGGTCTTGTTGCACAGCCGCAGTTCCGCGCTGGCCGGGCTGGCGAACAGGAAAGTGAGAAAAATGGTCGCGGGAATGATTGAACAAGCGAACGCTGTCGTTCGCTGCAAGGGGCGCGTCAGAGCGCATAGAGAGAGGCAAGTCGGTCTCATTGGACGGGCTATTTTCCGCAACTCTGTGTCTTGTTGTTATTGCTAATACGATTGTCTCTTGTCAACGATCACGCATCGGAAGTCGTTGACATTCGTATGGCTTGGACCGGGTGTCAGGAGTGCGTCGACCGCCCTGAAAAATCCGGTTGAATCGTTTCGCCCGAGAAATGCGGCGGCATCAAGGCCCAGCGCGTTGGCACGTACGAGGCAATCGGGTCCGACAATCGCCCCCGCCGGATCGTTCTCCGCCCCGCGTCCTCCATCTGTGCCGTCGGTGTCCGCGGCAAGCCCTGTGATCGCAGGATGGCCGTCCAGCGCCAGCGCCAGCGCCAGGGCATATTCCTGGTTCGGTCCGCCGTCGCCATCGCCTTGTATGGTCACTGTGGCCTCTCCACCGGACAACAGTACCACCTTGCGGCCCGCGTCGGAAAGCGCGCATGCCATACCCGCGTGCTCGGCCGCCAGATCGCGGGCTTCGCCCTCCAGCGCGTCGCCGAGCATCATCACCTCGTAACCCGCATCACGGGCCAGTGCGGCTGCCGCTTCCAGCGATGCCTGCGGCCGGGCGATCAAGGTGAATTGGGTGTTCTCAAAGGCAAGATCGCCGGGCTTGGGGCTTTCGTTGTCGGGATTGTTTAGGGCGTCGCGAATGAGCGCGGGCGTTGCTTCCAGACGCCGCTCGCAGATTGCGCGCGCATCAGCGAGCGTTGTCGTGTCGGGGACGGTGGGACCGGATGCGATCACGGCGGGATCGTCGCCGGGCACGTCCGAAATCGCCAGCGTCACCAGTCTTGCGGGGGCCACGGCGCGGGCGAGCCGGCCGCCCTTGATGCGCGAGAGGTGTTTGCGCACGGTGTTGATCTCGCCGATGGTCGCGCCCGAGCGCAACAGTGCGCTGGTCAGCGCCTGCTTGTCGGCGAGCGTCAGACCCTCCGCCGGGGCCACCCAATTGGCCGATCCGCCGCCTGACATCAGCACCACGACGAGATCGTCTTCGGTTGCATCCTGCGCCAGGGCGAGCGTCTCCAGCGTGGCGTCGACCCCGGCCTGATCGGGTACCGGATGCCCTGCCTCGACGATCCGCAGCGATGCCGTGGGGCGGGCGTAGCCGTGCCGCGTGACGGCCAGCCCGATGAGCCGGTCCGGGCCAAGCCCTAGGTCCTCGCGATAGTGCCGTTCCGCGACCTGCATCATTGCCCCGGCCGCCTTTCCCGCGGCCAGCAGGATGACGCGGCCCTTGAGCGGCGGTTCCGGCAGGTGCGGCGGCAGGCAGGTCTCGGCCTGGGCTGCCTTGATTGCCGCATCCAGCATGGCATGTGCGAGGCGGCTTTGCGCGGTGGAGAGTGCGGTGGATGTGTCGGTCATGGGCCCTGCGGAACTTGCCTTGAAGGTTGGCCGGGCTCGTCCCGGATGTGAATGTGTCTCAGCCGCTGCGCGGCCGCGCAACCCAGATACCGAGCAATATGGCGGCGCCGCCGGCGAATTGCATGTTGGTGAGGGCTTCGCTGAACACCAGCCAGCCGAGTATGGCGGCGGCGAGCGCCTCGAGAAAGATCACCAGCGAGGAGAACGCGGCCGAAAGATGTCCCAGCGCGAATGTCAGCATCCCCTGACCGCCGGCATGGCTGACAACTGCCAGGGTGATCAACGCCGCAACGCCGACCCAGCTCAGGGGCAGGAACATGGTTTCCATGATCAGGGCCGCGGCGACCAGCAGGACGGCGGTGACCATCGAAGAGCGGAACAGCACCAGCGCGGCGGGCGCGCGGCGCCTGGCCGTCCGGATGGCGAGAAAATAGGCGCCGAAGAACACCGAGGTGATGACGCCATATATGTCGCCATCAAGCCGTTCGGGGGCGATCGACAGGCTGGCGCCGATCAGCGCGCCCGCGCCGAGAATGCACAGACCCAGGCCCGCCACCATCATGCGGTTGACGGTCTCGCCGATGAAGATGCCCGAACCAAGGACGACCCAGACCGGCGCCATGGTGGCCAGCAAGGTCGCGTTGGCGACCGTGGTGTTGACGATGGAGAGATGCCAGAAGATCAGGTCGCCCGCGAAAAACACGCCCGCCAGCACGGTGGCCAGATCGAACGGCGTCTGCGCGGAAAGGGTTGCCCGGCCGGATCCGGCGGGAATGACCAGTCCCGGCGGCGCCATTTCCGGAGGCGCAGGACGGATCCTGCGGGTACGGCCCAGCTCGATGCGGCTCAGCAGCCACAAAAGCGGCAGTGCCAGCACGACACGGTAGGCCGCGCTGGTAAAGGGCCCCACCTCGGCGAAGCGCACGAATACCGGGGACGCGCCCATGGCGATCGCGCCGCCCACCAGCGCTGCGAAGGCGGCAATCGCGACGCCTGTATCGGGGCTTGCGGGACCTGTGATGCTCGGTCGGCTCATGCGGGCACAATCTTCGCGTGGAACGGGCTTGAGGGTGGACTGGGGAACCATTCGTATGGCAAGTGCAGACGCAGGTCACTAGGTTTGAAACCATGAACGACCCAAGCACACAGTTCCTTTCACAGCACGACAGGCCTCATGCACGCTCCCGCCGGTGATTTCCCTCCCTTCGTCGCCATCGAGGGCGACGTATCCCGAGGCCTGCTGATCATCTGCGATCACGCGAGCAACGCGATGCCCGCGGAGTATGGCACGCTGGGACTGCCGCAAAGCCAGCTGGAGCGGCACATCGGCTACGACATCGGTGTTGCGCCGCTTACCCGGCTGCTGGCCGAGCGGCTCGGCGTGCCGGCCGTGCTGTCGACGTTCTCTCGGCTGCTGATCGATCCCAATCGGGGCGAAGACGATCCGACGCTGCTGATGCGGCTGTCGGACGGCGCCATCATTCCGGGCAATGCGCGGGTGGGGGGGATGAACGCGAACGCAGGCTGCAGCGTTACTACCGGCCCTATCACGACCGGATTTCGCAGACCATCGACGCGATGATCGCCACCGGCCGTCCGCCGGCGGTCTTTTCCATTCACAGCTTCACGGCCAATTGGCGCGGCTGGCCGCGGCCCTGGCATGCCGGTGTGCTGTGGGACAAGGATCCGCGCATGAACCTGCCGTTGATCGAGGCCTTGCGGCGCGATCCGGCGCTCGTCGTGGGTGACAACGAGCCTTATGTTGGCGCTCTTAAAAACGACACCATGTACAAGCATGGAACGAGCCGCGGGCTGGCGCATTCGCTTCTGGAGGTGCGTCAGGACCTGATCGGCGATGCGCGGGGCGTGGCGGACTGGGCCGACCGGCTTGCGCCGATCCTGGAGGAACTGATGCAGCTTGCGGATATCAACCAGGTGCGCCACTTCGGCTCGACGACGGACTGAACACAGGGAAGGGCAGGAAATGGCTGAGATGGATGAGAAAACCGCCACCGAACTGGAAGCGGCCGCGTTCCGTCGGCTGCTTTCGCATCTTCGCGGACGCACCGACGTACAAAACATCGACATGATGAATCTGGCGGGCTTCTGCCGCAATTGCCTGTCCAACTGGTATCAGGACGCCGCGGCCGACCGCGGCCTGGAGTTGTCCAAGGCGGAAGTGCGCGAAATCGTCTACGGCATGCCTTACGAGGATTGGAAGGCGCAGCACCAGACCGAGGCCACGACCGAGCAAAAGGCCGCGTATTCGGCGAACAAGCCTGCTCATTGAAGCCACCGTTCCGGTTGATGTTCCCGTTATAGTCCACCGTAATTTGCGCCGCTATCCTTGACCGGGCGGCCTGTTTCCGGCACATAACCGACCCTGAATTCCATCGCATCGACAGAGCGTCGCGGCCTGCTGGGCGCAGCACGAACTGTCATTCCAGCATCGATCAGACTCTTGACGGCGCGCCGGATCCGGTTCGCCGCAGGCTGATCCACCAGACGAGGATCCGACATCATGGCTGATACGGGCGGAGTTTCTGCTTCCGGTGGCGTTGCCGCCGACCAGCTGCGCGCTTTCGTGGAGCGCATCGAGCGTCTCGAGGAAGAGAAGAAGGCCATTTCCGACGACATCAAGGATGTCTATGCGGAAGCCAAGGGCACGGGCTTTGACGTCAAGATCCTGCGCCAGGTCGTGCGCCTGCGCAAACAGGAGCCGCATGAGCGCGAGGAACAGGAAGCGATTCTCGATCTCTACCTGCACGCACTCGGCATGACGCCGGCCGCCAACGACGCTTGACGCGACGCGTCATCGCCATGAGCTGCAAACGGTCCGCATCGCGGGCCGTTCTTGTTTGCTCAGGCCAGGGTTTCCGCGAGGCGTTCCAGCCGTTGCGCGATGGAGTCGCGCTGCCGGGTCAACCCCTTGTAGGCGAGTTGATCGGCATCCAGCGCGAGCAGTTGCTGACGCAGGCCTTTGGCCAGCCGGGCGCCGTCGGGATGCGCGGCAAATGCGCTCAACGGGTCGTGGTGAATGCGGATGGTGAACAGGATGTCTGCGCTTTGGGGAAGTCTGCGCAGGGTCTGCCGTTCGACCCGCACGAAGAGTTCCTGATTACTGCCGGCCACCCGCGCATCGAGCGATTTGGGACTGGGGTGATGCAGCTCTCCGTCTCCGTAGAGCGACCAGTTGAGCCGCCATACCGGCGTGTCGATGTTGAGCGTCTCAAAGATCCGCGCCACGATGCGGCCCATGCGGGCATCGTTGAACCCCGGCACGTTGTCATGAATCGCCGGCATCTCCTGTCCGAATTTTTCCGCCAGTGACCAGGACGATGGAAAGCACAGAGCCGCGGCCGCCAGCCGGTACGCGTTCTCGCCCTTTCGCATGATCACCAGGTCTTCCTGCACCAGAAGGGCCGCTAGTTTCAGCGGCGCCTCGCTCCAGTCGTCTTTGCGGTATCTCGCGCCCGTTGGAATGACGCGGATGCTGTTGGTGTCGGCCTCATAGAGATGGGGAAACCGCCGGGGAAGATGGCAGAGCAGAAGCGCCAGCACTTCCCGCTGCGCCTCCACCGTATCCTCTTGAGCGCGAAACACGGCTGTCTCGTTCAGCGCAAAGAGCCGCTCCTTTTCCGCCAAGTGGGCGCCAAGCATGCCGTCCGGCTCGATCCAGTCCGCGAGATCGAGCGGCAAGAGGCCGACGGTGAACGGCTGCTTGAAGCCGTCATAGGGGTGTGGGCGAGTGACATGGGCTATTCTTGGCGGCCTTCACCGCGGCTTCGCAAGGACCACGCTCCGAAAGCCATGGAGCCAGGGAGGGTCCCTTTTCACAGCAGCGGATGGTCCCCTTGCTCCATATCTCCGGTTCCCCGCCGGGTGAGCGTCCCACGCGGGGAACCGGGTGGGACATTTTAGTCGTCCATCGCGTCCAATTCGTCGATCATGCGCTCGATGACCGACAGGCCCTTCTGCCAGAAGGCCGGATCGGTGGCGTCCAGGCCGAAGGGGGCGAGCAGCTCCGAGTGGTGCTTGGTGCCGCCGGCCTTCAAGAGCTCGAAATACTTGTCCTGGAAGCCGCTCTCGGCTTCCTCGTAGACGGCGTAAAGCGAGTTCACCAGGCAGTCGCCGAAGGCGTATGCGTAGACATAGAAGGGCGAATGGATGAAATGCGGGATGTACGTCCAGAACGTCTCGTAGCCCTCGTGCAGGCTGATGGCCGGACCGAGGCTCTCGCGCTGCACGTCCATCCAGATCTCGCCGAGCTGCTCGCTTGTCAATTCGCCGTTTCGGCGCTCCAGATGCACGTTGCGCTCAAACGTGTAGAAGGCGATCTGGCGGACCACGGTGTTGATCATGTCCTCCACCTTCGACGCCAGCATGATCTTGCGCCGGGCCGGATCGGTTGCGCCTTCGAGCAGCGACTTGAAGGTCAGCATCTCGCCGAACACGGACGCCGTCTCGGCGAGCGTCAGCGGCGTCGGAGCCATCAGTGCGCCGTTGGGCCCCGCGAGCACCTGATGCACGCCGTGGCCAAGCTCATGCGCCAGGGTCATGACGTCGCGCGTCTTGCCCTGGTAGTTGATCAGCACATAGGGGTGGGCACTGGGCACGGTGGGATGCGCGAAGGCGCCGGGGGCCTTGCCCGGACGCACCGGCGCGTCGATCCAGCCGCCGTCGAAGAAGCGCTGGGCGATCTCCGCCATCTCCGGCGAGAATTGGCCGTAGGCGTCGAGTACCGTCGATTTTGCCTCGCTCCAGGGGATCAAGCGCTTGTCGGCGGATGGCAGCGGCGCGTTGCGGTCCCAGTTGGGCAAGCTCTCCTGGCCGAGCCATTTGGCCTTCATCGCGTAATAGCGGTGCGACAGGCGCGGATAGGCCGCGCGCACGGCGTCGACCAGCGCGTCGACAACCTCACGCTCGACGCGGTTGGCGAGGTGGCGGCTGTCAGCCACATCCTCGAACCCGCGCCAGCGGTCGGAGATTTCCTTGTCCTTGGCCAGAGTGTTGGTGATCAGCGCGAAGGTGGAGAGGTTGTCCTTGAAGGTCCTGGCAAGTGCTTCCGAGGCCGCCTTGCGCTTGGCGCCGTCTGAATCCTGCAAGAGGTTCAGCGTCGCCTCGATGCCGAGCATCTCGCCGTCGATCTCGAATTTCTGCGATGAAATCGTTTCGTCGAAGAGCCGGTTCCAGGCACCGCGGCCGGTCACCGATTTCTCGTGGAAAAGCTGCTCCACGCGGTCCTCGAGCTGATAGGGGCGCTCCTTGCGGATGTCGTCGATCCACGGCTTGTAGTGCGCGAGCCGGTCATTCGCCAGCGCGCCTTCCAGAATGGCGTCCTCGATGCGGTTCAATTCGAGCCCGAAGAACAGCAGATGCGTGCTGGCCGTGGTGATCTGTTCCTGTACGTCGCCGTAGAACTTCTGCCGCGCGGGATCGGTCGTATTGCCGGAGTAGACGAGGCCGGCGAAGGAGATCAACCGCCCGAGCAACTCCTCGATTTTCTCATAAGCGACAATGGCCTCGGCAAGCTCCGCGCCGCCTGCGCGCGCATGCGCGTCCAGCGTGCCCTTGAACCGGGTCTCGAACGCCTTGCTGTCGGCCAGCGCCTTGTCGAGATCCGAACGCACGGCGGGGGCGTCCATCGCGTCGTAGAGATCGGTGAGATTCCATTCGGGCAGGGCGCCCAGATCCCTGGACGCGGCGGCGGGATCGGTGGCGGCAAATTTCATGCGGGGCTCAAAGATAGTGGTGTCGGTCGGGACCATGAATGGAAACTTCCGTGCAAGGGAGAATGGGAACGTCTGATGTGGGCGTCCGGGGTCTCGCCTTAAGGCGATGATCACGTGACGGCTGGTCGAAAGTGCGGCCCGGTAGCGCGCCGGTTGTGAGCAACATATTGGGTCGAAGGCACAAAGTGCAATCGGCGTGCGGGTTCTGCTCCGCGGTTCGAGCCGAGCCGATAAGCAGTTTCTTTACTCGCGCCCCGCATAATGCCCCGAAATGAGACAGTCGCCGAGCGTCGTTTCCCGGATGCGGAATGACGGGAACGCAAAATGCGCGCTGCGGCGGCGCAAGGGGAACCGCGTTTTATGAGTGGACGCATTCTGATCGTCGACGACGATCCGATCCAGCGCCGGTTGCTGGAAGAGGCCGTGAAGCGATTCGGCTATTCGGCCCGTGTGGTCGAGGATGGCGCGCAGGCGGTCGCGGTGATGACCGGGCCCGAAGGCAGCGACATGGATCTGGTCATCCTCGATCTGGTGATGCCGGAACTCGATGGCCATGCGGTGCTGGGCAAGATGCGCGAGAAGGGCATCGCCACGCCGGTGATCGTGCAGACGGCGCAGGCCGGCATCGACACGGTGGTCGGCGCCATGCGGGCCGGCGCGCAGGATTTCGTGGTCAAGCCGGTCAGTCCCGAACGGCTCGAAGTATCCATTCGAAACGTTCTGAAGGTCTCCGCGCTTCAGGATGAAATCACCCGTATCCGCAAGTCGGCGGCTGGAACGCTGACATTCGACGACATCATTACCCGCTCGCCCGCGATGGAACGCGTGCTGCGGCTCGGCGACCGCGCGGCATCCTCCAACATCCCGATTCTCATCGAAGGCGAATCAGGTGTCGGCAAGGAACTGATCGCGCGGGCCATCCAGGGCTCCGGCGATCGCGCCTCAAAGCCCTTCGTGACCGTCAACTGCGGCGCGATTCCGGAAAATCTCGTGGAATCGATCCTCTTCGGTCACGAGAAGGGGGCGTTCACGGGCGCCACCGAAAAGCACGTCGGCAAGTTCCAGGAAGCTCACGGCGGCACGCTGTTTCTCGACGAGGTCGGCGAACTGCCACTCGACGTTCAGGTGAAACTCCTGCGTGCGCTCCAGGAGAGTGAAATCGACCCCGTCGGCGCGCGGCGTCCGGTGCGTATCGATTTCCGGATGATCTCCGCCACCAATCGCAGGCTGCTCGATCTGGTCAAGGAAGGCCGCTTTCGCGAGGATCTCTACTACCGGCTCAACGTGTTTCCGATCTGGATTCCGCCGCTGCGCGACCGGCTCGAGGACATTCCGGATTTGGCGCGGCACTTCCTTGCCCGATTCGCGGCGGAGGAGAACAAGCCGCAGGTGGCGTCGATCGCGCCGGAAACCATCGCATTGCTGCAGTCCTTCGACTGGCCGGGCAACATCCGTCAATTGGAGAACGCCGTCTTCCGCGCCGTGGTGCTGTGCGACGATACCTATCTGCAGCCGGAGGATTTCCCGCAGATTCAGGCCATGCGCGGCTCTGGCGGCGCGGGCGCGATCCCGGCTGGCGCTCCCGGCGGCTACAGCGGCGGCGACATGATCGGTGTCGCGGCCCCCAGGCCGTCCGTTCAGGCGGGTACCGGTGAGTCCGCCGACGCACCGGGAGAGGCATACAAGGGCCATGGCGATCTGGCGCAAGGCGGTTTCGCGGGCGTCGCGGAAGGCGTTGCTCCCTTCGGTTTCATGCGCGCGCTGGACGACACCGGCCACGTCAAGACGCTGGAAGCGGTCGAGCGCGACATGATCGTCACCGCGATCGATCACTACGGCGGACGCATGGCGGAAGTCGCGCGCAGGCTCGATATCGGCCGGTCGACGCTCTACCGCAAGCTCAAGGACTACGGTCTCGATGGTTCGTCCGATCAGGCCGCCTCGGAGTTGGATGAGATCGCCGCACGAGCGTCGCGGTAGCATTGTAATAATGAAGTGATGGCGTTTGGTGCTGAACCGGATTGCCGGCAGCACCGGCTTCATCGTATCGATCGCCGATCCGTGCCCCACGGGTCGTGCAAATAGTCGCAGGGCGTCGGGCCTTGGTTTGGGACAGGACAACGAGTGATGATGCGTTCGCTGGGTGTTGCAGGTTTCTCGTTGGCGTTTTCGGTTGTTGTGGGCGGCGTGGCGGCGGTGCCGTCATGGGCGGCGGTTCACGACGACCCCGCCATCATCGTGATGCCGGCGGCGGATGGCGCTGCGCCGGGCGAACAACCCGCAGCGGGTCCGGATGGGCTGCCGGCCGCGTCACCCGCCGTGGAGCCGGCTGTTGAGACCGGTGCGCTGCTGGACCCGGTTTCCCTGGCGCTGCGTGACCTGCTCGAGACAACCGGGGATTCCGGTCGCGGCGATCTGGCCGCGGTCGCGGAGTTCTATCTCGAGCGCGAATGGGTGCCTGCCTGGACTCTGGACGGCCGGTTGAGCGCCGCGGCCCTCGCCGTGATCGAGCGGCTGCGCCACGCCGATGAGGAGGGCTTGGATCCCGACGCCTACCCGATCCCTTCCGCGCATCTCGGCGACGGGCTGCCTTCCACGCCGATCCTGCTCGCGGAGGCGGAAATCGAGCTGTCGCGCTCGGTCGCAGCCTATGCCCGACACGCCATGGGCGGCCGCATCGCGCCGTCGTCAATCTCCGGCTATTTCGATCTGTCGCCTCCGCAGCTCGATCCCGTCGAGGCGCTCGATACGATCGTCAGCGCCGAGAACCCGGCCGTCGCCCTGATCGGCTTCAATCCGCAACATGACGGTTATCGGCGCCTGAAGGCCGAACTGGCACGGCTGCGTGCACTTCCCGATCAAGTCGAGCGTCCGGTGGCGCTTCCCGAAGGACCGCTTCTCAAACTTGGATCCCGAGATTCGCGGGTGGAAATCCTGCGCAAACGGCTGAATGTGGCCGCGCCTGAATTCGACGCGGATGTCTTCGATGCGGAGGTGCAGGCCGCGGTCTCCGATTTTCAGCGTACGAACCAGCTGTACGTCGATGGCATGGTCGGCCCGCGCACGCGGGCGGCGATCAACGGCGGCGACGAAGGCAATCCGGTTGCCGACGTGATCGCCAACATGGAGCGGTGGCGGTGGATGCCGCGCGATCTCGGCCGCTACTATGTTCAGGTGAATATCCCGGAATTCATGGTCCGGCTCATCCGGGACGGCGCGGTGTATCACGAGACCCGCGTGGTCGTCGGCAAACGCAGCAACCAGACGCCGATCTTTTCCGACGAGATGGAGCATGTCATCGTCAATCCCTATTGGAACGTGCCGCGGTCGATCGCGTCGAAGGAAATGCTGCCGCGCATTCAGCAAGATCCCGTCTCGTTCTTCGCGCGTTCGGGATACGAGGTGTTGTCGCGTGGCCGCCAGGTGCATCCGCTGGACGTGAACTGGTGGAACGGCAGCCTGAGCTCCGTTCGGATCCGCCAAAGACCGGGTGCCGGCAATGCGCTCGGGCGCATCAAGTTCATGTTTCCGAATCGCCACTCGGTCTATCTGCACGACACGCCAAGCAAGAGCCTGTTCAACCGATCCGTCCGGGCGTTTTCCCATGGATGCGTGCGGGTGTTTGAACCGATGAAATTTGCCGATGCGCTGCTTGTCGAGGAGAACGACTGGGATGCGCAGCGTCTGACGCGGCTGTTTGGCGGACGCTCGCGGCAGGTGAACCTGACCCGGCATATCCCCGTTCACATCACCTATTTCACCGCCTGGGTGGATGATGCCGGTGTGCTGCAGCGGCGCTCCGATATCTACGGACATCATCAAAAGCTCATCAAGGCCTTGGGCCTAGATGATGATGCGTAGGTAAAAACGCTTTGATTTCTGTTGCTTGTAGGGCACGATTTTCTCGCATTGAAAAATACGGTAAATACTTCTTAACTTGCCGTGCCGTATTTTAGTCACCCTTGGGGGTGTAGTGATGCCGCGGCATCGGGTCAGTCTAAACAACTGGCCTGGCCGCGTGCGGTGAATTGCGAGACACGATTTGAGCGTTTCCCTACCCCGGTCGCTTCGAAACATCGGATGCGTGATCAAGGCTGGCGTGCGCGCTGCGGCCTGCTTGCGCTCCCTCGCCGTCGTGGCGGCAGGCGCGATTGTGTTGTCGGCGGCGTATGCGGGAGCCGCGGAGGCTTCATCGCGCGCCCTGAGGCTCTACAACACGCACACCGGCGAACGCGCCGAGATCACCTTCAAGAAGAACGGCCGATTCGTGGACGGCGGTCTGCGCGAACTCAATCAGTTCCTGCGCGACTGGCGCCGCAATGAACCGACCAAGATGGACCCGGAGCTCTTTGATCTGATCTGGGACGTCTACCAGAAGTCGGGCTCCAAGGATTATATCCACGTTGTCTCGGGTTACCGTTCTCCGGCGACGAACAACATGCTGCGCGGCCGGTCGCGCGGCGTCGCCAAGTTCAGCCAGCACATGCGCGGCAAGGCGATGGATTTCTTCCTTCCCGACGTCAGCATCTCAACCCTGCGCAAGCTCGGCCTGCAAAAGGAGATCGGCGGCGTCGGCTACTATCCGAAATCGAATTCGCCGTTTGTGCATATGGACACCGGCAGCGTGCGCCATTGGCCGCGTATGACCCGCAAGCAACTGGCGAGCGTGTTTCCTGACGGCAAGACGGTGCATGTACCTTCCGACGGCAAGCCGATGCCGGGCTACAAGCAGGCGCAGGCGGCCTTGAAGCGGCGCGAACGCGATGGCGGCCAGCAGATCGTTGTGGCGTCCGCGGCACCGACGCCGACTGCGCGCATTCGCGGCGGCGACAACCAGGCCATCCGCCCCGTTCCGGTGAGTCGCTCGAACACGGGCAAGGGCTTCATTGCGTCGCTGTTCTCGGGGAATTCCTCAAACGACGGCCCGACGCCGCCCGCGGCGCTGGGCCGCGCGCCCGGCGCGATCGCGGCCGTGGTGCCGACGAGCATCCGTCCGCCGCAGAAACCGGATGATCTTCCGGGCGTGAGCGGCGACGATGAGCCGGAAGAAGCGCCTGTTGAAGCCAACGAGTCCTCGGCCGAGGAAGTGCCGATTCTGGTTGCCGCGCTGCCGCTCGCCAAGCCGCGCCCAATCGCAGCCGAGCCGACCGTTTTGGCGGCGCTGCCAATGCCCGCGCCATCCAATCCGCATGATGCGATATCCGCGCTAACCGATGCCGAGACGCCGCGGGCCGCCAAGCCCGACACCATCGCGCCCGGCGCCGCGCTCGCCTATGCGTCCGCCATTCCGCGCCCACTGCCGCCGACGTTCTCCGGCGCCCGCGCGGCCGACGACAAGCCGGCAAAGCAGCCGATTGTCCTGGCCAGCCTCCAGGGCACACGAACGGATGAGACGGAACTGCGCGCCTTTTCGCCGCCGCGCCGTTCCGCAGACGATCTGCCGCAGCCGTCCATCACGGGAAGCTTCCCGCGCGGGCGGATCCGTTCGCGCGATTCGCGGCTCTGCCGGGTGGCGACGAGCCGCGTCTGTTGTCGGGCGAGAGCACCACGCGGACGCAGGCGTTTGCCGATCTCCGGCATCCCGATCAGCGCCGTCTGACCGCATTGATCGGACGGCCTGCGCGGATTCTGCTCGCACGCTTTGACCATGACGTCTATGGCGCGCTCCGTACGGATCAGTTCATGGGTCCCGCCGTGGTGTCGCTGCCGACGGCCTCGGCCGAATAATCCTTCCCATAGAGCATCTCTGCTCCGCCCGGTGCGGCTTGCGGGCGCGCGTCTGGCTCTGGTTTTCCGATCAGATCAGCCTATCTTCGAAGCGCGCTTCGCGAGCAACCCGACGCGCAAGGATGAACATCTATGGCGGATTTCGACAACGACAGGCCCGCGCGCGACAAGGAAGCAAACAGGCTCAGTGCCCGCGTCGGGCGCTATGCCCGAGTCGGTGGCAACGTTGGCGGGCTTGCCGCCAAGATGGCGGGAGCGCGGCTGTTTGGAAACGGCGCGGGCAAGGACAGCGACGCCGCGGACATCACGGCGCTGCTGGGCGGCCTGAAGGGGCCCCTGATGAAGGTGGCGCAGCTGCTCGCAACCATCCCTGACGCCGTGCCGCCGGAATACGCGGCGCAATTCGCTACATTGCAGTCGAGCGCCCCGGCCATGGGGCGCGCCTTCGTCAAACGCCGCATGATGGCGGAGCTCGGTGCGAACTGGGAAAGCCGCTTCGGCGCGTTCGACCGCGATGCGGCGGCCGCGGCGTCATTGGGCCAGGTGCATCGGGCGAAGGCGTCCGATGGGCGTCCGCTGGCCTGCAAGCTGCAATATCCCGACATGGAATCCGCGGTCGAGGCCGACTTGCGGCAACTGTCGCTGCTTCTGTCTGTGCATCGGCGCATGAAACCGGCAATCGATACGCGCGAGATCGCGGCGGAGATTGGCGAACGCGTGCGCGAGGAACTGGACTACGGCCGCGAGGCGCGACATATGGCCGCGTATCGGCGCATCTTCGCCGATGATCCGACGATCCGCGTGCCCGATGTGGTGGACGATCTTTCGACCGGCCGGCTATTGACCATGGGCTGGCTCGAGGGTCGGCCGCTTCTGGATTTCACCAAGCATTCGCTCGAGCAGCGCAATCGGCTGGCAAGCGTGATGTTCCGAGCGTGGTGGCACCCTTTCAGCCATTTCGGAATCATTCACGGCGACCCTCATCTGGGCAACTATTCCGTCTTCGAAGAGAACGGCGATCCGGCCGGCATCAACCTGATGGATTACGGCTGCGTGCGGATCTTCCCCGCGGGCTTTGTCGCAGGCGTCGTCGATCTGTATCGCGGCTTGCAGGAAGGCGATGACGATCGCGTCGTTTCCGCCTACGAGACGTGGGGATTCAAGGGGTTGAGCCGGCCGTTGATCGACACGCTCAATATCTGGGCGCGATTCATTTACGGGCCGCTCCTGGAGGACCGGACCCGCGCAATCGCCGACGGGGTAAGCCCGGCGGAATACGGCCGCAGGGAAGCGTTTCGTGTCCACAAGGCGTTGAAGGAACTGGGTCCGGTGACGGTGCCGCGCGAGTTCGTGTTCATGGATCGGGCGGCGATCGGGCTTGGCGGCGTGTTTTTGCATCTCAAGGCGGAGCTGAATTTTTTCCGTCTGTTCAACGAACAGATCGAGGCTTTCGATGAGCGGGTCATTTCCGGGCGGCAGGCGTCGTTGCTGGCGGATGTCGGCCTTTCGAACGATAGCGTCCGGACCTGAAAAATGATCAAAACGCGCGCAATGACAGCGTCTTTGCACATTGCCGCGCGGAGCGTGAAAACACTGTTGCAAAACGGCAATGCGACTTTGGATTGCCGTTACAGGGCTTTTTGTTCTAAAAGCGTGGCAACTGAAACTTGCGACCAAAGGGTACGTCATGGCTGAAAATTCCGTTCCGAGCATGGACTACGCGGAGCATGAAAAGACCTATTCTGGCTTTATCGCCTTTTCCAAGCTGGGCGTGGTGACCGTCTTGAACTTCATGCTCTGCCTGCTGGTTTTCGGCTTCGGCGGTGCATGGGCAAGCGTGATCGGCACGGTCGGTGTTCTGGCCTCGCTGTTGGCCTGCGCGATCGGCCTGTTCATGGGCCAGAACGGCTGGCGGCCGGCGGCGATCGTCCTCGTCGTGTTTGGTCTGCTGACGGTCCTGTCTGTTTCCTGAAAATAAAAATGTAAATCGTTGGAGGGGTTATATGAAAATCGGGGTGCCGCTCGAGCGCGACGCCGTCGAAACGAGGGTGGCTGCCACCGCTGAGACGGTGAAGAAGTTCATCGGTCTCGGTTTCGATGTGGTGGTGGAAAAGGGAGCCGGTAAGGCGTCCCGTATCCTGGATGCCGACTACAAGGACGCCGGTGCGAAGATCGCAGCGGACGCGAGCGCCACGCTTGGCGATGCGGATGTTGTCCTGAAGGTTGGCCGTCCGGGCGCCGATGAGCTGAAGCTCATGAAAAAGGGCGCCCTCGTTTTCGCCATCATGGACCCCTTCGGCCATGAAAAGGATGTCAAGGCCATGGCGACGGCCGGCGTTTCCGGCTTTGCCATGGAGTTCATGCCGCGCATTACGCGCGCGCAGGTCATGGACGTGCTGTCCAGCCAGGCGAACCTGGCCGGCTATCAGGCGGTGATCGACGCCGCCGAGGAATATGACCGGGCGCTGCCGATGATGATGACCGCGGCGGGCACGGTGCCTGCGGCGCGGGTCTTTGTCATGGGCGCGGGTGTCGCGGGTCTTCAGGCGATCGCCACAGCCCGCCGGCTGGGCGCCTCCGTCTCGGCCACCGACGTGCGGCCCGCGGCCAAGGAACAGGTCGAATCGCTTGCGGCGAAATTCGTCGCTGTCGAGGATGACGAGTTCAAGCAGGCCGAGACCGCTGGCGGTTATGCCAAGCAGATGTCTCCCGAATATCAGAAGAAGCAGGCGGAACTGGTGGCGAGCCACATCGCCAAGCAGGACATCGTCATCACCACGGCGTTGATTCCGGGACGGCCCGCGCCGCGCCTGATCACCAAGGAAATGGTGCAGTCCATGCGGCCGGGTTCGGTGCTCGTTGATCTGGCGGTCGAGCGTGGCGGCAACGTCGAAGGCGCCAAGCCGGGCAAGGTCATCAAGGTGGGCGAAGTGAAGATCGTCGGCCATCTCAATGTTCCGGGACGCATCGCGGCCACCGCTTCGGCGCTCTATGCCAAGAACCTCTATGCCTTCGTGGAAACCATGGTCGACAAGGAGGCCAAGAGCCTCAATGTCGATTGGGATGACGAATTGGTGACGGCAACGGTTCTCACGCGTGACGGTGCGGTCGTCCATTCCGCCTTCACCGGGAGCAAGCCCGCACCCGCGGTGCCGGCCGCGGCGAAGAAAGAGGGGGGTGAATAATGGCGACCATGACGTCCAGCGAGGCCCTGGAACGGGCCCGCGCGGCGGCGGAAGCCGCCAGGGAGGCGGCCGAGACCGCGCAGAGCGCGGCCCAGGCGGCCCAGACCTACGCCGATCAGATTGCCAGCGGACTTGACGGCGGCGCGGCCGACGGCCTGGCGGCCGCTGCGCATGCGGCAAGCGGCGGGGTCATCGACCCCTTCGTGTTCCGCCTGTCGATCTTCGTTCTGGCGATTTTCGTCGGCTATTTCGTGGTGTGGTCGGTAACCCCGGCGCTGCACACCCCGTTGATGTCGGTTACCAATGCGATCTCCTCCGTGATCGTCGTCGGCGCGCTTCTCGCGGTCGGGGTCGACGCTGCGGGAGGCGCGGGCGCCGAATGGGCGCGCGGCTTTGGTTTTGTAGCCCTTGTGCTGGCAGCTGTGAATATCTTCGGTGGCTTTATGGTCACCTCTCGCATGCTTGCCATGTACAAGAAAAAGTCGTGACGGGGGAAGCTGAACATGTCCGCGAATATCATTGCGCTTCTCTATCTCGTCTCCGGGGTGCTGTTCATCCTGGCGCTCAAGGGCCTGTCGCATCCGGAATCGTCGCGCCGGGGCAACATCATGGGCATGGCTGGCATGACGATCGCCATCCTGACCACGCTGTTTGCCGCAGCACCTGGCGGAATGGGCTGGGTGCTGATCCTGCTGGGCCTGGCGCTTGGTGGCGGTTTCGGCGCCATTGTCGCCAAACGCATCCCGATGACCGCGATGCCGCAGCTCGTGGCGGCCTTTCACTCGCTGGTCGGCATGGCCGCGGTGCTGGTGGCGGCCGGCGCGCTCTATGCGCCCGCAGCCTTCGGCATCGGCAATGTCGGCGAGATCCACGGCGCGAGCCTGGTGGAAATGTCGCTCGGCGTCGCCATCGGCGCGATCACCTTCACAGGCTCGGTCATTGCCTTCCTGAAGCTCGACGGCCGCATGTCCGGCGCGCCGATCATGCTGCCCGCGCGGCACATGATCAACGCCGGTCTCGCCATCCTGATGGTGGTGCTGGTCGCCCTCTTCGTCGGCAACGAGAGCCACACGCTGTTCTGGGCGATCACGGCGGTCGCGCTGCTGTTCGGCATCCTGATCATCATCCCGATCGGCGGCGCCGACATGCCGGTGGTGGTTTCGATGCTCAACTCCTACTCGGGGTGGGCTGCGGCCGGCATCGGCTTCACGCTGGGCAACACGGCGCTGATCATCACCGGCGCGCTGGTGGGCTCCTCGGGCGCGATCCTGTCCTACATCATGTGCAAGGGCATGAACCGCTCGTTCATCTCGGTCATTCTCGGCGGCTTCGGCGGCGAGACGGTGACCGCTGACGGCGGCGAGGAAACGCGCCCCGTCAAGCAGGGCTCGGCCGAGGATGCGGCCTTCCTTCTGAAGAACGCCTCCAAGGTGATCATCGTGCCGGGCTACGGCATGGCGGTGGCCCAGGCGCAGCATGCGCTGCGTGAAATGGTCGATACGCTCAAGGAAGAGGGTGTCGAGGTCAAATACGCCATCCATCCGGTGGCGGGCCGTATGCCGGGTCACATGAACGTGCTGCTGGCGGAAGCCAATGTGCCCTACGACGATGTCTTCGAACTCGAGGACATCAACTCGGAGTTCGCGCAGGCCGACGTGGCCTTCGTTATTGGCGCCAACGACGTGACCAACCCGTCGGCGCGCACCGACAAGCAGTCGCCGATCTACGGCATGCCGATCCTCGACGTCGACAAGGCGAAGACGGTGCTGTTCATCAAGCGCGGCATGGCCTCCGGCTACGCCGGCATCCAGAACGAGCTGTTCTTCCTCGACAAGACGATGATGCTGTTTGGCGACGCCAAGAAGATGACGGAGCAGATCGTCAAGGCGATGTAATCCGCTTCGCGACGCTCCGGTTTGAATTGGGCCGCCCGTTTGGGCGGCCCATTTCGTTTCCCGCGCTCAAACGGCTCTGTCGCCGAGCTTGCGCATCTTTTCAAGCCAGCCCTTGCGCGTCGCGTCGCTGACGCCATCGACCATGCCGAACAAGGTCTCGCGCACCGGCTTGATGCCGACGAAGCGCAGGATGTTGCGCTCGAAGCCGCGCAGCCCGTGTGCCAGGAACCACCAGCGGTAGATGAAGGCCGGCATGCCCATGGTGACGACGATGCGGGCGGAGATGCCGGACAGCTTGCCATGCGGCCAACGGGCGCCGGATTCCTGTTCGAAGGCGGTGTCGTGACGCAGGACCTGTTCGAAGAAGCCTTTCGTCAGCGCGGGCAGCGTGCCGAGCCAAAGCGGGAACACCAGAACGAGATGGTCCGCTGCGAGAATGGCCTCCGCCGCGTCCTCAAGTCCGGGCGGTGTTGGCCCCTTGTAATAGTCCTCCGGGCTGCGCAGCAGCGGAAAGTCCAGTGCCGCGATGTCGATGAGCGTGACTGTGTGCCCGGCGTCACGCGCGCCTTGCGCGTAGGCATCGGCCAGCGCCCGGCACAGGCGTGCGGGGTCCGGATCAGGGTGTCCCTGTATCAGAACGATGTTTCTGCTCATGTGTGAACCACCATCCGTTGAGCGGTTATTGCGCGGTGCAGTGTTCCTCACGCGCGCAGGCGGTGCGTTGATACAGGTCAGCGGCAAGGGCGTTTCCGAATTCTGACGGTGTGGTACCCTCCAGCGTGCTCTTGCGAAACGGGGAGGGGATCATGGTGGACAGGAAACAGGACGGCGATTTGCCGGACAAGCAGGCCGTTATCGTCATCCACGGAATGGGCGAACAAAAGGCCATGGACACGTTGCGCGGTTTTGTCGACGTGGTGTGGAGCGGGGACGAGCGCCAGAGGCCGTATGGCGGCGGCCCGCAGGTGTGGAGCAAGCCGGACACCATTTCTGACGCCCTCGAGCTGCGGCGACTGACCACCAATCACAATTTCGACGGCGTGCGCACGGATTTTTTCGAGTTCTACTGGGCGCACCTGATGTCGGGCACCAAGATCAGCCACGTGGTGTCCTGGGTGAAATTGCTGCTGTTTCGCAACCGCAAGGACGTTCCGGATCAGCTGTATGCGGCCTGGATCGCGCTGTGGGTGCTGTGCGGGCTGATCACCTTGCTGGTTGTCGATCTCTCCCTGGACGAAGGCTCGAAATTCCTCGGGCTGACTCCGTTCTGGACCATGTTGATTGGCGCGGTCCTGCTCTATCTCAACACGAAAATCATCGCACCGATCATTGGCGATGCGGCGCGCTATCTGAGCCCCGCGCCCGTCAACGTCGGGCAGCGCCGCGCGATCCGCGACGAAGGCGCGACGCTGCTCCGCAAGCTGATCGAGTGCGGTGACTATCGCCGCATCATCGTCGTGGGGCACAGCCTGGGGTCGATCATCGGCTATGATATCCTGCGCGATGTCTGGGCGGAGTATAACACTCGGATGGCGGGCGACGGGCCGAGCGACGCGCTCGACCGGCTTCAGGCGCTGGCCAATACCCGTCCGCTGGACCGTGAGGCCTATCGCGAGGCGCAGCGCGACTATCTCGATGAGTTGCGCGCCAACGGCAACAAATGGTGTGTGTCCGATTTCATCACCATGGGCAGCCCGCTGGCGCATGGCAACGCGCTGCTGGCGCGCACGTTCGACGAGTTCGATGAGCGGGTCGCCCAGCGCGAGTTCCCGGTGTGTCCGCCGCTCGCGGAGACGGACAGCAAGGGCACGGCGCGGTTTTCCTATGACCGCACCGTCGGGAAGGGCGAGGAACAGGTTCGGATGGCGGTTCCGCACCACGCGGCGGTCTTCGCGCCGGTGCGCTGGACCAACATCTATTTCCCCTGCCGCAACATCATCGAAGGGGATCTGATCGGCGGGCCGATCGAGCCGGTGTTCGGCGAGGGCGTGGAGGATGTGGCGGTGACGCCGCCAGGCAACCGTTATCTGGCGCACACCCGGTATTGGACGATCGCGCCGGGCGGCGACCGGCACGCTCCCGGCGCGCATATCATCGCGCTTCGCGAGGCCTTGAAGCTTGCCGAGGACCGTCCCGAACAGCCCCAGTCATCGGTTGAGTCCGAACCCGTCGAGCCCTCCGGAAGCCGCGCAGCATCCGCCGCGCCGGAAATTGTCGCGCAAGCGGGCGAAGCGGCAGCAGGCGCGGCGGACACGCAAGCCGGGACGCCGATCCGCAAGTCAGCGCGGGCATCAAGCCCCAAGGGCACCACGCGCAAACCGGCGAAGGCCGGGCCGACGACCACCAGGAAGACACGCGCGCCGCGCAAACCGCGTAAACCGAAGGCGCCGCCGTCAGCGAGTTCGTGAGCCGGAAGGCTTTCGTGTCCGGCGCAATCCGGCTCGCTGGTTCGGCAGTCCCGAATCACGAAAGCCCGGGCGCGGCGCCGCACCCGGGACAAATTCCTGACGATACGGATCGTATCAGCGGCGTGCGGCGGCCTTCGACGGCAGCAGGCCTTCGCGCTCGGCGAGCTTGCGGGCCATCTTGCGCGCGCGGCGGACGGCTTCGCCCTTTTCCCGCGCCTTCTTTTCCGACGGCTTCTCAAAATGATCGCGAAGCTTGATTTCGCGGAAAACGCCCTCGCGCTGAAGCTTCTTCTTCAGCACCTTGAGAGCCTGGTCGACGTTGTTGTCGCGAACGAGAATCTGCACGCGTGGTATCCCGTGTTGCCGATGTGATCGGTTTTGGCGAATGTCGGAGCGGGCCGGTGCCGGACGAAACCGCCTGGAACTGCAGCCGCGAAAACTGGTGGCCATGAGCCTGTCTCGCAACGGAAGAGAGGGTTCAAGCCGCAAATTTCGCGCGTTCATTATCAGACGGCGATTTGCCTGTCCAGCAACTAAGCTTCGCCGGCGCGTATTGGCGGATCCTCGCGTCTTGACGTCGTTGTGAGACGGAACCGCTGGACCACAACCGCGACGGCGGATACGGTCCGCCCTCGCCGCGGATACCGACCATCCAAGCGGCAATCCGTGGAGAACGATCATGCTGCTTTCGGCGGGGACCCCGCGGCCTCTCACGGGGCTTGCGATCTGGTCGAAGGAAATCCGGGCGACCCTCGTCCTGGGGTTGCCGATCGTGGGCGCACAATTGGCGCAGATGGCCATCAACACCACTGATGTGCTGATGATCGGCTGGCTTGGGACCGAGGAACTCGCGGCCTCCGTGCTGGCGTTCAATCTCTATATTCTGTTCTGGCTGTTCGGCTCCGGTGTCGTTCAGGCGGTCATGCCGATCGCGGCGCGGGCGCGTGGCGACAAGCGTCTGCGCGACGTGCGCCGCAGTGTGCGCATGGGCATGTGGGTGGTGATTGCCTATTCCGTGCCGGTGATGCTGCTCATGTGGCACACCGAGTCGCTTCTGTTGCTTCTCGGGCAGGAGTCGGAGGTCTCGCATCGCGCGGGCGAATACATGCGCGTGCTGCAATGGGCGCTGCCGCCGTCGCTGGCCACCATGGGCTTGCGCAACTTTGTCACGGTGATGGAAAAGACGCAGGTCGTTCTCTGGGCGACGGTGGCGGGCGCGGTGCTCAACGCCGGTTTCGACTACGTGCTGATTTTCGGCGCCTTCGGGGCGCCGCGGCTGGAACTTGTGGGCGCCGGGATCGCCTCGATGATGACGGCGAGCGCGGTGTTCCTGCTGCTGGTGGTCTATGTGACCCGGGAACGCCGCCTGCGCCGCTTCACGGTACTGGGCCGCTTCTGGCGGTCCGACTGGCAGGTGTTCTTCTCGATTCTGCGGCTCGGAATTCCGATCGCGCTGACGATTCTCGCCGAGGTTGGGCTTTTTTCCGCCTCCGCCATGATGATGGGATGGATCGGCACGGTGCCGCTGGCCGCGCATGGCATTGCGCTGCAATGCGCGGCGCTGACCTTCATGGTGCCGCTCGGTCTGGGGCATGCGGGCGTCATCCGTGTCGGCCTGGCGCACGGCCGGGGCAACGGGCTCGCCGTCGGCTATGCCGGCTGGAGCGCGATGATCCTTTCCGTGGCCTTCATGAGCATGGCCGCGCTGCTGTTCTGGCTCATGCCGGAGTTGCTGATCGGCGCCTTCACCAAGGCGGACAATCCCAACACGCCGGCCGTCCTCGCCGCCGGGGTAAGCTTTCTGGCGGTCGCGGCGGTGTTTCAGATCTTCGACGGCGCGCAGATCGCGGGCGCCAGCATCCTGCGCGGGTTGTCGGACACGCGCGTTCCGATGATGCTGGCGATCGTCGGCTACTGGGGCATCGGTGCGCCGGCGGCTTATCTGCTGGCGTTCGTGTTCGACATGGGTGGCGTCGGCCTGTGGTGGGGCATGGCGCTGGGCCTCGCGGTCGTGGCCGCCGCCGCGGTCACGCGGTTTGCCTGGCGCGAGCGGCTCGGGCTGGTTTAGATTTCGCGTTGAGGAAGGGCAATGTGATGAGTGATGGTGAGGTTTCATTTCGACCGGCGGTGCCGATCCTGCGGATCTTCGATGTCGACAAGGCCCGGGAGTTCTATTGCGACTATCTTGGCTTCACGATCGATTGGGAGCACCGTTTCGACGACTCCGCGCCGCTTTATTGCCAGGTGTCGTTCGGGTCGCTGCTGCTGCATCTGAGCGAACATCACGGTGATTCGACGCCAGGCACGCGGATCTTCGTCCCCATGCAGGGCATTGATGTCTGGCATGAGGATCTCGCGCAAAAGCAATACCGGTACGCCAGGCCGGGGCTTGAGATGATGGACTGGGGCTTCCAGTTCACCGTTATCGATCCTTTCGGCAACCGTCTGACATTCTGTGAGCAGCGCTCCGAGTGATGCGGCGGGGCGCGCCTATTTCAGCCGGTTGACGTGCCCCATCTTGCGGCCCGGCCGCGTTTCCCGCTTGCCGTAAAGATGCAGGCAGGCGCCGGGTTCCGACAGGATGTCGTACCAGCCGTCGGCGTCGAAGCCGATGAGGTTTTCCATCTCGACATCGCTGTGCCGCTTCGGGTCGCCCAGCGGCCAGCCGGCGACGGCGCGCACATGCTGGTCAAACTGCGAGACCGCGCAGCCGTCCTGTGTCCAGTGGCCGGAGTTGTGTACGCGCGGGGCGATCTCGTTGGCGATCAGATGCTCACCGGTTCCGTCGCGCACCACGAAGAGCTCCACCGCGAGGACGCCGACATAGTCGAGGCCGCTCGCCACCTTCATGCCCAGCTCGCGGGCGCGCGCCATTGTCTCCTCAGACAGTGTGGAGGGCACGCGGGTCCACTTGAGGATGTGGTTCTCGTGCACGTTCTCGGCGATGTCATAGGCGATGGTGTTGCCGTCGATGTCGCGCGCCGCGATCACCGAGCACTCCAGCGCGAACCCGACGACGCCTTCCAGCACAGCGGGCGCTTCGCCGATGCGCTTCCAGGCCGCAAGCGCGTCGTCGAGGCTCTCGATGCGGGTCTGGCCCTTGCCGTCGTAGCCCATGCGGCGGGTCTTCAGGATCGCCGGCAGCCCGGTGATCTCCGCGGCGCTGGCGATGTCCTCGGGGCCGTCGACGGCCGCATAGGGCGCGATCGGGATGCCGATCTCCTGTAGGTAGCGCTTTTCGTTCAGCCGGTCCTGGGCAACGGTCAGCGGACGCACGCCGGGCCGCACGGGCACGCGGGCGTCGAGAAATCGCGCGGTGGCGTCCGGCACGTTCTCGAACTCATAGGTGACCGCGTCGACGGCGTCGGCGAACCGTGCCAGCGCGGCCTCATCGTCATAGGCCGCGACCGTGTGGGCATGGGCCACTTCGAAGGCCGGGCTTTCCGCGTCCGGGCAATAGACGTGGCAGCGCAGGCCAAGCTCGGCGGCCGATTGGGCGAGCATGCGGCCAAGCTGGCCGCCGCCGAGAATGCCCAGCATCGAGCCGGGCGCGAGACGAAGCCGCGCGGTGGTGGAATCAGCCATCGGTTTCGGGACGTTCCTTCACCTGGGCGCTCTGGTTGGCGCGCCATTCATCGAGGCGTTCGGCCAGGGCGGGGTCATTGAGCGCGAGCACGCTGGCGGAGAGGATCGCCGCGTTGATCGCGCCCGCGCGGCCGATGGCGAGCGTTCCCACGGGTACGCCCGCAGGCATCTGGACGATCGACAGCAGGCTGTCCTCGCCCTTCAGCGTCTTGGTCTCGATCGGCACGCCGAAGACCGGCAGCGGCGTCATGGCGGCGGTCATGCCGGGCAGGTGAGCCGCGCCGCCGGCGCCCGCGATGACCACCTTGAACCCTTCCGCCTTCGCGCCCTTGGCGAAGGCGACGAGCCGGTCCGGCGTGCGGTGCGCGGAGACGATGCGGGCATCATAACCGATGCCCAGGGTAGCCAGCGTGTCGGCGGCGTTCTTCATCGTCGGCCAGTCGCTCTGGCTGCCCATGATAATCGCCACCGGTTTCGCGCTATCGCTCATGCCTTGTCCTTGCGGGTCTTGCCTTGGAAAGGCGCGGATTATAGAAATCATTGGCCGCCAAGCAAGCGGCCGCCGCAATGTATCTGAATTCGCCAGTTTTGCGGAGCGTCTCTTCGGAGCGCTTGAGTGGGTCCGCCTCCGGGTGCGGACCGTTTTCCGGCAGCGAATGGCGGGCCGGCGTAGGGGGCGAATCTGTTGACCATGGCCAGTTCCAAGAACGATACGCCTGCCCGGCTGTCGCTTGATCTCTCCAGCTTGCCCGCAGAGGCGCGGGAGTATGTCGAGAGCCTGCAGGACGAGATCGCGCGGCTCAACGACAAGCTCGTCGAGCAGAAGGCCCAGATTCGCGACCTGCGCCGCGAAGCGATCCGTGATTCTCTCACCGGCCTGCTGAACCGGCGCGGCTTTCAGCGGGTGGTTGAGCGAACGCTCGATTTCGTGCGCCGCTACGATTCTTCGGTCGGCCTCATCTTCATCGATATGAACGCCTTCAAGACGATCAACGACACCTACGGCCATGCCTGCGGCGATCAGATGCTGCGTCACGCAGCCGGCGTTATCCGCGCGACGCTTCGCAGTTCCGACGTGGTCGGGCGCATTGGCGGCGATGAATTCGTGGCTCTGCTGTGGAAGGCGGACGAGGCGAGCACCCGCGATACCGCCACGCGCGTTGTCGAGGCATTGGCGCGGGCGCCGATGACGTTCGAGGGCATGGAGATCTCGGCGTCGGCGAGCGTCGGGGTGACGCGGCTTCTGGACGGCGATGACGTGGATTCGGTGCTCGATCGCGCCGACAAGGACATGTACCGCGCCAAGACGGCCCGGTAAGACTGATCGGTGTCCGGTGGCGACTGCTGCCGCCTCCCGCGCTCCGGATGACGATCAGGCGATGATGTCGGGGAGCAGATTGTCCTCGATCAGCGTGATCCGGTCGCGAATCTTCAGCTTCTTCTTTTTCAGCCGTTGCAGCTGGATGACGTCGGCCTTGCCACTTTCAGCCATGGCGGCGATCGCTGCGTCGAGGTCGCGGTGCTCCTGGCGCAGCTCCGACAGTTCGGCCCGCAGGGCCTGTTCCATGTCTTCGGTCATACGCCGTATTCCGGGACTTGCATCCGGCACTGTTCCACTCGTTCTGCCTGGCGGCTCGCCGCGCGGGACCCGCGTGTCGGACGAACGCGGCCCGCCGGATCTCGCTCCGGCGCGGGGGCAATTGCAACGGCATTTCTATTAGAACATCTTGGCGATTACGGAAAGGTTGAGACGCTGCGAAAGCGCATTGGCGCGGCTCTTCTCTCTTTTTTCTCGCGCCGTCACGTTCCGCGCCGCGTTGAAACGTCGCGGGCTGCGCATCACTACGTAGGTATTCAAACGCGCATGAGGCGCCGGGTGGACGTTACAAACCGGCGCTTCCAAGATAGTCTGCGGAAAGCATAATGTTTTCATGGAGCTTGCAGCGCCGCACGGCCGAAAGGATTGTTCCGGGCGCGTTTACACACTTGTAGGGCTGCTTTGTTTTTAACCCTTGTGTACTGCGCAGGCGCGCTTTTTTCAGCGTCTTGAGGTTCGACACGTGATGCGCCTTATGTCACACTCCTGTTGTCAAAGTCGTACTAGATAGGAGGCTTTATTCATGTCCTTGCAGTCGCATCTGTTGCAGCTTGAGCGCCGGCACGCCGACCTCGATCGCGAAATCGAAAAGGCGATGGCGCACCCAAGTACCGACACTCTGGAGATTGCGAAACTCAAACGGACGAAGCTTCAACTGAAAGACGAACTGGAGCGTCTGAAGGCGGCCACAACGGTACACTGACCCTTCCTCCCCCTGTGAAGTGCCTCACGGCGGTTCACCATTCAGATCTAACGCCAAGCCGCGATCCGAACCGGGTCGCGGCTTTTTTTGATGCTCGGGGACGTCCGTCCGGCAGCGCTGCCGGAAACGCGCCTCGCGAATCGCACGCAGCCGCTTTGTTTCGTCTCGCGGCGGCGAATCTGCTATTCACCGAGCGCCCGTTCCGCCCGCTGAGGCCATGCCCATGTTCGCCGACCTGAATACGTCCTTGCTGGTGCAGCAATTCGCCACGATTTTCGCGGTGATCGACCCTGTCGGTACGGTCCCTGTGTTTCTTGCCGTCACCGCTTCGATCGAGGCCGGACGGCGCAAGGCGGTGGCGTTGCGCGCGGTTGTCATCGCCGCGCTGGTGCTGCTCGGGTTTCTGGTCGCCGGTCAGCCGGTGCTCACGGCCATCGGCGTCAATCTGACCTCGTTTCAGATCGCCGGCGGCATTGTGTTGTTCCTGTTCGCGCTGACGATGATCTTCGGGCCGTCCAAGCAGGACGCGGAAATCGCGCAGGTGCCCAAGACCGATGTGGAGCACGCGGTATATCCGTTGGCCATTCCGTCCATAGCGTCCCCCGGCGCGATGCTGGCGGTCGTGGTTCTGACCGACAACGATGTCTATCCGGTCGGCGCGCAGGTGATCACGGCGGGGATAACCCTGCTGGTGCTGTCCATCACGCTGGTCCTGCTGCTGGCGGCCATCCGGATCCAGAAGATCATTGGTCCGGCGGGCGCCTCGATCATCAGCCGGGTGATGGGCCTCATCCTGGCGGCGATCGCGGTCGACAACGTCATCGACGCAATCATCATCCGCTTCGCGCTTTAG
Source organism: Breoghania sp. L-A4 (assembly GCF_003432385.1). NCBI lineage: Bacteria > Pseudomonadati > Pseudomonadota > Alphaproteobacteria > Hyphomicrobiales > Stappiaceae > Breoghania > Breoghania sp. L-A4. Next base: position 4,316,861 of record NZ_CP031841.1, on the reverse strand, counting down.
ACAGTCCGGGCGCTCCTGATCCGTCCGCCCGGACTGTTTGTGGTCCGGCGCCTCAGGCCTTCTTCGCCATCTCGCGCAGCACGTATTTCTGCACCTTGCCGGTCGACGTCTTCGGCAGTTCGGTGAAGATCACGTGGCGCGGGCACTTGAAGCGCGCCAGATGCTCGCGGCACCACGCAATGATCTCGTTCTCGCTGACGGGGGCATGCCGGCCTTCAGCTCGACGAAGGCGCAGGGTGTCTCGCCCCATTTTTCGTCCGGCCGGGCAACCACGGCGGCGGCGGAGATGGAGGGGTGCTTGTAAAGTGTGTCTTCCACCTCGATGGAGGAGATGTTCTCTCCTCCGGAAATGATGATGTCCTTGGAACGGTCCTTGAGCTGGATGTAGCCGTCGGGATGCATGACGCCGAGATCGCCGGAATGGAACCAGCCGCCGGCGAAGGCCTCCGCGCTGGCCTTTGCGTTCTTCAGATAGCCTTTCATCACCACGTTGCCGCGGAACATCACCTCGCCGATGGTCTCGCCGTCGGCGGGCACCCGCTGCATGGTCTGCGGGTCCATGACGGTTAGGTCTTCCAGGGGCACGTAGCGCACGCCCTGGCGCGCCTTGCGGGTTGCCTGTTCCGCCGGCTCCAGAGCGTCCCATTCCGCCTTCCAGTCATTGACCACCGCCGGGCCGTAGGTTTCCGTGAGCCCGTACAGGTGGGTGACGTTGAAGCCGGCGGCCTTCATGTTGGCCAGCACCGTTTCCGGCGGCGGGGCGGCGGCGGTGAAGAATTCCACCTGGTGATTGAGTTCGCGCTTGTCGGCGGCGGGGGTGTCGAGGATCGTCGACATGACCACCGGCGCGCCGCACAGATGCGTGACCGTCTGGTCGGCGAGCGCGTCCCAGATCGGTTTCTGGCGCACCCAGCGCAGGCACACATGGGTGCCTGCGACGATCGACATCGACCAGGGGAAGCACCAGCCGTTGCAGTGGAACATCGGCAGCGTCCACAGATAGGTCGCGTGCTTGCCCATGCTGCCGGTGATGATGTTGCCCTGCGCCAGCAGGTAGGCGCCGCGGTGGTGGTAGACGACGCCCTTTGGATTGCCGGTGGTGCCGGATGTGTAGTTCAGTGAGATGGCGTCCCACTCGTCGTCGGGCAGCGACCAGGCGAACTCCGGATCGCCGCCGGCGATGAAGGCCTCGTATTCGACGGATCCGAGCATTTCGCCGGTTTGCGGGAATTCCGGGTCGTCATAGTCGATGACGAGCGGGTCGACGCTGGCCAGCGAGAGCGCTTCCTTGATGGTGGACGCGAACTCGCGGTCGGTGATCAGCACCTTCGCTTCCGCATGGTCGAGCTGGAAGGCGATGACGGCCGCGTCCAGCCGCGTGTTCATGGAGTGCAGCACGCCGCCGGTCATCGGCACGCCGTAGTGCGCCTCCAGCATCGGCGGTGTGTTGGACAGCATCACCGAAACCGTGTCGCCCTTGCCGATGCCGTGCCGGCTGAGTGCCGAGGCAAGCCTGCGCGCGCGCTCGTAGAAACGGTGATACGGCGTGTGCTGCGCGCCATGCACGATCGCCACATGATCGGGAAAGACCGCCGCTGCGCGGGCGAGAAAGGACAACGGCGACAGCGGCTGATAGTTCGCCGCATTCTTGTCGAGATCGGTGGCGTAAGCGTTCATGGGTGTTTCCCGGACCGATTGTATGTTTTGCACTGCATCAAAGCGTAAGTCGCACGCCGGTTCAATGGGAACGGAGGCCGGGGCGCCAAACGGAACCCGGGCGTGGGCCGTTTACCCGAAGAATGCGCCGCTCACACCGTCGTAGATCAGCTTCAGCGAGACGACGAAGATCGCAATATACATGATCCGGTAAAACGCCTCCTGCGAGACCACGCGCACCAGCCGCACGCCGGCATAGGTGGCGATGGGCGCGAGCGGCAGCAGCGCCGCGGATGTCAGAAGGTTGGCGCGGTCGAATTGCCCCAGCAGGAAATAGGGCACCAGCTTCGCCGCGTTCATCACCGCGAACAGGATGATGATCGTTCCGGCCATCACGAACTTATCCAGCCGCTGCGGCAGCAGGTACATCTGGATCGGCGGACCGCCGGAATGGCTGACGAAGCTGGTGAAACCGGACAGCATGCCCCAGACCCATCCCGCGGCGACGCGCGGCTTGGCCGGCGGACGCGAGGCGCTGGTGCCCAGCCAGTGGTTGAGCACGAAGGCCAGCGTCACGATGCCCACGATCAGCCGCACATGCGCGTCCGTCACATAGGCCGCCGTCAGGTAGCCGATGAAGATGCCGGTCAGGGCTGCGGGAATCAGCACGACCAGGGACGCGGTGTGGAATGAACGCCGGTAGGCGGCCACCGCGACCAAGTCCATCAGCACCAGGATCGGCAGCATGATGCCGGCCGCCTGCACCGGCGAGATGACCAGGCTCATCAAGGGCACGCCGAGCAGCGATGTGCCGCCGGAAAAGCCGCCCTTGGACAGGCCGACCAGAAGCACCGCGGGAATGGCCACGACGTAGAACCAGGGATCGGTGATGAGCGTCAAGGTGCGGGCTTTCGGTTGCGGTGTCGGGGCCGTCAGGAAGGATTGCGGCGGAGGTTGGACGATGGATTAGATCATTTTCGCGCCCGCGTGAATTCCGTCTTGGTCCCCGCGTGCCGTCGGCGGGCCGCGATGCGGCCCTGCGACAATTTGGTGTGCGGATTCGAGCAGAAAGTTGCAGGGGCGCCATATTGCTTTTGTCGGGGTGCTTGGCCCACTCTCTCATTCAAAAGAACAACACAGACACAGCGTGCGAGAGGAGCGACCATGGCGAGCCGGTATCATGAGGTCTATGCCGATTGGCGGCGCGATCCGGAAGGGTTTTGGGCGAAGGCGGCGGCGGACATCGACTGGTCCAGGCCCTGGGACACGGTGTTCGACGCAAGCCAGGGCGCCTATGGGGCCTGGTTCTCCGGCGCCGAATGCAACACCTGCTACAATTGTCTCGACCGGCATGTGGAGCGCGGCCGGCCTGGCCAGGCGGCGCTGATCTACGACAGCCCGATCACCGGCCGCACGATGAGCTACACATATCAGGAACTGCTCGGCCACGTGAACGCGCTGGCGGGCGTGCTGCTCGACAGCGGCGTGTCCAAGGGTGACCGGGTGATCCTCTACATGCCGATGGTGCCCGAAGCGGTCATGGCCATGCTGGCTTGCGCGCGCATCGGCGCGGTGCATTCGGTTGTCTTCGGCGGCTTCGCGGCGCATGAACTCGCGACCCGTATCGACGACGCCACCCCGAAAGCCATCATCACGGCGTCTTGCGGCATCGAGCCGGGACGGGTGATCGCCTACAAGCCGCTGCTGGACAGCGCGATCGATCAGGCGACGCACAAGCCCGACGCCTGCCTCGTCCTGCAGCGCGAGGAACTGACGGCGGATCTCATCGAGGGCCGCGATATCGATATGGGCGCGGCCATGGAACGCGCGCGCTCCGTTGGACGTCAGGTTCCCTGCGTGCCCGTCGCCGCCACCGATCCTCTCTACATTCTCTATACCTCCGGCACCACGGGCCAGCCGAAAGGCGTGGTGCGCGACAACGGCGGCCACATGGTGGCGTTGAAGTGGTCCATGTCCAACCTCTATGGCGTCGAGCCGGGGGAGGTGTTCTGGGCCGCGTCCGACGTGGGCTGGGTGGTGGGGCATTCGTACATTGTTTACGCGCCGCTGCTGCACGGCTGCACGACCATCGTATTCGAAGGCAAGCCCGTGGGCACGCCGGACGCCGGCACATTCTGGCGGGTGATTTCGGAGCATGGCGTCTCCGCCCTGTTCACCGCGCCGACCGCCTTCCGGGCAATCCGCAAGGAGGACCCGAAGGCGGAGTTCCTTGAAAAATACGACATGAGCAGCTTCCGCACGCTGTTCCTGGCCGGCGAGCGCGCCGATCCCGACACCGTGCAATGGGCGGAGCGCACGCTGCGGGTGCCGGTGATCGATCACTGGTGGCAGACGGAGACAGGCTGGTGCATCGCGGGCAATCCGGTCGGGCTCGGCATGCTGCCGATCAAGCACGGCTCGTCGAGCGTGGCCATGCCGGGCTATGATGTGCGCATTCTCGACGATGCGGGTCACGAGGTGGCGCCCGGCATACTGGGCAACATCGCGGTGAAGCTGCCGTTGCCGCCGGGGTGTCTGCCGACGCTGTGGCAGAACGACGCCCGGTTTATCGAGAGCTACCTGGCGGAGTTCCCCGGCTACTACAAGACGTCGGACGCGGGCTATGCGGATCAGGATGATTATCTGTTCATCATGGCGCGCACCGATGACATCATCAATGTCGCCGGGCACCGGCTGTCGACAGGCGCCATGGAGGAGGTGCTCGCGGGCCATCCGGATGTCGCGGAGTGCGCCGTCGTTGGCATTGCCGATGCGCTCAAGGGCCAGCTCCCGTGCGGTTTCGTGGTGCTGAAATCCGGTGTCGACCGGCCGATCGCCGAAATCGAGAAGGAACTGGTCACCCGGGTGCGCAACGAGATCGGCCCGGTTGCTGCCTTCAAGCTGGCGATCACCGTCGAGCGGCTGCCGAAAACGCGGTCTGGAAAGATCCTGCGCGGCACCATGCGGCAGATCGCGGACGGCGACGAATACCGCATGCCGGCGACAATCGACGACCCCGCGATCCTCGAGGAAATCACCGATGCGCTGAAGTCGCGGGGCTGGCGAAGAAGCCGTAAGTCTGCCACGGGCGGGGCGACCTTGCGCGACGTCATCTGGAAAGGTGCCCCCGCCCCTGTTCGCCGCCGCCCGAAACGCTATAAAGGCAGATTGACGCATACGGCGAAGGGGGATTTGTCCGTGTCCTTGAACAACAAGGTTGCCATCATCACGGGTGCCGCGCGCGGCATCGGCTACGCGATCGCGCGGCGCTTTGTCGAAGACGGCGCAAAGGTCGTGCTGTCGGACGTCGACGATGAGCGGGGCGAGGCGGCGGCCGAGGAGCTGAACGGCCTCGGCGAGGCGATCTACGTCCACTGCGATGTCGGCGAACGGCTCGACGTGCGCAACCTGATCGCGGCGACGCTCGACGCCTATGGCGATATCGACATTCTGGTCAACAACGCCGGCATCGTCGCGGCCGGCGATTTCCTGGAAATCGGCGTGAAGGATTTCGACCGCGTGCTGCGCGTCAACCTGAAGGGCAGCTTCCTGTGCGGCCAGGCGGTTGCCAAACACATGGTGGAGAAGGTCGCAGGCGGCGGCGCTCCGGGCGCCATCGTCAACATGTCGTCGGTCAACGCGGTCTTCGGCCTGCCCAATCAGGTGCCCTATTCGGTTTCCAAGGGCGGCGTGAACCAGCTCACCAAGGTGATGGCCGTCTCGCTGGCGCCGCATGGCATCCGCGTCAACGCCATCGGCCCGGGCTCGATCATGACCGACATGCTGGCCTCGGTGAACGACGATCCGGCGGCGCGCAACCGCATCCTGTCGCGCACGCCGATGGGCCGCATTGGTGATCCGCGCGAAATCGCCTCCATCGCCGCCTTCCTGGCGGACGATGACGCCAGCTACATCACCGGCCAGACGGTCTACGCCGACGGCGGCCGGCTGCCGCTTAACTACACGGTGGATGTACCCGAAGAAGATTGAGCGATACCCGCGTGTGAAATGTAAAGGCGGTCCCGAGGGGCTGCCTTTTCTAATTGGGTGTCTAAGCGGCCCATCCTGAGGATCGCCAGAGGCGCGCCTCGAAAGATGGCTGCGCAACACGGCTAAGCTCTATTTATCTTCGATGTGAATATTCAGGGATTTGAAAATTTTGGCTGATTTAAGTGCTCTTTCGCCGTAGCCACCCGGTTTAAGCCAACCCTTCTCGGCTTCAATTTCAATCGGTCGTATCATGACGTTAATAGCGTGTGGCCCTACGCCCCACATCCAAAAAACGAACACTCCGAGAACCCCAGTATCCACAGTGTCATTCCTATATATTGCAGCGCACCTATATATTGCAACGCAGTTGGGTCATTGGTTCGTTTAAAAATTTCGTAAAATCCGAAGAAAAAAACTGCGAATCCAACCATCGGGATTAATGAAAATTTCAAAATAAATTTATTTGTGGTGCGTTTCATCCGTAAATTCTATCCGTTGTTACTGACTCTTCCAATAAGATCCATTTTTTTTGCATAAAATAAAGGTCGTTGGATCGTTGCATACTTTACCAGTGATTCGCCGCCGTCTATTTACTTCGCGGCGATGGCTTCCATGGCGTCGGAGCCGGTCTGGAACTGCAGCCGGGCGAGGCGGGCATAGAGACCGCCTTTTTCCACCAGGCTCTTGTGATCGCCGGTTTCGACAATGCGGCCCTTGTCCATCACCAGGATCCGGTCGGCCTTGAGCACCGTCGCGAGCCGATGCGCAATGACCAGCGTCGTGCGGCCCCGCATGAGGGTTTCCAGCGCGCTCTGCACCAGCGTTTCGCTTTCCGCGTCCAGTGCCGAGGTCGCCTCGTCCAGGAGCAACACGGGTGCGTCCTTGAGGATCGCCCGCGCAATGGCGATGCGCTGGCGCTGGCCGCCGGACAGGGTCACGCCGCGCTCGCCGATCACCGTGTCGTACCCATTCGCCATCTCCGAGATGAACTCGTCGGCGAGCGCCGCGCGCGCGGCGGTGCGGACGTCCTCATCGCTGGCGCCGGCGCGTCCGTAGCGGATGTTCTCGGCCGCCGTGGCGGCGAAGATCGTGGTGTCCTGAGGCACGAGCGCGATGCGCTCACGCACGGCGCGCGGATCGGCGGCGCGCAGGTCAACATCGTCCAGCAGGATGGCGCCCCGGATGGGGTCGTAGAAGCGCATCAGGAGGTTGAACAGCGTCGACTTGCCCGCGCCGGACGGCCCGACCACGGCGATGGTTTCGCCGGGAGCCGCGCTGATGTCGATTCCTTCGAGCACGGGCGCGTCGGGCATGGAGGGATAGGAGAAGGCGACCGCATCGAAGCGGACGTTGCCGCGCGCGGGCAGGGGCAGGGAGACCGGATTCTTGGGGCTCTCCACCGCCGGCTTGACGGCGAGCAGTTCGGCGAGGCGCTCGGCCGCGCCCGAGGCTTGCGCCACTTCGCCCCAGACCTGCGACAGCTCGCCGAGCGCGCCCGCGGCGAACACGGAATAGAGCACGAACTGACCGAGCGCGCCGGGGCTGAGCCGTCCGGCGAGCACGTCCTGCGCGCCCATCCACATGACGGCGACGACGCTTGCGAAGATGATGAAGATGGCGAAGGCGGTGAGTACGGCGCGCGCGGCGGTCGAGCCCCGCGCCGCCACGAAGGCCCGTTCGACCTGGGCGGCGAATCGCGACGAGGCGATTGCCTCGTTGGTGAAGGCCTGCAGCGTGCGGATGGCGCCGATGGCTTCCGAGGCGAAGGCCGAGGCGTCAGCGAGCTGGTCCTGGGCATAACGCGACTTGCGGCGGACAAGCCGTCCGAAGACGATCAGCGGAATCACCACGAAGGGGATCGCCAGCAGCACCAGGCCGGAAAGGCGCGGACTGGTGATCACCATCATGCCGGACGCGCCGAGGAACAGAAACAGGTTGCGCAGCGCTATGGAGGCACTGGCGCCGACGGCGGCCTTCACCTGGGTGGTGTCGGCGGTCAGCCGCGAGACGATCTCGCCGGACTTGGCGGTGTCGAAAAACAGCGGGCTGAGCGTCGTCACATGGGTGAACACGTCAGTGCGCAGATCGGCAACGATGCGTTCGCCGAGCCAGGTGACGAAGTAGTAGCGCGCGGCGCTGGCCATGGCGAGGGCGGCCACCACGAAGATCAACATGCCGAAATAGCGGTCGATGAAGGCGGGGTCGGCGGCACCGAATCCGAAATCGATCATCCGGCGGACGGCCAACGGCACGGCCAATGTGGCGATCGAGGCGGCGACGAGTGCGGCGAAGGCCGCGAGGACCTGCAAGCGGTAGCGCTTGAGATAGGGCAGCAGGGAGACCAGCGGACGGATCGACCGGCTCGGTTTCTGTTCTGAATCGGGGACGTCGTGTGTGCTGTAGCCTCGCGCCAAGTCATGTCTCCAGCTGTGTCTTGAGGAGCGGCAGAATGCCCCGGCTGATGGATGGCCGCAAGTCGCGGGTTTGACTTGTAACGCCTCGCTGACTGAGCTATAGGGTCGCACAGAGAATTCAGGCCGTCGCTTGTGAAAGGCGTGCGGCCGTTCCGTTTGTGCTTTCGGTCGCGATTTTCGCAACGATATGCAGCGGGAAAACGCAACGAGAGGATCCGGCGATGAAACAGGACATCCATCCCGATTATCACACGATCAAGGTCGTCATGACCGATGGCACCGAATACATGACCCGTTCGACCTACGGCGAAGAGGGCGCTGAGCTGCGTCTCGAAATCGACCCGACGTCGCACCCGGCGTGGACCGGTGGTCAGCAGACCCTTCTTGACCGCGGCGGCCGTCTGTCGCGCTTCAAGAGCAAGTACGCGGGCATCCTGGGCAACTAGGCCCCGGGTTTCCGGCACGCGAATACAAAAAGCCCCGGCCGGATGGTCGGGGCTTTTTTGTTGGCGCATTCAGAGACGGGCGGCGTGACGCCGGTGATGTGTCTGCTGCGGTCGCGCCGCGATAATCGGGACGCCGTCGATCCGGTGCGGTCCGTCCCGCGGCCGGACCGGCTAGGCGTTCGAACCGAAGGCCGCCACCAGCCGGTTGATCTGCTGGTTGACCACATTGCCCTGCGGCGCGGCGAAGGGCTTGCCGGCATTGTTGTACACGGCGTCGTCAATGTGCTTCACCCGCGTCTGCAGGCGGAGCGACTCGGCGATCAACTGCTTCAGCCGTTCGGGCAGATCATCCCAGTCGGCGCTGGTGCGATCGGACTCCAGACCCTTCAGCTTGACCTTGTTTTTCTCCTGGCCGGCCTGGGCTGCGGTCATCTCGCCGTCGTTGACGGCGCGCTGCAGCAACAGCCAGGACGCAAGCTGCATCAGGCGAGTGGTCAGACGCATCGACTCGGTGGCGTAGAGCAGGGATGCCGGACGCGGCAGCTGCCTGGACGCTTCCCGCCCCTCTCCGTCGAGATAGGCGGCGGTCTCTTCAACCAGCGTCATGCCCTCGCGGAACATGGCCTTGAATGTTTCGGAGCTTGCCAGATGCTCCGCGAACACAATGGGCGTCTCAGAATTCGCGGCGTGGAAATCGATCGGGTCCGTCATCGCACTCGCTACTCTCTGTCGCTTGGGCGCATCATCGTGTTCTGGGGGTATCGGAGTTTGACGCGTCGTCCGATCCGGCACGGCCCGTTTGCGAGCATGTCGCGTTCAGGGGCTCGTCAGGATCCGGCGCTCCGTTTCACCAGATGATCATGCGGCGGAAAGATCGGGACTCACTGTCCCAATACGATCCAGATTGCATCATTGCGCCTTCAACTCCGCAAGTGCCGTGCCAGAGATATCCAACATCGGAATACCGTTTGCGCCGGTTTGCGGGGGCGGAGGCCCTCGGTTGGTAAATGCAATCTTAACACAGCTCGCAGGAATAAAAAAAAGAGCCGCTAAAAAGCGGCTCGAAGAGTTAACAGGGAGGCGTCAAACAGAGTGGACAGGAGCCACTCGAGATCCAGAAAACTGGATGCAAAAAAGTAATACCGTAGAAAGCTTAACCAATCGTAAACAGCGGACACCTTGCTTGGCGCGAGCCCTCCGTGTTCTGCGGATTCCAGCCATGCGGCAGGACCGTGTCAGTAAAATCCCTGACACCCTAGTCCTTGAAGAGTGTATTCGCTGCCGAGAGTACTGTCAGTTTTGACGCGATCTCCTTTTCAACGCGGGTTATTTCGGCACGAAGAAGGGCGATTGTGTCGTTCAATTCCTCGACGGAAAGGCTGGACAGGTCGGCGCCGACGACATGTGGCGTGCGCCGGCTTGGCGAGAGCTCATCTTCGAAAAGGGCCATGCGCGTGTCTCCTTTCAATTGCAGCGCTAACGTTTTAAATCCTGACAGGGTGTTTCAAAAGAGGAATCAGACATGACGCAATTGCCCGCGATGATGACCGCCGTCGCCGTTCCCGAGCCGGGTGGTCCCGAAGCGCTGGTTCCCGTGCGCCGCGCCTTGCCCGAGATCAGCGGCAGCGAGATCCTCATCAGGGTGCGGGCGGCGGGCGTGAACCGCCCGGATGTCTTCCAGCGTCAGGGCAGCTATCCGCCACCGCCAGGCGCTTCGGACCTGCCCGGTCTCGAGGTCGCGGGCGAGGTGGCCGCTGTGGGTCCGGATGCGAAGCGGTTCAAGGTTGGCGACGAGGTCGTCGCGCTGACGCCGGGCGGCGGCTACGCCGAATACTGCAAGGTCGACGAGACCAACACGCTGCGCAAGCCGGCGGGTCTCAGTTGGGAAGAGGCGGGGTCCATCTGCGAGACATTCTTCACCGTGTGGTCGAATGTTTTCGAACGCGGTGGTCTGAAGGAAGGAGAGCGCTTCCTTGTGCATGGGGCACCTCGGGCATCGGCACTGCCGCGATCCAGCTCGCCAAGGCGTTTGGCGCCACCGTCTACACGACGGCGGGTTCGGACGAGAAATGTGCGGTGTGCGAGGAGCTTGGCGCGGATCTGGCGATCAACTACAAGACCAAGGATTTCGTGAGTGAGATCAAGACGGCCACGGAAAAGCGCGGCGTCGACGTGATCCTCGATATGGTCGGTGGCGACTATGTGGAGCGCAACTGGAAAGTGGCCGCCAATGATGGTCGCATCGTGCAGATCGCGACGCTGAACGGCCCGTCGGAAAATGTCAACTTCGCGATCCTGATGGTCAAGCGCCTGATCCACACCGGATCCACGCTGCGTCCGCGCTCGGTCGCCTTCAAGGCCGAGATCGCTCGCGCGCTGGAGGAAAAGGTCTGGCCGCTGGTGGAGGCGGGTGAGATCAAGCCCGTGATGGACTCGACCTTTCCGCTGGCCGAGGCATCCAAGGCGCATGCGCGCATGGAAAGCTCCGGTCACGTCGGCAACATCGTCTTGATTGTATGAGGATGATGCCGCTCCGGCGCAGGCTGCGTACTGCTTTGTCTTTCGCTGGGTTTGCGTGATGGACTGACGAGTTCTAGTTGCCTTAATGTCATTTCGGGGCGCCGGTATTCGGCGCCCCCATTTCCGTACGTTAGAACTACGTATATTGAGTTGTTTCTTGTACGGCCGTGTTTGAGATGCGACTTAATTTCGTTGAGTTTGCTCTTGTGACGTTTCACTCTCAAAGAACTATTTGAATAAATTTGAACGGTTCGCTGTTCATAAGATCGTCAGCGCAGATTTCCGAAGGGTGAGCTGAGATGTTGCCGGCAGAGGCACCATGAGGAAGGGCTTAAATGAGCGTGTCCACTCGCGCGCCCGCGCAGCGTCGCGCGTGGCCGTCGCGTTTGCCGGCGCTATCGCTTGCGTCGCCTTGGTGGGCTGGATGCTGGCGATCCCCGTTCTCACCAGCTTGCGGGCCGATCTGGCGTCAACGTCGGTGCCGACCGCCATCGGGCTGCTTCTTGGCTGTTTCTCCGTTTGGTGGATCACCAGCAGCGGGGCGTTGCGCACGCAAAGGCCTGGCGTTCCAGCTGACACTTTGAACTGGCTGGAGCGGGTTCCATCGATCGTCATCGGACTGACCGCCGTCTATGTGATTGCGCGGTATGCGGTTGGAGACCCGCTGGCGGGAGAGCTTTTCGGACCGACGCTGGGACGTGTCGCCTTGGCGACGGCGATCAGTTTCCTGCTTTTCTCGATCGCGTTGCTGACCCTGGATTTCGGCCGCGGCGGAGTCGGTGTGACCTCCGCAAGTCTTGGCCTTGTGGTCACCGGGATCGATCTCACCGGACACGTTTATGACGTGCAGGCGCTGTATCAGGTGATGCCGTTCACGGTGATGGCTGTTCCCACCTCCTTGGGTCTGGCCGCACTCTTTGTCGCCTTGCTGCTCGCACGCCCGGATCGCGGCTGGCTCAGGTACGCATTTCGTGACGATGACATTGGCGGGGTGTTCCGGCTGGTGCTGCCGGCCGTGGCCATCGTGCCCCCGTTGCTGGCCTTCGCGGCGATGCGGGCGATGGAAAGCGGGCTGTTTGAGCCGTCGTTTGGTTTCGCGGTGCTTGCGGTGGTGACGACCGTCGTGCTGACAACGGTCGTTTGTTCGGCAACGGCCTGGATGTCGCATGTGCACGCAGCCCTGCGCGAGACGCGGGAAGCCTTGCTTGAGAACGCGCAGTTGCTCGAAGTCGCCATGGATATCGCGCATATTGGCGCCTGGTCGGCCAGTATCGCGCAGGATGCGCCTGACGCGTCGCATGTGGATCTGTCCACGGAGGCGTACGGGATCTTTGGTCTTGAGAAGGATGCATTCGACGGCCGCTTCGATACGGTGTTGGCCCTGGTCCATTCGGGCGACAGGGACGTTGTCATGGATGCCAACAAGGCGGCCTTTGACCGGAAGCGCGGTGAGGAGCCGGCCAGCGTGAACTACCGGATCATCCGGCCGGATGGCGAGGAACGGTGGCTGCGCCAGCAGGTGCGCGTGCTGCATGATTCCGGCGGCCAGCCGCTGCGGATCATCGGGGTTGTCCAGGACATGACCAACGCGCGGCTCGTCGACCGGCGGCTGGCGCAGGCGCAGAAAATGGAAGCCATCGGCAGCCTGACCGGGGTATGGCGCATGATTTCAATAACCTGCTCGCCATCATTATAGGCAATCTCGATCTGTTGCCGCCCGACGTGCTGGAGGCTGAGGCGTCGGGCGAGCTGATCCGCAATTCGCTTGACGCAGCCTTGCGCGGGGCCGAGCTGACACGTCGGCTTCTGGCCTTCGCCAGCCGTCAACCGCTGCAGCCGGAACCCGTGGCGCTGAACGAGCTGGTGAGCAACATTGTCAGCCTGTTGAGCCGCACGATTGGTGAGGCGATCGAGGTGTCGCTGGATCTCTCATCGGATGTCGGGACCGTGGTCGTGGATCCAGCATTGCTTGAGGCGAGTATCGCCAATCTCGCCAACAACGCCCGCGATGCGATGCCCAAGGGGGCAGGCTTGTCATTTCCACCGCGCTTCGCGAGATAGACGAGGACCATATTGCCGGCCGGTTCGAGGTCATGCCGGGCAGCTATGTGATGATCGCCGTGAGTGACTCAGGCACCGGCATGGCGCCGGATGTGATGACCAATGTCTTTGAACCGTTTTTCACAACCAAGCGGCAGGGGACCGGGTTGGGGCTGAGCATGGTCTTTGGCTTCTTGAAGCAATCTGGCGGCTACATTGATGCCTACAGTGAGCCCGGCCTCGGCACGACCTTCAGGCTCTACCTGCCCCGGGCGGAGGAGAATGCGGCGGTGCCGACGGCGGCGGCCGAACCGAACAAGCACCTGGCGACTCGTCACGAGACCGTGCTCGTGGTCGAAGACAACGACGCGATACGGCGCGTGGTCGTGCGTCAGTTGATCGAACTCGGCTACCAGGTGCTTGAAGCGGCTTCGGGCGCGGCAGCGCTTGACGTGCTGACCGAGCGCAAGGTCGATCTTCTGTTCACCGACATTGTAATGCCCGGCCGCATCGATGGACGCGAGTTGGCGAATCTCGTCACGGAGCGCTGGCCTTCAGTCAAGATCGTGCTGACCTCCGGTTTCCCGCAGGTTCGCAACAATGCCGAGGGTCGCGCGGAAGATATCGGCAACCTGCGCTTGTTGACCAAGCCCTATCGGCGCACTGATCTGGAGCGCGTAATACGCCAGGCGCTTCGCTCCTGACGCGCCCGCCCGGGACGGTTGCCACGGGCGCCGGGTGGGGCCAGATTCGTTCTGGCGCGGGCATCCCGCGGGGCCATCGGGAGGGATACGCATTTCCGGGAAACGATGAAATGCCGATTTGCGTTGCGGTTGATGTCGCCTTATATTCGCGAAGATTTCCCGTCAATTTGACGTTTCTTGGCTTTACCGGGTGAAAGATCCCGGGGAGCGGACAGGAGGAGTTTATCCAATGGCGAACACGCCGCTCATGCCGAAGGCAACCGCAGTCTGGCTCGTGGACAACACGTCCTTGTCTTTCGACCAGGTCGCTGCCTTCTGCAAGCTGCATCCGCTTGAGGTCAAAGCGATTGCCGACGGCGATGCCGCACAGGGTATCAAGGGCCTGGATCCGATTCTGACCGGGCAGTTGACCCGCGAGGACATCGAGAAGGCACAGGCCGACCCGTCTGTCATCCTGAAGGTCGCGCCGCCCAAGACCACGGTCCCCGAGGCGAAGCGCCGCGGCCCGCGGTATACGCCGGTCTCGCGCCGGCAGGACCGTCCGAACGCGATCCTCTGGCTGGTGCGCAATCATCCCGAGCTCAAGGATGCCCAGGTGATCCGGCTGGTCGGCACGACCAAGCCGACGATCGAGGCGATCCGCGAGCGCACCCATTGGAACTCGGCAAACCTGACGCCGATGGATCCGGTGACGCTTGGCCTGTGCACGCAGATCGAGCTTGATCTGGAAGTCAGCAAGGCCGCGAAATATGCGCCCCAGCCTGTTGTTCAGCCGGTCGAGGAGACGTTGCTTCCGGTCGATGAGACGACGAGCGACGATGCCATGGCGGCCGCCTTCGCGACCCCGGCTCCGGTCGAGCAGAAGGACGAGGAGGAATTCGACGCCGACGCTGTCTTTGCCAAGCTCTCCTCGCTGAAGGGCGATGGCGAAGAGGTCGATCGGGACGACTGACGGTTCGGCAGGCCCCGATAGCAATACCGGGATAAGGAAGGGCGCCTCATCGGGCGCCCTTTTTCGTGCGCGGTCCGATGCGCTCAGCGCTCGGTGAGCTTCAGCTCGATGCGGCGGTTGCGGGCATAGGCTTCCGGCGTGTCGCCATCGTCAAGCGGCTGAAATTCGCCGAAGCCCGCCGCAACCAGCCGCTTGGGATCGACGCCCTTGTCGATCAGCGCGCGAACCACGGAGATGGCGCGGGCCGCCGACAGTTCCCAGTTCGTGCGGAAGCGGCTCGCGGAGGAGACCGGCCGTTCGTCGGTATGGCCGTCGACGCGCAGCACCCAGTTGATCTCCTCGGGGATCTGGTCGCTCAGTTCCAGAATGGCCTCGCCGAGCTTGTCGATCTCCGAGCGTCCGGCGGCGTTGATCTCGTCGGAGCCGGAGGAAAACAGCACCTCGGACTGGAACACGAAGCGGTCGCCGACGACGCGGATGTCGGAGCGCTGTGACAGGATCTGGCGCAAGCGGCCAAAGAAGTCGGAGCGGTAGCGCGACAGCTCCTGAACGCGGGCGGCGAGCGCCACGTTCAGCCTGCGGCCCAGGTCGGCGATCTTTGTCTGGCTTTCCTTGTCGCGGAACTCGGAGGCTTCGAGCGCCGCTTCCAACGCGCCGATCTGGCGGCGAAGGGCGGAAATCTGCTGATTGAGTATTTCGACCTGCGAAAGCGCCCGGGCGCTGATACGCTTCTCGCTGTCCAGCGTGTTCTCGAGTTCTGCGACGCGACCGCCGGCGCTCGACGCTGCCCCGGCCTGGGTGTCGAGCAATCCCTGCAACCGGTCGCGCTCGGATTCAGCGCCAGAGAGATTGGCCTGCAGAACCGACAGGGTTTCCTCGAGGTCGCGGCTGTTGCCGCGCTCAAGCGCCAGCAGTTCGGTCAACTCGCTGATCTGGGAGTTGAGCCGGTTGAGAACGGTATCGCGGCCCGAAATCTCCTGGCTGAGGAAGAACTGCGCCAGCATGAAGACCGACAGCAGGAAGATGATGACGAGCAGCAGCGAGGCCATGGCGTCGACGAAGCCGGGCCAGTAGTCGGCTCCCCGGTCGCGTTGGCGTCCGCGCGAAATGGCCATGGCGCTCGTCCCTCACCTAATCCTTGCCGCGGCCAAGCGCGGTCGTCAGGTTCTCGAGAAGCGTCTCGATGCGTTTTTGCTGGTCGGCCTGGCTTTCCGCCCATTCGCGCATCATTTTCTGTTCCGTGCGCACATGCTGGACCAGTCCCTGAATGCCCTCGGCCAGGTTGGCCATCGCCTGGGATGTAGCCCGGCTCGACCCGGCGCTGGAGCTGTCGGTGACGCTCTGGCGCAACTGGTCGATGGCGATACGCAGATCGGAGACATCGTGCGAGGTGTCGCGGCCGGGCTCGGAGACATCTTCGATCTCGATCTCCGTGACCGTCGACAACCAGTCCTCGAGCTCGTTGTAGAAGCGCGACTGCGCCTGGCCGGCCTGCAGTTCGAGAAAGCCGAGCAGCAGGGAGCCGGTCAGGCCGAAGAGCGAGGACGAGAACGCGGTGCCCATGCCCGCGAGCGGAGCTTCCAGGCCGGCTTTCAGATCCTCAAAGATCACGTTGGTGTCGCCGTTCCCGACGTCGAGCGACTGGATGACGCCGCCAACCGCGCTGACGGTCTGCAGCAGCCCCCAGAAGGTGCCCAGAAGGCCGAGGAACACCAGCAGCCCGGTGAGATAGCGGCCCAGTTCACGCGCTTCGTCCAGGCGGGTTGCGATCGAGTCCAGCAACGAGCGCATGGTCTGCGGGGTGAGCGCCATGTCGCCGATCTTGTTGCCCAGCAGCACGGCCATGGGCGCCAGCAGCACCGGGGGGCGCTCGAGCTCCAACCCCTGCTCGGAGCGGCGGAAGCCGTTCACCCAATTGACTTCGCGAAACAGCCGCACGACCTGCACGAAGGCCAGAGCGATGCCGAGAATTGCGACCAGGATGATCAGCGAATTCAGCAGCGGGTTGCTCTGGAAGGCCTGCAGGATCGGTCTGTAGAGGATGAGCGGGATGAAACTGAGCACCCCGAGGAAAATCAACATCCGCCACAGGTAAACCTGCGGGCTCGAAAGCTTGTAAGGATCGAGGTCGCGCACCATCATCGGCCGATCAGACTGTTAACTGTCGGTCAAATTGATAGCGTGATTTCGGGGCCGAATGAAACCGGAAATCGAAAAGGCGTGACGGTGCGGCTGTTTCGGGCGCCGGATTTGACCCCGGCAGGCCAGCTCAGGCGGGCTTGGCCGCGGATTTCAGCCTGTCCAGCAGCGCGCGATGGATCTGCTCGTTGCCGGCAACCACGGAGCCGGTTTCGAGGATCTTGTCGCGGCCGTTGACGTCGCTGGCGTATCCGCCCGCTTCGCGAATCATCAAAAGACCCGCCGCCATATCCCAAGGCTTTAGGTTGTGCTCCCAGAAACCGTCCAGCCGTCCGGATGCCACCCATGCGAGATCGATGGCGGCCGCGCCGCAACGGCGGATGCCGGACACTTCGCCCATGATGTGGCGCATCTCGAGCAGGAAGCGGCCGTGCTCGCCGCGGCCCAGGTGCGGTATGCCGGTGCCGATGACAGCGTCGGTCAACTCGCGGCGTCCGGCGACGCGCATGCGCCGGTCATTGGCGAAGGCGCCGTTGCCCTTCTCGGCGGTGTAAAGCTCGTCCATCACCGGATTGTAGATCACGCCGGCGACGATCTGGCCCTGGCGTTCCAGCGCGATGGAGATGGCGAAAATCGGAATGCCGTGCAGGAAATTGGTGGTTCCGTCGAGCGGGTCGACGATCCAGCGGTGCTGGTCGTCCTTGCCCTTGATCTCACCGGATTCCTCCATCAGGAAGCCGTAGCCCGGGCGCGCCTGCGCCAGCACTTCCTGGATGATCTCCTCGGCGCGGTGATCGGCGGCGGACACGAAGTCGCCGGGGCCCTTGCGGGAGACCTGCAGGTTTTCCACTTCGCCGAAGTCGCGGGCGAGCGTACGGCCGGCCTTGGTTGCGGCCTTGACCATGACATTCAGAAGGGCCGAACGGGCCATTGCTCACTCCGGTTTCGCGGGTCGTGTTTCGGTCTGGGCCGAGGCATGCGCCGCCAGGCGGGCTGACGGCGGACGCGCACAGACCCTGTGCCTGATGGCCGCCCTTGCGGGCATCTTATAGGGGATCAGTCGGCGCGGCGCACGTACGTGACTTCGCTGGTGTCGACGACGATCTTCTCGCCCGCGGTGATGAACGGCGGCACCAAGACGCGCACGCCGTTTTCCAGCATCGCCGGCTTGTAGGAGGAAGACTGCGTCTGGCCTTTGACCACCGCGTCGGCCTCGGTGATTTCCAGCGTGACGAACTGCGGCAGGTTGATGCCGATCGGTTTCTCTTCGTGCATCTCCAGCGTCACGGTCATTCCGTCCTGCAGGAAGGCGGCGCGTTCGCCGACGAATTCGCTTTGCAGCTCGATCTGCTCGTAGGTGTCGCTGTCCATGAACACCAACTGATCGTCCTGGGCATAGAGGAACTGAAAATCCTTCTGTTCCAGGCGCACGCGCTCGACCTTGTCCTCCGACCGGAAGCGCTCATTGAGTTTGCGGCCGTCGATCAGGTTCTTCATCTCGACCTGGGCGAAGGCGCCGCCCTTGCCGGGCTTCACGTGCTGGACCTTGACCACCGCCCAAAGCGTGTCCTGGTGCTGGAGAACGTTGCCGGGCTTTATTTCGTTGCCGTTGATCTTCATGGATTTGGATCGCGTCGCTTGTGCTGATGGTCGGGTGCGTCTGATTGGGTGCGTTTGGCAGGACTGTCCGACCGGGCGGGTACGGCCGTCTATGGGAATGCCGGCCGGCGGTCGCTCGTTCGACGCTGGAAACGCCGCTGGCCGCCTGTCCATCACACTTCGGCGTTCAATTCAAGGTAAAAAGGCGGAATGCTCCTCCCGCCGGGCCCTTGGGCCGGCGTCGTGACAGCTATTGAGCGGGCGTCGCGGGCGCCTGTGCCTGGGTGCCCGGACCGATCGACCCGGTCCACTGCGCGGCGCGTTCCGCCGCCTTGGTGCGGGTCTCGGCGTCCAGACTCTCCACGTAACCGTCGAGGCGCAGGTCGGAGATGCCGGTGGCGCGAGCGATCAGGTGCCATGTCGCGGCCTCGAGCGCATCATGGCCCACTCCCTCTCCGTAAGCGTAGAGCCGGGCCAGCCGGTTCATGGCGACGGGGTTGCCGGAGGTCGCGGCGCGCTGGAACCATTGCGCGGCGTCCTTCTTGTCGGGTTCAACGCCGGTGCCGTTGTAACGCATGATGCCATAGTACACCTGGGCGGCGACATGACCGCCGCGGGCCGCGCGGCCCATCCAGAAGGCGCCCAGGCGTTCGTCGCGCTGGACGCTGTCCTCCTCGAGGTAGGCCTGCGCCAGGGCGTATTGCGCGTCCTGATCGCCGTCGGTGGCGGCCTGCTTGAAAAGCGCAAGCGCCTTGGCGGGATCGCGCTCGATGCCGGTGCCTTCCATGTGCAGGACGCCGAGGTTGTAGGTCGCGCCCGCCAGTCCGCTCTTGGACGCCTGCTCGAACAATTCGGCCGCCTTCGCCTCGTCGCGCGGCACGCCGGAACCCAGCAAGTGATAGAGGCCGAGCCGATAAGCCGCCTGGGCGTCGCCGCGCGCGGCGGCAAGCGCGTACCAACTCGCGGATTTCGCAACATCCTGATCGACGCCGATGCCGCGCTCGTAGAGCACGCCGAGCAGCGTTTGCGCGGCGGGATCGTTTTGTTGCGCGCGGCGGGTCGCCAGCGCAAGGGCGGTCAGATAGTAGCCGCGCTGGAAGGCGCCGTAGGCGCGGTCGGGTCGATCCTGCTTTTCACCCGGCTCGGGGGCGGCAGACCGTGTGGCGTCCTCACCGGAGCGAAACGCTTGCGGCGGCACCCGGATCGGCATCGGCAGCGTTGCCTTTGTGCCGACTGTTTTGGGCACACCGCCTGCGGTCGTCGGAAGCACGGCGCTTGGCACTGCCAGAGGTGCCGCGGGCTGCTCGGTCGCGGCAAAGGAGATAGCATACGCGCCGAGGATGAGCGGCAGCGCCATGACGGACGAGACGGTTGCGGAGCGGACGGCGGACCTCCTCATCCAGCGTTGTCCTCCAGCGCCTTCAGGTCCGCGGCCGCCGCATCGAGTGCGGCATTGGCGTCGGCCACCGCCTTGCGCGGGCCTTCCGGGTGTTCCCAAACGCCGGCCCGCAGGGCGACGAAGTCCGCCCGCGTCATGGCGATGTCGTGCACCGAAGCGGGGTCGCGTCCCGCCATTACCACGCACGGCACTTCGAACACCTCTGCCCACCATTCACCGAAGTCCAGGTTCTTGGGGTGCGCTTCATCGCGTTCTTCGAGATCGAGCATTCCGAAGAAAATGTAGTCCGCGTCCGTCGAGCCGATCATCATGGCGGTGTGCCGGTCCTTGATCCCGCCCGCGCCGACGATGCGGTTCGGCCGCATGCTCTCCAACGCCAGAAGCAGATCGTCAACGTCGGTGTCGACATGGACGCCGTCGGCGCGTGAGCGGCCCGCCGCCTGCGTGTCGTTGCGAATGAGCACCGCGACATCCGCATCCTGGGCGATCGGCGTCAGCACTTCAGCCACAGTTTGCATCTTCTCGGTGTCCGCGCCGTCAAACGCGATCAGCAAGGACGCGACGTCGCCGCCCGCGAGGGCCTCGCGCAGTTGCGGCGCGAAGGTCTCCACGTCAAAGACGGTGGGGGTGATCAGAAACAAGCGGGAACGGAACACGGGTTTCTCCGGGGCACTGGTACAGGCAGCTTGTATCCAGAAATGGCACATGAGGGCCAAAAACGGCAAAAGAGGGGTGGCGGACGCAGTTTCCGATTCAACCGGAAAACGTCCGCAGCCCCTCTTCAACTAGTCTTGTTGCGTTGACGGGGGTTTAATCCCGCCCTACGCGGTCTCCAGCTCCCGCGACCAGGTGCCGGTGGCGGCGAGACCGTTCATCTTCGCGCGATGGGCGAAGGCGGCCTGGCCGGCCGCAACGTTCTCCGCCTTGCCGCCCCAGGCCTTGAGCGCCGCCTGCTGCAGGGCGCGGCCATAGGAGAAGGTCAGCGTCCACGGCAGACCACCCATGGCGTTCATCAGGGACAGATTCTCGGTCGCCTGAACATCGCTCTGGCCGCCCGACAGGAAGGCGATGCCGCCAACCGCGGCGGGCACCGTCGATTTCAGGCAGCGCACGGTCATCTCCGCGACTTCCTCGGTGGACGCCTGCTCTGCGCATTTCTGACCGGC
Organism: Breoghania sp. L-A4; assembly: GCF_003432385.1. Taxonomy (NCBI): domain Bacteria; kingdom Pseudomonadati; phylum Pseudomonadota; class Alphaproteobacteria; order Hyphomicrobiales; family Stappiaceae; genus Breoghania; species Breoghania sp. L-A4. Next base: position 4,295,836 of record NZ_CP031841.1, on the reverse strand, counting down.
AATCACCATGTTCGGCTTCAGCACCATGCCCTCCAGCAAGACGCCGGCCTGATACAGCTCGCTGAAAACCGTGTTGAGCGCCCATTCGGTGACGTCGTAGCAGGTCTCGATGTCGTGGTCCGCATTGGGGCCGTCCATCAGCACTTCCGGCTCGACGATCGGCACGATGCCGGCTTCCTGGCACAGAGCCGCATAGCGGGCCAGCGCATGGGCATTGGCCTGCACGCAATTGGACGACGGCATGGCCTCGCCGATGGCGATCACCGCGCGCCACTTTGCGAAACGGGCGCCGAGCTCATAATACTCGTTCAGCCGCTCGCGCAATCCGTCGAGACCTTCGGTCACCGTCTCGCCCTCGAAGCCGGCCAGCGGTTTGGCGCCCATGTCGACCTTGATGCCCGGAACCGCGCCCGCGGCCTTGATCAGCTCGGTCAGCGGCGTGCCGTCCTTGGCCTTCTGGCGGATCGTCTCGTCGTAGAGAATGACGCCGGAGATATTGTCGCTCATCGCCGGCTCGGTGCGGAACAGCATTTCCCGGTAGTCGCGGCGGTTGTTCTCGGTGTTCTCGGTCGCGATCTGGTCGAACCGCTTCTTGATGGTGCCCGTGCTCTCGTCGGCGGCCAGGATGCCCTGGCCCTTGCTCATCATGGCAGCCACAATATCTTCAAGCAGTTCGCTCATTCTCTAGCCCCTTCGATCGTCCATACGTTGTGCCCGTGCAAGGCATGCCAGCCGTGGCGCGCGCATTCATCGCGCGCCGGATTCTATCATTATTCGGATTCCAGCGCAGCGACGCCGGGCAATTCCTTGCCTTCGAGCCATTCCAGGAAGGCGCCGCCGGCGGTGGAAACATAGGTGAAATCCTGCGCCGCGCCCGCATGGTTGAGGGCCGCCACCGTGTCGCCGCCGCCAGCCACCGACAGAAGCGCGCCGGCCTTGGTGCGCGCGGCGGCGTGCCGCGCGGCAGCGACCGTGGCTGTGTCGAAGGGCGCGATCTCGAAGGCGCCAAGCGGGCCGTTCCACACAAGCGTCGCGGCGGCGTCGATCTTCTCCGACACATGGGCAATGGAGGCCGGGCCCACGTCGAGGATCATGGCGTCGGCGGGAATGGCGTCGAGCGCCACCGTTTCGCTGGGTGCGTTGGCGGCGAATTCGCGCGCCACAACCGCGTCCACCGGCAGAACGATTTCGCACCCGGCGGCCTTCGCCGCAGCCATGATGCGCGTCGCCGTCCCGGCCAGGTCGTGCTCGCACAGGGACTTGCCCACATCGATGCCCTGGGCGGCGAGGAAGGTGTTGGCCATGCCGCCGCCGATCACCAGCATGTCGACACGGCCGACGAGGTTTTCCAGAAGGTCTATCTTGGAGGAGACTTTCGCGCCGCCGACAACGGCGAGCACCGGACGCTTCGGGGTCCCAAGCGCGGCATTCAACGCGTCAAGCTCGGCCTGCATGGTGCGTCCGGCGCAGGCCGGCAGCAGGCGCGCCAGACCTTCCGTCGATGCGTGCGCGCGGTGGGCGGCGGAAAAGGCGTCGTTCACGTAGACGTCGCCGTTGGCGGCCAGCGCCTTGGCAAACGCGGGATCATTCTTCTCTTCGCCCGCGTGGAAGCGGGTGTTTTCCAGCAGCAGGACGCCGCCGTCGACCATCTTGGCCACAGCGTCGGCCGCCGGCTGGCCGATGCAGTCGCTCGCGAAATCGACGCTTTGTCCCAGCAGTTCGCTCAGCGGGCGCACGACGGGCTTCAGCGACATCTCGGCCACCGGCTTGCCCTTGGGGCGGCCGAAGTGGGCCAGCAGGATCACCTTGCCGCCCTGATGCACGATCTCGCGGATCGTGGGCAGGATACGTTCGATGCGGGTCGTGTCGGACACCACGCCATTGGCCATCGGCACGTTGAGATCGACCCGAACCAGCACGCGCTTTCCGGAGAGGGTCATGTCGTCGAGGGTTTTGAAGGATGTCATGCACAACTCCGGGAGCAGTTTCGTTCGGCTGTCGCGTTTGGCCCGACGAATGCAATCGCGTACTGCTGACGAACTGAGCGCCAAATCAGGACACCGCCAGGACGGCGGCATGATGGGTTTCAGGCTTTGCGCAGGCCGGCTTTCATAAAACGAGCGGGAACCGGAGCCCGGTTCCCGCTCTGTTGATCAGATCAGCTTCGCCATGGCGACGGCGGTATCGGACATGCGGTTGGAGAAGCCCCACTCGTTGTCGTACCAGGACAGGATGCGCACGAAGGTGCCTTCCATGACCTTGGTCTGGTCCATGTGGAAGATCGACGAGTGGCTGTCGTGGTTGAAGTCGATGGAGACCAGCGGCTCGTTGGTGTAGCCGAGAATGCCCTTCAGCTTGCCGTCGGCCGCCGTCTTGATCGCGGCGTTGATCTCCTCGACGGAGGTCTCGCGCTTGGCGATGAAGTTGAGGTCCACCACCGAGACATTCGGGGTCGGCACGCGGATCGATACGCCGTCCAGCTTGCCGTTGAGCTCCGGCAGCACCAGGCCGACGGCCTTTGCCGCTCCGGTGGAGGTCGGGATCATCGACATGGCGGCGGCGCGCGCCCGATACAGATCCTTGTGCATCGTGTCCAGCGTCGGCTGGTCGCCGGTGTACGAGTGGATCGTCGTCATGAAGCCCTTTTCGATACCGACGGTCTCATTCAGCACGTAGGCGACGGGCGACAGGCAGTTTGTGGTGCACGAGGCGTTGGAGACGACGAGATCGTCCTTGGTCAGCGCGCTGTCGTTGACGCCGAAGACGATGGTCTTGTCGGCGCCGGCGGCGGGAGCGGAGACCAGCACCCGCTTGGCTCCGGCTTCCAGGTGCAGCGCGGCCTTGTCCCGGGCGGTGAAGATGCCGGTGCATTCCATCGCGATGTCGACGCCGAGTTCGCCCCAGGGCAGGTCCTTGGGATCGCGGATCGCGGTGACCTTGATCGGCTTGCCGCCGTCAATCGCGATGGTGTCGCCGGAGACAGTCACTTCGGCCGGGAAGCGGCCGTGCACGGAATCATAGCGCAGCAGATGGGCATTGGTTTCCACCGGGCCCAGGTCGTTGATACCGACGACCTCGATGTCGGTCCGGCCCGATTCCACGATGGCGCGCAGCACGTTGCGGCCGATGCGTCCAAATCCGTTGATTGCTACCTTGACTGCCATTGTCGTCTCCCGTCGTGCCGGGCCTGCGCCCGGTCTCGCCCGTATCAATTCAAGTTCGAAATGGTGCCGCGGCGTCCTCTGGTGAAGATGCCGCGGGGGTTTTTATTGCGCCAGCTTCGCGGTGGCCTGCTCGACGATGGCTTCGGCGGTGATGCCGAAGTGCTTGTAGAGTTCCTTGTAGGGACCCGAGGCGCCAAAGCCCGACATGCCGATGAAGATGCCGTCGGTGCCGATGAAGCGATCCCATCCCATCCGGACACCGGCTTCAACCGCAACCTTGACCGGGGCGTCGCCGATGATCGATGCCTTGTAGTCCTCCGAGCGGGCCTCGAAGAGCTCCATGCAGGGAACGGAGACGACTCGTGCGGCAATGCCGTTCTCGGTGAGCGTGGCATGCGCTTCCAGCGCGATCTCGACTTCCGAACCGGTGGCGAAGATCGTCACCTGTGCGTCGTCCTTGCTGCCGGCGACTTCATAGGCGCCCTGGGCGGACAGCAGCTTGTCGTCGGCCTGGGCGCGGAATGCCTTGAGGTTCTGCCGGGTCAGCGCCAGGATCGTCGGGCCACTGGTATGCTCGAAGGCAATCTGCCAGCACTCGGCGGTTTCCATGGCATCGCCCGGGCGCATGACCAGGAGGTTGGGCATGGCGCGCAGGCTCGCCAGATGCTCGACCGGCTGATGCGTCGGGCCGTCTTCGCCCAGGCCGATGGAGTCGTGCGTCATCACGTGGATCACGCGCTGGTTCATCAGGGCCGCGAGGCGAATCGAGGGGCGGCAGTAGTCGGTGAACACCATGAAGGTGCCGGAATAGGGAATCACGCCGCCGTGCAGCGCCATGCCGTTCATGGCGCCGGCCATGCCGTGCTCGCGGATGCCCCAATGGATGAAGCGGCCGGAGAAATCGCCCGGCGCGATCGCCTTCATGTCCTTGGTGCGGGTGTTGTTGGAGCCGGTCAGGTCGGCCGAACCGCCGATGGTTTCGGGCACCGCCGCGTTGATGGTCTCCAGCGCCAGTTCGGAAGCCTTGCGGGTGGCCAGCGTCGGCTCGTCCGCGGCGAGCTTCGTCCTCAGCGCGCGCATGGCGTCGCCGAAACCCGCCGGCAGGTCGCCGCGGATGCGGCGATCGAACTCGGAGCGGATCTCGCCGTCCAGGCCCTCGAAACGCTTCTCCCATTCCTTGTGCGCCTGGCCGGAGCGCAGGCCCGCGATGCGCCATGCGTCGCGCACGTCGGCGGGAATTTCGAACGGCGCTTCTTCCCAGCCGAGTTCCTTGCGCGTCAGGGCGATTTCGTCGGCGCCCAGGGGCGAGCCATGCGCGGAGGACTTGCCGGCCTTGTTGGGCGAGCCGAAGCCGATGGTCGTCTTGCAGGCGATCATCGTCGGCCGGTCGGCGGCGCGCGCCGAGGTGATCGCGGCTGCGATCTCGTCGGGGTTATGGCCGTCGACGCGAATGGTGTTCCAGCCCGACGCCTCGAAGCGCGCGGCCTGATCGGTCGAATCCGAAAGGCTCACGGCTCCGTCGATCGAGATGCCGTTGTCATCCCAGAACAGGACGAGCTTGGAAAGCTGCAGGTGGCCGGCCAGCGAGATGGCTTCCTGGCTGATGCCTTCCATCAGGCAGCCGTCGCCTGCCAGAACATAGGTGTGGTGGTCGACGACATCGTCGCCGTATTGCGCATTCATGATGCGCTCGGTGAGCGCCATGCCCACGGCGTTGGCGATGCCCTGGCCGAGCGGACCGGTGGTCGTCTCGATGCCGGCGCCGTGGCCGTATTCCGGATGGCCCGCCGTCAGCGCGCCGATCTGGCGGAAATTCTTCAACTGGTCCAGCGTGAAGTCTTCATAGCCCAGCAGGTGCAGCGATGCGTAAAGCAGCATCGAGCCGTGTCCGGCCGACAGCACGAAGCGGTCCCTGTCCGGCCAGTTCGGCGCGGTGGGATCGAACTTCAGGAATCGTGTGAACAGCACGGTGGCAATGTCGGCGGCGCCCATGGGCAGCCCGGGGTGTCCGGACTTGGCCTGCTCGACGGCATCGATGGCGAGAAAGCGGATCGCATTGGCCATCCGGTTGTGTTTTTGAAGATCGGTCATTTGGTTCCCGTCGCACGGACCGGCCCGTACGGCCGACGCTTTCGTCCGAGGTCCTGTCGCTTGGGCAGCTGGCGTGCGCCCGGTGAAATCGCGGTCTGGCGTGAGCGCCTGCCGCGAGGCGCACGACAAATAGCAGGAACCTTTGCCGAGTCAATGCAACCGGGCGCCGCAGCAGAGATTCAATGGCTTCCCTATGGGCAGCCGCCGCACCGGCATTGACGTGGTAATTCTCCTGAGCCTAGGCTTCGCAAGAGGATGCCGGATAGATCTTCATGCACTTTCGAAGCGGATCGTGATATTCGAATGGGATGCGTGCCGGATTGCCGGTTCGGGTCTTCGGGTTGCGACGTGCGCCTTGTGTCAGGGAATCGGTGCCACGCCCGGCCCGGGACGGCATGGATGGCGCGGGAGCGGCCGATAGACCCAGGCGACCGCGTACGGCTGAAGACAGGACGACAGTGGCGATGGTTGCAGCAGGCCGCCGGGGTAGATCATGACGCAATCCAGCAAACTCGACGCGGCCTTCACCCGCCTGTCCGCCGCGATCGGACAGCTTGAAGCGGCTGTCAACCGGCGGCTCGACAGCGACACGACCGTGGCGGCGCTGCAGGATGAGCTGCAGCGGCTGGGCGAGGACCGCGCGCGGCTCGCCGAGACGCTGGACACCTCCGAAGGACGATCGGACCGGCTCGAAAGCGCCAACAAGGAAGTCTCGCGGCGTCTGGTTTCCGCCATGGAATCCATCCGCACCGTTCTTGAAACCCATGGAGGGTAAGCCGCATGGCGCAGGTGACCGTAACGATCAATGGCCGCAACTACAGAATGGCGTGCGATGATGGCGAGGAAGACCGGCTGATCGGGCTGGGTGAGCGGTTCAACGAGACCATCGGACAGTTGAAGGGTGGTTTCGGGGAAATCGGCGATCAGCGGCTGACGGTCATGGCGGGCATCATGATGGTCGACCAGCTCTCCGAAGCCGAGCGCCGCATCAAGGGGCTCGAGGGCGAACTCGCGAGCTTGCGCGAGTCGCGCGCCGCGACCGTCGATCGTCTCGAGGAGAACGAGAACACAATCGTTGCGCGCGTCGACGAGGCTGCCGGACGCATCGAGGAACTGGCGCAATCGCTCAACCGTTCCGTGCGCGCCTCGACAAGCTGAAAAGGTTCCGACGCCGCGGTCCCGATGGCTGCACATTATTGACCGCAATGACTGCGCGTCTTTAAAAGCCGGCCGTATTTGCGGCAGGCTTGCGGCTTGAGGGGCTTGCCATTCCCTCCGGTTTCGCGTTCCATGCGTCTGCCGTAGCGTTATTTTTGGCGCGGCGGCACTCCGGAATGCCTAGCGTCCGCCGCGCCCGGACGCATGTTCGGCCGGCCCGGATCTTGGGGCAGACCTTCTTTTGTCGCGCCTGTTTCGGGCACGCATTCGTTTTGAACCGGCTTTGCCGGAGACTGAATTTTCGACTTCAGGGAGGAGAATTGCATGCCCGACTCGACAACCGTGAACCCCCAGGTCACCGATGCCGTAACCCAGACCAACACCGGGGTGCTTGGCGAAGCCCCGGCCATGGCGATGGGGAATCTCTATCAGACGTTGGCCCATTCGACCGGGATCCTGATGGAAAACGCGGTCGCCGCGCAGCAGCAAGCCGCGGTGCTGGCGCAGGCTGCGGCGAACCAGGGCGTCATCCAGATCTACACGCTCAATGCGGCCACGATGAAAGTGGCCCAGTCAGATGTCCCCGACAACATGTTGTCGCTGCTCTCCGCTCTGCGGGCCACCACCGAGCCCAAGCCCAAATAGGCGTTCAGATCCGGCGAGACGAACACGCTCGCGTCACAATCCAGGGGAGACTTCATGCCCACTCAAACGAACGAAGCCGCGCAACCGTCCGAGGCGGACGAGGTGGTTCCGGCTCCGCAACGCGTCGCAGCGGCCGCGCTGATGCAGGTGCGCGCGCAGAGCGCCAATCTGTCGATGATCAACGCCGTGCAGGCGCAGCAGAACGCGTCCATCACGGCAAACGCCGCTGTCGTCAGCGCGGTGACGCGTATTCTCGCGGTGAGCGCCGTGGCGAAAGCGGGTGGCGAAGCCGCGGCGCGGCCGGCGAAAACCGCGTCCGGCAAACCTGCCCAGACCGCGGGTCAGAAGGCCGAGAAAGCAGGGAGTGCGTCTGTATGAGCCCCACGAAAACCCAACCGGACGAGTTGGCGGCGGCTTTCCACGAGAAGGTCGGCCTGGCACAAGATCTTGAGACCTCCGCCGTTCCCGGGCCGGCGGTGATGATCGAGCAGGCCGCCGCCATGGCCGTTCAGGATGCGGTTGCCCATTTGCGCAACACCCAGACCATTGCCAATGCGGTGCTGGGGGTGGCGGAGGAAATGCTGCTGCGCGACGGGGACGGCCCGCAAGCCAACGAGGCGGTGGCCCTGGCGCAGAGCGCCGTCGACTCGGCCACATTGAATGTTGAAAGGATCAGCGCGCTGGCGGCGGCGATGATCGGCAAGAACGCCGCCGGCTGATCGCGCATGCGACCGGCGGCTCCGTTTTGACACGCACGGCGACGGCTGCCTCTGGCGCTCGGGCACATGCGGGTCTATATCTGCTTCTGGCGTCGCTGCGCGGTGCGTTTGAGACACAATCCCCGGGGCCTTAATGATCCCCACGGGAGCTGTTCCTGACCGGGCCCGTGGGCCCGGACACACGGCGCCCACCTACGTTGTAGGTTCCCGGGATCACAACCTCGGACGGCCGAGGCGGCTTCGCCAACCTGTTGCCCTCGCCCTTTCCGGCGCCTCTTGCCCGCGGTGATCGTCGCGGGCACGCCGAACCACCACTCTCCCAGGACGGATCTCGTGACCGACGCCGCTGTCATCGCTTCGAAGGACGCGCTGCGGCGGGAGGCGCTTGGCCGTCGCGGCGCTCTCGGCCCGCAGGTGCGTATCGAGGGCTCGCTGGCGCTCATGGACCATCTCGACAGCCTTGATCTGCCCCAGGGCGCTATTGTTTCCGGATTCTGGCCGATTTTTGACGAGATCGACCCGCGCCCCCTGATGCACGCCATCGGCCAGCGTGGGCACCGGCTGTGCCTGCCGGTCGTCCGCCAGCCGCACATGATCTTTCGCGAGCTCTCGCCCGAGACCGAGCTGGTGCCTGCCGGCTTCGGCACATCCGAACCGTCGGAGGCGTCCGAGGAACTGCAGCCCGACGTGCTCTTGGTGCCGCTTGCGGCGTTTGACCGGCGGGGCAATCGCATCGGCTACGGCAAGGGGCATTATGACAAGGCGATCGCCAAACTTGAGGAAGCCGGCCCGCGCGTCTTGATCGGCATCGCCTTTTCGGTGCAGGAAGTGCAGGCCGTGCCGGACGAGCCGCACGACAAGCCTCTGGGCCGCGTGCTGACGGAGGCGGGACTCATCACCTGCTCCGGCCAAAAGGACTTGAGCGCAAGCACGGACACAAACTGATATGAGGCTGTTGTTCCTCGGTGACCTGGTCGGCAAGACCGGCCGCAACGCGGTGATCGAGCGGCTGCCGTCGCTGGTCGACGACCATGCGCTCGATTTCGTCATCGTCAACGGCGAGAACGCCGCCGGCGGCTTCGGCATTACCGAGGAGATCTGCCAGGACGTGATCGACGCGGGCGCGGATGTCGTGACGCTCGGCAACCACTCCTGGGATCAGCGCGAGGCGCTGGTGTTCATCGAGCGCCAGGACCGGCTGCTGCGGCCCGTCAACTATCCCAAGGGCACGCCCGGACGCGGCGCCAATCTCTACAATGCGCGCAACGGCGCGCGCGTGCTTGTGATGAACGTCATGGGCCGCATCTACATGGACGCGCTCGACGATCCCTTCGCCGCGGTGGAGCGCGAATTGGATGCCTGCCCGATGGGCGAGGTGGCCGACGCCGTGGTCATCGACATGCACGCGGAGGCCACCAGCGAGAAGCAGGCCATGGGCCATTTTCTCGACGGCCGGGTCAGCCTCGTCGTCGGCACCCACACCCATGTGCCCACCGCCGACCACCAGATTCTTGCCCACGGCACCGCCTATATGTCGGACGCCGGCATGTGCGGCGACTACGACGGCGTGCTGGGCATGGACAAGGAGGAGCCGATCAACCGGTTCCTGCGCAAGATCCCCGGCGCGCGCTTTCAGCCGGCCACCGGCGAGGCGACGATCTGCGGCGTCGCCGTGGAGGTTGATCTCAACACCGGGCTGGCCACCCATATCGCGCCGCTGCGGCTCGGGCCGAACCTGTCCGAGACCATCCCGGATTTCTGGAACTGAGTTTTACGGAAGGCGCGGCGGGTGCGCGCGAGGCGTGCGCAGCGCTGGATTTCGCGTTCATCCCGGCTTATAAGCGGCCGACCGTTTCAATCCCGGGACCTGGTTGAGGCGCGGAGACATTTGTCTCTGCCGGCCCTCGACACGGCTCCCGCCCGGAGGCAGGGCCGCGAAGGCTCACGTTAAAGCAGAGACAACCATGGCCGGACATTCGAAATTCAAGAACATCCAGCACCGCAAGGGCCGCCAGGACGCGGTGCGGGCGAAGCATTTCTCAAAACTGTCGAAGGAAATCACCGTGGCCGCCAAGGTCGGCGGGCCGGATCCGGACGGCAACCCGCGCCTGCGCCTGGCGATCCAGAACGCCCGTGGACAGTCGGTGCCCAAGGATAACATCGAGCGCGCGATTTCCAAGTCGCAGATGGGCGATGCCAGCGATTATGAGGAAATCCGCTACGAGGGTTATGGCCCGGGCGGCACGGCGGTGATCGTCGAGGTGCTGACCGACAACCGCAATCGCTCCGCCTCCAATGTGCGCTCCACCTTCTCCAAGAACGGCGGAACGCTGGGCGAGACGGGCTCCGTCTCCTTCATGTTCGATCGCATCGGCGAGATCGTTTACAAGCCCGAGGCCGGCGACGCGGACACCGTGCTGGAACAGGCGGTCGAGGCCGGCGCCGAGGACGTGCAGTCGGACGAGGACGGCCACACGATCACCTGCGCCTTCGAGGATCTCGGCGACGTGTCCAAGGCGCTCGAAGCCGCGCTGGGCGAGGCGGAATCGGTGAAGATGATCTGGCGCGCGCAGAACGACATCGAGGTCGACGAGGAAAAGGCGGCCACGCTGATGAAGCTGATCGAGACGCTCGAGGACGATGATGACGTGCAAAACGTCTACACCAACTTCGAGGTCTCCGATGAGGTGATGGCGAAGCTCACGGCCGCCTGAACGATACGGTTTACGTGGAATTGAAAAAGGGCGGACCCATCCGGCGCCCGTCCTTTTTCACTGCGGGCGCGGAGCGCTACTGCGTGTACCCCTGATAGCCGCTTTGCGAACATGCCAGATCGATGACGCCGTTGCTGCCTGGCGACAGTGTCCAGGTCCAGCTTGCCGCGGTCGATTTGTCGTCCTCCGTGCGATAGTTGCAGGCTGGCATGACGACATTTCCATAGCAGTAACCTGACGCTGAATTCGACTGGCAGCTTTCGCTTTCGCCGGCATCAAGCAACGACTGGCAACTGCTGTCGATCGAGACGTTCATGGCGCTGGGCATGCAAAGGATGTTGCCAATATTTTTCGGGATCGATGACTGATCGTCGGTCACCGTGCAGGATGGTTTGCTGCCCGTCGTGCACGAGTGGAATGCGGCGCCGAGATCCGACGTCCGGATGCCGATTTCGATGTTGCTGTTCGAGAAATTATTCAGCGTCACCTTTGCCGAGACCTCCTGGCTGTCGGCGAGAGCCGGGCCTGCCATGATGGTGATAACGCAGGCGACGAGGCATTTGATTGCGGTATTGCGCATGTCCGTCTCCAAGAATTGTTGAGTGAATAAACTTACGTAACGGAATTTACGCGTGGTCTTGATGATGCCCGGTGAGATTTCTCACTCTGCCGATCTGAAGGCAGGTTTGCCGTGGCACCCAGTAGAACGCCGGCAGCGCGCCGATCGCCGCCAGGAAACAGGCTGCGCGCCTTTCCGCTTTTAGGCGGCTAGTCCGTAGCGAGCGGCCGTTCATAGATGGCGGCGGGAATGCCGGTGCGGCCGCCGCAATCCTTCGTCTCGCCGACCTTTTCAAACCCGTGTGCCCGATAGAAGCCGATGGCCTTCTCGTTGGCCGGCTCCACCTCAAGCCTCAGGGCGTTGGCGTCTGGAAAGGCGTCGATGATCTCGCCGAGGAGCGCTGCGCCTATTCGCTGCCCCTGGCAGTCGGGGTGGACGTAAAGCTGGTGCAGCGTGACCCGCTTCGTCTGCTGATCGGACCACGCCGCAAAGGCGACACCGCCGATGCGCGTGCCATCGTCGGCGACGATGAATTCCGACGCCAGTTGCGTGAGCTTCGCCTCCAGGGACTGGCGCGAATGCCACGATGCGGTGATCTCCGCGACCCTGTCGGGTCCGTAGATTGCGTCATAGGTGTCGTGCCAGGTTTCCGACAGGAGCGCCAAGATGGCCTCAAGGTCCTGCTTTCCGGCGGTACGTACGAAGAACATGTGACTTCCGGTTCCGTTCGATAAATCCGTCATCACGCTTTTACATCAGATGAGTGTGATTTGCGCTGAACAGCCATCGCACTGATGTTCGGGGACGATCCGTGTCTGCGGCGCGGCCGTCGCCTATCTGAGCACGCCGTCCAGCACCGGCAGCGAGCCGATCGCGGCAATCGCCACCATTCCGTAGGCGACGAGGCGGAAAAGCCGTTCTGATGAGCGCGAGAAGAAATGCGAGCCGCAATAGAGCGCCAGCGCGTTGACCGGCATGATGATCACCAGTGTCTTGGCGACATCCAGCGTGAACAGCCCGTTCCACCAGTAGGCGGCCAATGCGCCGAAACTGGCCAGCGCGAAATAGACGATCAGGTTGGCGCGGATGATGATCGCGGGCTGCGGGCCGCTCATCCAGAAGGCGACCACGGGCGGTCCGGCGACCTGCGACACGCCGCTGAGAAAACCGGAGGTCGCGCCGACGCCCAGCGAGACGGGCAGGGTCGGCGCGCCCTTGTAGCGCCAGCCGGAAATCAGCAGCCCCAGCAGCGCCAGCACCAGGATCGAGATCCCCCAGCGCATCGTCAACTGGTCGGCATTGGCCAGCATCAGCGCGCCCAGCGGCACGGTCAGCAGCGCGCCGACGAAGGCCGGCAGCACCGTGCGCCAGTCGCAGATCCGTGCCGCGCGCAGCGCCATCGGCATGGTCAGCACATCATCCATGACGAGGAAGGCGGCCGCGGCGATCTTCGGGTCGATGACGATGCTGGCCACCGGCATGAAGATCATCGCCGCGCCAAAGCCCGCGAAGCCGCGCACGGCCCCGCCGATCATCGCCGCGACAAGAATGGTCAGCACGGCCGGATCCGAGAAATCCGGCATGAGGTCCGCGATCATGGACGGGGTGTCACTTCAAATGGGTGGCGTGAAGGCAACCGGATCCTCCAGACCCGGAAAAAGGCGGAGGGTCGCGAAACCGGGGATCGATCCGGGAGGGCAGGCCGCGCGCCGGCAGGATTTCGGCGCGCGGTCTTGAACGTACCGGGACGGCGCGCGTCAGTCCGCGCCGTTGACCTTGAGCAGTTCGACCTCGAAGCTCAGTGTCGCATTCGGCGGGATGACGCCGCCGGCGCCCCTGGTGCCGTAGCCAAGCGCCGGAGGGATCGTCAGTTCGCGCTTGCCGCCGACCCGCATGCCGGCGACGCCCTGGTCCCAGCCCTTGATGACCTGTCCGGCGCCCAGGGTGAACCGGAACGGCTCACCGCGATCGCGGCTTGAGTCGAACTTGGTCGAGTCCGCCAGCCAACCGGTGTAGTGCACGGACACCAGATCGCCGGTCGTGGCTTTCGTGCCGGTGCCGACATCGATTTCCTTGATCTTGAGATCGGCCGCGACGGCGGGCACGCCGATCAGGGCGGCGCCGACCAGGGTCGCGAAAAATGCTTTCAACATGTTGGTATGTCCTCGTTCCCATATGTCATGCATGAGTGGCAGATGCGTGCCCAATAGGCCGGTGGAAGTCAAGCAGGCCGTGCCGCGCAAAGCAGGCCGCCGCGCCGTCCGCTTGTGTCGCCGGCCACATTTCAGGCAAGGGCCAGGCGCGCTATTGCACGGTGCCAGGCAGGATAATCTGGCGTTCACGCGGTTTCGTTGTTACCCCTTTGTTCTATGAACACCACGATTCGAATCCTCGGTATCGATCCGGGCCTGCGTAATACGGGATGGGGCGTCATCGACGTCACCGGCACGAACCTGAAGTTCGTGGCCTCGGGCACGGTCGTATCGACGTCGAGCCGCGCGCTGGCCGACCGGCTGGTGCAGTTGCACGACGGACTGGTGAACGTGCTGGAAACCCATCGCCCGGATGAGGCGGCGGTTGAGCAGACCTTCGTCAACAAGGACGCCAACGCGACGCTGAAGCTTGGCCAGGCGCGTGGAATCGCCATGCTGGTGCCGGCCATTGCCGGGCTGGTGGTGGGCGAATATCTGCCGAACCTCGTCAAGAAGACCGTCGTCGGAGCGGGCCACGCCGACAAGAAGCAGATCCGCATGATGGTGAAGGTCCTGATGCCGAAGGCGACGTTCAATTCCGACGACGCGGCCGATGCTCTCGCCATCGCCATCTGTCACGCGCAACATCGCGGGCGGCCGCCGCGCACGCGCGTCTGGCGGAGAGGATCGGGCAATGAGACAGAGGCCACCGACGGCACGGCAATACGGATAGCGGGGTAGGGGCTTGATTGGCAAACTCAAGGGCGTCATCGACAGCTACGGCGAGGATTTCGTGATCCTCGACGTCCATGGCGTCGGCTATCACGTGCAATGTCCCTCCCGGGTGCTGCAGGGCCTGCCGCCGGTCGGCGAGGCGGCGGTCCTTTCCATCGAGACCTATGTGCGCGAGGACCAGATCCGGCTGTTCGGCTTTGCCTCCGATCTGGAGCGCGAGTGGTTCCGCATGCTGATGACGGTGCAGGGTGTGGGCGCCAAGGTGGCGCTCGGCATTCTCGGTATCCTCAAGCCCGGCGAGGTCGCCAACGCCATCGCGCTGCAGGACAAGGTCACCATCGCGCGCGCGCCGGGAGTCGGCAAGCGGGTCGCCGAGCGCATCGTCACCGAGCTCAAGGCCAAGGCCCCGGCCTTCGCGGATGCGGATAGCGGCACCGTCCAACTGGCGTCCGAGATCGCCGGGAAGACCGCCCCGCGCCCGGTGGCCGATGCTGTCTCCGCGCTTGTCAATCTAGGCTATGGGGGGCCGCAGGCCGCCGCCGCTGTCGCCAGCGCGCAGCGCAGCGCGGGTGAGGACGCGGGCACCGCCACGCTCATCCGTCTCGGCCTCAAGGAACTGTCGTCATGAGCGGGGACACATTGGTCTTTCCGCGAGCCATCGGCACGCGCGTCGTGCTTGGGGCGAGGCGCGTGCCGTACGGTCCCGGTGCGTGGCCCATCCTTCGAGACGGCGCTGGCGCGCCTCCTCAGGATGAGGTTGAGGGGGCGGCGAGCACTGTGTCGACATCGTTCTGGACGCGACCCTTCGGGATGGGGTGCGTGCGCAAGGCCGCTTTGTCATGCCCGCCAAACCCCCAACCTCATCCTGAGGAGCCCGTGGCACACGGGCGTCTCGAAGGATGGGCGGCAAACGCCGAACGCCCCACGAGCCGTCTCGAAACCGAGCCCGTTTCCCGCAATTCAACGCTGGGGCCCACCCATGAGCGATGATCGAGTCGTCACGCCCCGGGAACGCGGCGACGAGCCGGACAGCTCCATGCGGCCGCTGGCGCTCGGCGAGTTCGTCGGTCAGGCGCAGGCGCGCGCCAATCTGTCGGTGTTCATCGAGGCGGCCAAGGCGCGTGGCGAGGCGCTCGACCACGTGCTCTTCGTCGGTCCTCCCGGGCTGGGCAAGACCACGCTGGCGCAGATCATGGCGCGCGAATTGGGCGTGAGCTTTCGCGCCACCTCCGGCCCCGTCATCGCCAAGGCCGGGGACCTTGCGGCGTTGCTCACCAATCTCGAGGAACGCGACGTGCTGTTCATCGACGAGATTCACAGGCTCAGCCCGGCGGTGGAGGAAATTCTCTATCCCGCCATGGAAGACTTCCAGCTCGATCTGATCATCGGCGAGGGGCCGGCGGCGCGCTCGGTGAAGATCGATCTGTCGAAGTTCACGCTGGTCGCCGCCACCACCCGGCTCGGTCTGCTGACCACACCCTTGCGCGACCGCTTCGGCATTCCCGTGCGGTTGAATTTCTACACCGTCGAGGAACTGGAACTGATCGTGCGGCGCGGCGCGCGCATTCTCGGCATCGGGATGACGGACGATGGCGCCAACGAGATCGCCAAGCGCGCGCGCGGCACGCCGCGCATCGCCGGACGTCTGCTGCGCCGGGTGCGCGATTTCGCCGTTGTCGCCGGCCAGGACGCCGTGGACGCGAAGATCGCCGACAAGGCGCTCAACCAGCTCGAGGTCGACAAGGCCGGACTGGATTCACTTGATCGCCGCTACCTCTCAATGATCGCGGAGAATTTCGGTGGCGGCCCGGTCGGCATCGAGACGATCGCCGCGGGGTTGTCGGAGCCGCGCGACGCCATCGAGGACATCGTCGAGCCTTTCATGCTGCAGCAGGGGTTCATCCAGCGTACGCCGCGCGGCCGCCTGTTGATGCCCAAGAGCTTCGCCCATCTCGGCCTTGCCGTGCCGCCCGCCATCGCCACGCCGCAGATGGGACTGTTCCAGGAAGAGGCGCCGGACTGAGCGACTGATATTCCGCAACCAAATCCTCGCCCGGTCGTTTAAGATGCGACAATCGTCCGTGTATCGTCGCGCCTTTTCAGTTCCGCATCCCGGGCGCCGCCTTTGCTGCCGGGATGCGGCGCCACATTCCAGGAGAATTTCATGCTCATCACCTCCGCGCATATCGCGCCGCTCGTCGCCCTCATCGCCGGCATCCTGATCCTGCTGATGCCGCGGCTGCTCAGCTTCATCGTGGCGATCTATCTCATCATCACCGGCCTGATCGGCTTGGGCGTTCTCACGAAGATCATCGCCTGACGCTGTTGTACCTTGTCGTTTCCGCCCTTGACGTGGCGTCTTGATGGACGCGCGAACGGTGTTTGCGCGGTCTTCATGCTGCGGTTGTTTCCTGCTGCGGAAGATGCGTCCAAGGGGCGGAAATTTTTCAAATTGTGCAAAGTACGTACAATATCGTATTGATATCAGGAGGATGCGAGGATTGTGACGTCTCGCGAATGCTCCTGTCTTAAGTCTTCCTTTTTGATTTCCGCGCTATTTGGAAACCTGAATTCGGGAGGTTTTCATGCTGCGCAATCGACTTTCGACAAAGCTGGTGCTCTTGTTTCTTGCCGGGGCCATCGTGCTGTGTTCCGCGCTGGTGCTGACGGCATCGCAACTGGCCAGTTCCGTTGCCAATGAGCAGGCTGACAAGGCGCTGACAAGCGCCACGATCGGCAAGCGCAAGTCCATGTCGCTCGCCATGCAGCAGATCGGCGACGGCGTGCGCAACTATGTCTCCCTGCCGGCGGCCAAGGACAGCATCCTGAAGATGGGTGCCGGCTGGAAGAACCTGAAGGAAAACCAGAGCGCCCAGCTGCGCGAGATGTTCATCGCCAAGAACCCGCATCCGGATGGCGAGCGCCATTTGCTGATGGAGCCGGAGGCCAAGAACTACTACACGAGCTCGCACGTGATTATTCACGATGCCATCGGCGCGCTGGTCGGACAGGGACTATTCAGCGATGTGGCCATCGGCAACACCGACGCAAACATCGTCTACAGCTACCGCAAGGGTGAGGACTTCGCCCGCGCCGTCGCGGCGCCGGAGCTCGCGGACAACGCGGTGAGCATCGCGCTCAAGCCGCTGTATGCGGCGGCGGCTGACGAAACGCTCAAGCCGGACAGCCTCTTCTTCTCCGGATTTCAGGTCTCACAGGCGGGCGATGTCTCCGCCGTCGTTTCGGCGCCGGTGTTCTATCTCGACAGATTTTTCGGCGCGCTCGCCTTCACCATCAAGATGGACAGGCTCGCGGCGATTCTGAACGACGCGACCGGTATCGGTGAAACCGAACGCACGATGCTCGTCAATGGCGACGGCATGGCGATCCGTTTTGCCACGGACGGTTCGGATGCGGCAGCGACAGTTCTCAAGTTCGAGGAGATCCGCCTCGCTGACGATGCTGTGTCGATCGATGGTCGGGAGTGGCGGTTTCATTCGGCCATCGAAAGTTTCCTCGGCAAGCAGTTCACCGTTGTCGAAGCGGTCACCCTGGACGAATTGTCCGAGGCGGCATCGACGATTACCACCGGCGTTTCCATCGCCGGGCTGTTGTGCCTGTTGCCGATCATCGGTCTGATGTGGTGGCTGGCGACGCGGATGTTCGCGCCGCTCGCGGCCCTGTCCGTTGTCTCCAAGCGGATCGCGGAAGGTGATCTCTCGGCAGAGATCAAGAGCGCCGACCGGGCCGACGAAATCGGCGAGATGGCGCGCAGCGTCGCGATTTTCCAGAAGAACTCGCTTGAGCGCGAGCGTTTGGCGGAAGAAAGAAAGGCCGGGCACATCGCGCGGGAAACGCGCGAAAAGGCCATCGACTCGATGATCCAGTCGTTCCGCGCGGAGGTTCAGTCGGTGTTGGAGATGGTCGAGGACAATTTCGAGAAGGTCGCCGTCACGGCGGTGGGGCTCACCGAACGTTCGGCCACGGCTGCGGCGCGTGGCGCCGAAGCGGTGCAGGAATCCGAGCGCGCCTCGCACAACGTGCAGGCCGTCGCCTCGGCCACCGAGGAGCTCAACGCCTCGATCGAGGAAATTTCGCGTCAGGTCGCGACCACGGCGACGATCGTCGAGACGACCGCGACCAGCGCGTCGTCCTCCAACGCCAAGATCGGCGGCCTGGCCGAAGCCGCCAACCGCATCGGCGACGTGGTCAAGCTGATCTCCGATATCGCCGAACAGACCAATCTTCTGGCGCTCAATGCGACCATCGAGGCGGCGCGCGCGGGCGAAGCCGGCAGGGGGTTCGCCGTGGTGGCGGCGGAAGTGAAGGAACTTGCGTCGCAGACCGCGAAGGCGACCGAGGAAATCTCAAGCCAGATCGCCGGTATCCAGACGTCCACCAGCGAAGCGGTCGGCGAGATCGGTTCGGTGACCGAGGCCATCGACGAGGTCAACCGCTACACCGCGACAATCGCGGAAGCGGTGCGCGAACAGGGGTCCGCCACCAACGAGATCGCGCGCAATGTCTCGCAGGCGGCTCAAGGCACGCTGTTGGTAACCGAAGCCGTGTCCTCGCTCAACGGCGATGTCAGCGAAAGCTCCCGTTCGGCGGACGCCATGAGCGCGGTCACCAGGGACATGAAGCAGGCGTCCACGGCGCTGCGCACGTCCATCGACCGGTTCCTGACCGACGTCGCGGCGGCGTAAAACCGTCCCACATCGCGCACGGCCAACAGACGCTTGCCGGCGGATCATTCCGGCGGCGGCGGTTTTGCGTCGGGCGAAACGGGATTGCAGTCGGCATTCCTCGAGCAGCTCTTGTATTCTGGAACATACGGTCCACATTGGAGTCATGAGCACCGGAACATCATCGCGACAGCACCACAAGCCCCAATGCGGGCCCGGGCGTCCGCGCGCCTTTGACGAGGCGACGGCGCTGAAGGCGGCGCTTGAGCTGTTCTGGCGCCAGGGCTATGAGGCAAGCTCGATCGCTGCGCTCACCGAAGCAATGGGCATCAGCCGTTCGTCGTTCTACGGCTGCTTCGGTTCCAAACACGACGTGCTGATGGCCGCTTTGCAGAGTTATTCCGACGCGGCTTACGCGGCGCTTTCGCAGATGGCGGACGGTCCCGCCGCGGAGGCCGTGCCGCGCATGATCACAGCGCTTGCGGATCCGACCGGCGGCGAGCGTGGCTGCATGTTCGCCAACACGGTGTCCGAAGTCGCGCCGCACGCACCGGATGTGGCGGATCTCAGCCGCCGGCATCTGGCGCGGATCGAGGCTCTCTTCGCCCGGGCGCTTTCGCCGGATGATCCCGATGGAGCGGCCGACCGGGCTGGCGCCATCGTGGCGCTGGGCCTCGGCATCATCGTCCTGAGAAAGGCCGGCGTGCCCTCGGCGCGACTGGAAGCCATGCTCGATCAGGGCCGCGCCCTCATCGGCACTCAGGCAAGCTAGGGGACGGAACCGCCCAAACACGCCCGACTTGCGCCGAATAATGGAACGATCGGTTCAATAATACGTTGACTGTTGCAGACCAAAAGGACCTGACATGACCCAAGCAAAGCTCTTCACCCCCATCAAGGCCGGCGACATCGCGCTCGCCAACCGTGTCGTCATGGCGCCGCTCACTCGCAACCGGGCGCGGGCCGAGGACGACGCGGCCTATGAACTTCATGCCGAGTATTATTCCCAGCGCGCCGGCGCCGGGCTGCTGATCACCGAGGGCACCCAGATCAGTCCGGAAGGCAAGGGCTACGCCTGGACGCCCGGGATCTATTCCGAAGCCCAGGTCGCAGGCTGGAAAAAGGTTACCGATGCGGTGCATCTCAAGGGTGGCAGGATCGTCGCCCAGATCTGGCACGTGGGACGCATCTCGCACACCTCGCTGCTTGACGGTCAGCCCCCCGTGGCGCCCTCGGCAATCGCGGCCGCGTCGCGCACTTTCGACGGCACGGGTTTTGTCGAGACCTCCACGCCGCGCGCGCTGGAACTGACCGAGATCTCGCGCGTCATCGAGGACTACCGCAAGGCGGCGCGCAACGCCGATGCCGCAGGCTTTGACGGCGTGGAGATTCACGCCGCCAACGGCTATCTGCTCGACCAGTTCATGCGCGATGGCTCCAACAAGCGCACCGACGCCTATGGCGGCTCGCTGGAAAACCGCGTGCGTCTGCTTGGCGAGGTCGTCGAGGCCGTGGTGGAGGTTCTTGGCGCCGGACGCGTCGGCGTGCGGTTGAGCCCGTTCTCGAACGCCAATGCGATCGAGGACAGCGACCCGGTCGCCCTGGCGACCGCGGCGGTCGATCGCATCAGCGGTCTTGGTCTCGCCTTCCTGCATATGGTCGAAGGCCAGACCGGCGGCGACCGCGCGCTGCCCGAGGGTGCGGATCTCGCGGCGTTGAAAGCGCGCTTCGATGGTCTTTACATGGCCAACAACGGCTATGACCGCCAGATGGCGCTGGATGCGGTAGAAGAGGGCCGGGCGGATCTCGTCGCCTTCGGCAAGCTCTATATCGCCAACCCGGATCTGGCCGAGCGGCTGGAGAAGGACGCTCCGCTCAACGCCTGGGACGGCGATACCTTCTATGGCGGTGGCCGCGAGGGCTACACGGATTATCCGTTCCTCGACGACAAGGCCGCCTGACCACTCCGCGGCTGTTGAACAGATCGTCCGCCCGGAAAGTCTTCGGGCGGACGTTTTGCGTTTGGCGCGCTATCCCCGACCGTCAGACGGCACAGCACGATGTTGTCACGTTCGAGATCCGGGCCCCAGATGAATTTCGCCGACCGCGACCAGCGGATCCGGTTGTAGCCGTCCTTCGGGCTCACGCTGCTTTTCGAATGGGTTGAGGCCTTGCGCCAGCGCGAGTCGTCGAAGCCCGGCGCGGTCCAGTTGCTCGGCCGGCTGACGACCTTTTGCTTGCATGCACCCTTGTTGACGGTCGGATTGCGCTCCCTGGCGCACGACTTGTCGACGGGCGCGTGCTGCACGGTCAGACACCGCCAGGAACTGTTCGTGACCGCCATCACCTTGCCTGTCTTGGTATCCGTGAACTGGGCGATTGCGCCGCCGTCGCCCATCTGCTGCCGGCGGGTGCCGATGTATTCGAGCCCGGTTTCATTCTGCATGAAATCGCGAAATTCGAAGGCAAGCGTGACCGGCAATTTGGTCTTGAAGGTGAAACGCTCGGCGTTGAACGAACGTTCGGTGCGGATCGAAACGCTGTCCTGGGCCACTTTCTTGCCGTTCGCGTAGAATTGGAACCAGTTGTCGACCCAGACCTCGCCGGACAGGGTCACGGACGCATTTTGCGCATGGGCGGCCGGCGGTGCGAAGGCAGCGAACAGGTACGCGACAAACAGGACGGCGCGCGCCGGATGATGGAAAATTGGCATGGCTTGTGCTCGTTGAAAGGACCTTGGTGTTTTTGCGGATGCCTCAGGTTTAGCAAAGCCGGGCGCGATAATCATCTTTTTTGCGAGTTGGACTTGGAGACAACCGGCCATGGTCTGTCTTGCGGCGCCGGGTGGTGGCGCCCGGCGACGATCGGTGCCTGAAGACACCCGGGCGGCTTGACGGGGCCGCCCGATTGCCGGATGACGCGGGATCGATGCCATGGGCGGGGTTCGCCCGGCACACAGGAGGAGTGGACGCATGACCGGACCCGATGACCGCTGGCCGGATCTCGCCGGCGCCCTGACCGGCGAGGGGCACCTCCTGGCCGTGCGCGTCTACTATGAGGACACGGATTTCTCCGGCGTCGTCTATCATGCGTCGTACTTGCGGTTCATGGAGCGGGGCCGTTCCGATTTCCTGCGCCTGTGCGGCATTCATCACAACCAACTCGACGCAGGCCTTGCCGGCGAGCGTCTGGCGTTTGCCGTGCGGCACATGGACATCGATTTTCTCAAGCCCGCTCGCATCGATGACGTGCTCGAAGTGCACACCGTGTGCGAGCAGGCGCGCGGCGCGCGGCTGGTGCTTGCCCAGGAAGTGCGGCGCGGGGCCGAGGTGCTGATCAAGGCGCGGGTCACGGCGGCGGTGATCAACGCGGAGGGAAAACCGCGCCGCATGCCGAAGGACCTGGCAGCGCGCCTGCAGCAATAGCCGGCCAGGTGGCCATTCCGTCCGTCATCGCGCGAAATTCCGTCGTAAGACCAAGGGAAACGCTTGGATCCGGCGCGATTTTAAGTCTTCCGTAACCATAACGATGGCTTTGTAGACGTGGTGTTCGCCGCGGGATCTGCGTGCGATGCCGCATGCCCGGTGCAGGGGTCGATCGGACAGGAACCCGCGATTCAGCCCCGGTTTCGCCAAATTCCATCGCCACAGAAGCAGGCGAGAAGGCCGGATGCGCGTTTGAGCCGTTGATGGTTTGAAGCGAAGAACGGTCCAGCCATGTCCCGGCGCTGGCCACGGACAAGAGGTCCCTTGAATGATATCCGCAGCCTTTGCGCAAACTGAACTCGCCGCGCCCAACGGCGATATTTCTTTTCTGTCCCTGTTTCTGGAAGCGCATATCGTCGTTCAGCTTGTCATGGTTGGACTGATGGTGGCGTCCGTCTGGTGCTGGGCGATCATTGTCGACAAGGCCATCCTGTATGCGCGCACGCGCCGGCAGATGAACCGCTTCGAGACGGTGTTCTGGTCGGGCCAGTCGCTGGAGGATCTCTACCAGACACTGTCCAATCGCTCGAACCACGCCATGGCGGCGCTGTTTGTCGCCGCGATGCGCGAATGGAAGCGCAGCCACGAAGGCGCCCGTCCGGCGATCCACAGCCTGCAGCAGCGCATCGACCGGGTGATGAACGTGACCATCACCCGCGAGATGGAGCGGCTGGAGGGACGGCTCCTGGTGCTGGCGACGGTGGGTTCGGCTGCGCCGTTCATCGGCCTGTTCGGCACGGTCTGGGGCATCATGACGGCGTTCCAGGCCATTGCCGCGTCCAAGAACACCAATCTGGCCGTCGTGGCGCCGGGCATCGCGGAAGCGCTGTTCGCCACCGCGCTTGGCCTCTTGGCGGCCATTCCCGCGGTCATCGCCTACAACAAGTTCTCCGGTGAGAGCGGCAAGCTGGCCAGCCGGCTGGAAGGCTTTGCCGACGAGTTCTCCGCCATCCTGTCCCGCCAAATCGACGAACGGATGTGAACTGAATCATGGGAGCACAAATGGGAACGGGCGGGGGACGGAGTTCGCGGCGCGGCCGCGGCCGCCGTCATCAGCCAATGAGCGAGATCAACGTCACGCCGTTTGTCGACGTGATGCTGGTGCTCTTGATCATCTTCATGGTGGCCGCGCCCCTGCTGACGGTTGGCGTGCCCATTGATCTGCCCCAATCGCGTGCCAAACCGCTGCAAGGTGACAGCGAGCCGATCACCATTTCGGTGAAGAATGACGGTGGGGTGTTCATCCAGGATACGGAAATCGATCCGACGGAAATTGTCGAAAAGCTGATCGCGATCGCCGCCAATGGGTACGAAGAGCGCATCTATGTGCGCGGCGACCGGGACGCGGATTACGGAACGGTGATGCGGATCATGGGACGAATCAATGCGGCCGGATTCACGCGCATCGGTCTGGTGACGCTTGAGGAGCAGGGCAACTGACCATGCGCGCGGGGTTCGTGGCATCGGCGGTGGGTCATCTGGCCATTCTCGCATGGGGGCTCGTGGCGCTTCCGGCGGCGGAGCGCTTTGAGGTGGCCAACGTCGAGTCCCTGCCCGTTGATCTGGTGCCCATCGAGGACATAACGCGTCTGCGCATCGGCGCGCGGGATGCCGAACAACGCGAGGAAGCCCGGCCGGAGCCGGCAAAGAAGCCGTCCGAAACACCGACAGAGGCCGAAAAGCCCGGCGACACGCCCGCCAGGGAGGCGACGAACGCCCCGCCGCCCGCGCCGGAACCCGCGCCCGAGCCTGTCGCCGAACCGGCGCCCACACCCGAGCCGGAGCCTGTCAGCGAACCTGCGCCCGCGCCGGAACCGCAGGCGGAGCCCGAGCCGGCGAAGGAGCCCGTTGTCGAGGCGGCCAAGCCGGAGCCGGTGCCCGAGCCCGTGAAGGTCACGCCGCGCACCAAGCCGACGCCGCCGAAACCGGTGCAGGTCGCCAAGGCGATGCCGCAGACGCCGCGGACCCCGGATACGCCCGAGAAGCCGGAGAAGAAATTCGATCCCAACAACATCGCGGCGCTGCTCAACAAGGTCGAGCCGCGCGGCGGAGCGGCCGAGCCAAGCCCGGAGCCCGCGTCGCTGGGCAGCCAGCTGTCGAAGGACACCGGCCGGCTGACGGCCAGCGAAATGGAGTTGCTGATTACAAAGATCCGTCAGAGGTTTTACTACTGGGGCGACGACTATCCGGACGATCTGAATATCACGATCCAGTTCAGCCTGTCCCAGGACGGGCGCCTTGTGGGGCGGCCGCAGGTCATCAATTCGCATTCGTATCCGAAATTCGACGCGCTGGCCCGGGCGGCCGTGACTGCGGTCAGCCGGGTCGACCAGGAAGAGACGTTCGCGTTCCTGCCGCGCGACAAATTCGGCGGTGTGAACGGTTGGAGCACTGTGGTGGTCAATTTCTATCCGAAGCAGGCCTATTGAGCGCGCTCCGATTTGAACGAAGCGGCGAGGCGCGCGTTGATTGGCTGCAGGGACGAGAAACGCGAAGACGACACGAGGTATCTGTCGATGATGCAGTTTAGTAAATTTGGCCGGATGACCGGCGCGAGCGGGCTCTTCGCGGCCCGGGTGGCGCGCACGCTGGCGCTGGCGGTCCTGATGGCGGCGGCGCTGGCGCGGCCGGCCAGTGCGTTGGTGGAAATCGATATTCGCGGCGGCAACATCGAGCCGCTGCCGATCGCCATTCCGACCTTTGGCGGCGTGGATTCGAAGATCTCCGCCGATATTGTCGGTGTGGTTGTGGCGGATCTGAAACGCTCCGGCCTGTTCCGCCCGCTCGATCCGAAGAGCTTCATCCAGAAAGACATGGACGTGAACACCCAGCCGCGTTTCGGCGACTGGCGGATCATTGCGGCCCAGGCTCTGGTGTCCGGCACCATCACCACCCAGGGCGACGGTCGATTGCGTGCGGAATTCCGCCTGTGGGACGTCTTCGCCGGCGAACAGATGGTGGGTCAGCAGTATTTCACCACGCCCAAGCACTGGCGGCGGCTGGCGCATATCATCGCGGACGCGATCTACGAGCGGCTGACCGGCGAGAAGGGCTATTTCGACACGCGCGTCGTCTTCATCGACGAGACCGGTCCGAAGGACAAGCGTGTCAAGCGGCTGGCGATCATGGATCAGGACGGCGCCAACGTGCGCTATCTGACGTCCGGCGACGATCTGGTGCTGACGCCTCGGTTCTCGCCGACCAGCCAGGAAGTCACCTACATGTCCTATGCGGGCGGCGAGCCGCGCGTGTATCTGCTCAATATCGAGACGGGTCAGCGCGAGGTTGTCGGCAACTTCCCCAACATGACCTTTGCGCCCCGGTTCTCGCCGGATGGCCAGCGCATCGTCATGAGCCTGCAGCAGGAGGGCAACGCCAACATCTACCTGATGGACCTGCGTTCGCGCAACAAGACGCGGCTGACCAATTCGGCTTCCATCGACACCAGTCCGTCCTATTCGCCCGATGGCAGTCAGATCGTCTTTGAATCCGACCGTGGCGGCAGCCAGCAGCTCTACGTGATGAATGCCGACGGCAGCGCGCCCAACCGGATCAGCTTTGGGCCGGGTCACTACTCCACCCCGTGTGGTCGCCGCGCGGCGATCTCATCGCCTTTACCAAGCAGCACCAGGGCCGCTTCATGATCGGCGTCATGCGGCCCGACGGCTCGGGTGAGCGGATCCTCACGGAAGGCTTCCACAACGAGGGACCGACATGGGCGCCCAACGGCCGGGTGCTGATGTTCTTCCGCGACACGCCGGGCGCCAATGGCGGGCCGCAATTGTGGACCGTGGATCTTACCGGGTACAATGAACAGCGCGTGGGCACGGCGGCTTTCGCCTCCGACCCCGCCTGGTCGCCCTTGATCGAATAGGGTCGGGGGCCTACCCTCGCACGAACACGAGACGGCGGCGAAACGGCCGTCCGTCTCGGAAAATGAAAATCGGCGTCGTCGCGGATTAATGTTTGGTTAACCATTTCCGCCAACGGCTGCTTAACCATCCCGCGATAGGGTATCTTTAACCCTAGAGGGGCGGTGGGGGTCAGGAGTTGCGGGAATTATGAAGACGAACGGGACTTTCATGCGTGGAATTCGATTTGTCGCGCTTGTCGCGGCCGCTCTCAGTGTTGCTGCCTGCGCGCAGACTCGACCGGACAGCATTGCCAACAGCGCGGTTACGCCGGGCACGGCGCAGGACTTTGTCGTCAACGTGGGCGATCGCGTGCTTTTCACGGTCGATAGCTCGGACCTGACGCCGGAAGGTCGCGCAACGCTCGATCTTCAGGCGCGCTGGTTGCAGAAGTATTCGAAATACGCCGTCACGATCGAAGGCCACGCCGACGAGCGCGGCACGCGACAGTACAACATCGCGCTGGGCGCCCGCCGGGCGACAGCCGCGCGGGACTATCTGGTCAGCCAGGGTGTCCCGGCAACCCGGATGCGGACGATCTCCTACGGCAAGGAACGCCCCGTGGCGGTGTGCAACGACATCTCCTGCTGGTCGCAGAACCGCCGCGCGGTGACCGTGATCAACAACGCGGGAAGCTGATCGAACGGATCGCCTGACGCATTCAATACTACGAACCGGCGGCCTTTCGGCCGCCGGTTTTTTTGTGCCCGGATTTCCGGCAAGCATCCGGACGCGGCGCGGCGCGTCAAATTTTAGCCGAAGTCCCGGCGACTTATGCTAGGTCATGGTATCGCGCAGACAGCCACGGAAGTACGAGATGCAGATGAACGTTTATCTACGCGCCCTTGCCGGAATGCTTCTGGCGGCGATGCTGGCGACGCCGGCGATGGCGCAGGGTGGGTTTTTCGGTTCCTCGTCGCGCAACGAAGGGGAAGCGGTGGTCCGGATCAACCGCGTCGAGGAGCAAATGCGGGCGCTGACCGGCCAGATCGAGGAACTGAGCCACCAGGTGCGCGAGCTTCAGGATCAGCTCAGGCGCGCGCAGGAAGACACCGAGTTCCGGTTCCAGGAACTGGAAGGCGGAGGCGCCCCGCGCAGCCGTTCCGAGGTGAGCCCGTCCCAGAGCCCGCAAGGCTCTCAGGGCAACATCAACACCGCGGGCTCGGCGCAACTTGGCGCGCCGCCCCAGTCGCTCGGTGAAATCGAGCAGCGTGAGGCCGCACGCACCGGCGGCGGTGATCTTCCGCTCCCCTCGGGCCGGCCTCTTGATCTTTCCGCTCTCGCCACCGGCTCGGCGAATGCCGGAGGGCGGCCGGGCGAGGCGCTTCCCGGCGTGCGCGGCTCCGACGACCCGGCGGCCACGGATGGCGACGCCATCGGCCAGCTTGTTCTGGCCCCGACCACGGGGATTGCGCGCGATGACTACGATCGCGCCTACAATCAGGTGCTGAACGGCGATTATGCGCAGGCCATCCAGAGCTTTCAGCAGTTCCTCAACGATTATCCCGATGATCCGCTGGCCTCGAACGCGCAATACTGGATGGGCGAGAGCTACTACGGCAGCGGCCAGTACCGCGAGGCGGCGGACGCGTTTCTCAAGACCTATACGGACTACCCCGAAACCGGGAAGGCGCCCGACAGCCTGCTGAAGCTCGGCTTGTCGCTTGGCAGCCTCGGTCAGGGTGATGCGGCTTGCGCCACCTATTCCGAGCTTCTGGCCAAATATCCCGATGGCGCGCCGGCGGTGCTCAACCGCGCGCGGGCGGAGCAGAAGAGTGCCGGTTGTTCCTGACGCGCCGGGGCCGTCTGACGGCCCGCTCGCGGAACACGAGATCGACGCCGTGTTCGCGCCGCTTCGGCAATGTCGAAAACTGGCGCTGGCCGTCTCCGGCGGCGCGGATTCCTCCGCTCTTCTGCATTTTTTCCAGCAATGGCGATCCCGGCAGGCGCGCGTGCCCGACGCAATCGTCTTCACCGTCGATCACGGGCTGCGGCCGGAGGCGGCCGATGAGGCGCTTGCCGTCGCCCGGCGTTGCGCTTTCTGCGGCCTTGAACACCGTATTTTGCGCTGGGAGGGCGACAAGCCCGCCTCCGGCATCCAGAAGGCGGCGCGCGACGCGCGGTTCGCGCTGATGCGCGACGCGATGCGTGCCTGCGGCGCCGACGCGCTGGTGCTGGCCCATCATCGCGACGATCAGGCGGAAACCTTTCTCGACAGGCTGGCGCGCGGCAGCGGCGCCTACGGGCTCGCGGCCATGGCGCCATCAAGCACGCGTGACGGCGTGACCATCTGCAGGCCGCTTCTGGATCTGCCCAAGGCGCGGCTGGTCGCGAGCCTGCGCGCCGCGAATCTGGACTGGTGCGAGGATCCCTCCAATGCCGATCCGCGATATCGCCGGGTTGCCATGCGCGCGCTGCTGCCGGTGCTGGAGGAGGCGGGGCTGGGCGCGGAGCGTCTGGCGGCGACCGCGCGGTCGATGAAGCGGGCGGCCGACGCGCTGGACAGCTGGGTCGGCGCGGTGATGCGCGCGCATGTGGAGCGCCATGAGGCCGGTCCGTGCCGCTTTGATCTTACGGCGCTTGAAGGACTGCCGGAGGAGATCGTGTTGCGGCTGTTCGCGCGGCTGGTGCGCGATTGCTCCGGCGCGGCATACGTTCCGCGGCTGAGCGCGCTCGAGGGTGCCGTCGCCGCGCTGACGGATCCCTCCGGTGAGGCATCGGTGACGCGGACGCTTGGCGACTGTCTCCTGCTGCGCCGCAAGGGCGCGGTGCTGATCTGCCGCGAGGCCGGACGCAACCCGCCGCGGGCGCTCGATCTGGCGCCCGGCGAGCGCGGCGTCTGGGACCGGCGTTTCCAGGTCTCGCTGGAAGAGGCTGCCTCGGAGGGCGTGCGGGTCGCGGCGCTGGGGAAGGCGGCTTGCGTCGTGCGGGCCTGGATCCGCAGGACGGCTGGCCGCGCGCGGTGTTCGACAGCGCGCCCGCGATCTTCGCCGGCGGCGCGCTTGTGGCGTTGCCGGGGTTCGTCCTGCCGGCGCGCGCGCAGGCGGATGCGGAGCCATGGCGGGGGCTGGTGCACGCGCGACGCGTTGCCGCAAATGACGGCGCGGCTGGCGCGCCGCATCGTTGAATTCACAGAGGGTCTTGTGAATTTTAACGAAGGGCGCGGTATCCTGCCGCCTCTTAACAAAAAAAAGACATGAACCCATTCATCATGCGCGTCTTGTCCGCTGGCATGCCGCGGCCTATCTTGTGGGCAGGTGGTCGCGACATGTGACAGATATTACTGCCGCCCGCAGGCGGCAAAAGGGTCGATATGAACGCAAATTTCCGGAATTTCGCACTGTGGGTAA